>QHSO01000289.1 GCA_003220475.1 Candidatus Rokuibacteriota bacterium | reverse complement strand
CCGCGCGAATAGGCGGAATAGGTGTGGTAGACGACGCCGTTCTCGAGCGCGAACGCGCTCAGACCCGGTCTCTCGCGCGTGTACGTCGCCACGTCGGTTCCGGTCATGGCCGCGATCTCCGCGACAGGTTCCTGGCTGCCGCGCAACTCCCGGCCCACTGCGGCCCCGGATTCGCGCCGGTAGTTGTATTCGACGACGCCCTCGCGCTGTTGCTCCTCGGTGAACCCGACGCTGAAGTCGCTGTTGAAGTCGCCGCCGAACGAGGAGACCCAGGGGAACGTCCAGCCCATCCGCCGCTTGTACGCCTGCAGCTTCGCGAGCGGCGCCCGCGAGGCCGCCCAGAGCATCACGTCGTGGTTGGCCAGGTGAATCACGAATCCGTTGAAGCCGTCCGCGATCGCCGAGCAGGACGGACAGCCCGCTTTGTAGTCGGGCCCGAACATGAAGTGATAGACGAGCAGTTGCGAGCGCCCTCGGAAGAGGTCCGCCAGCGAGGCGCTCCCCTCGTCCGTCTCGAACCGATATGCCTTGTCGATCCGAACCCACGGCAGTTCCTGCCGCCGCCGCGCCAGCTCATCGCTACGCCGCGTGAGCTCCTTCTCAGCCTCGAGCAGCTCGAGCCGCGCTGCGAGCCATTCTTTACGTGTTCCGGTCCGGTGCTTCGTCATCGCTCTTGTCTCCTTGCTTCGGGTGTCCACCCGTTTCTCGATACGATCCGGCGGTCGTTGGTCACGAGATAGACTTACGCCGGATATCGACACGATGGGAGTGACAAGTGTGACGGGATTCCGATGGACTCCCTGATCACAGCCGCGGCGCGTGCGCTCGCGGCGGGTGATCCCCTCGGCGCCCTGAACCGGGTCGCCCTGCGCGACGACGCGCCGGCGCTCGCGCTTCGAGGCATCGCGATGGCGCAGCTCGGCGATCTCGTTCGAGCGAAGGCGCTCCTGCGACGTGCTGCGCGTGCCTTCGGTCCGAAAGAGGCGGTCGCTCGCGCGAGGTGCATCGTCGCCGAGGCCGAGATCGCGCTCGTCTCGCGCGACCTGGGCTGGCCAGCGAAGACGCTCGACACGGCGCGGGCGACGCTCGAAGCGCACGGCGACCGGGTGAACGCCGCGTATGCGCGGTACCTCGAGATCCGGCGCCTCCTCCTGATCGGGCGCCTCGACGAGGCCGAGCGTACGCTCGCCGCGCTCGACCCCACGCCCTTGCCGCCCGCGTCGAGGACCGCCCACGAGCTGGTGGTTGCGGGGATCGCGATGCGACGCCTCCGGACGAAGCCGGCGCGCGCTGCGGTCGCTCGGGCCGCGCGCGCGGCAAGCCAAGCACGCATCCCGGCGCTGACCGCGGAGGTCGAAAGCGCATCCCTTGTCCTGAACACGCCGGCGGCGCGCCTGATTGCGAGTGGTGAGGAGCGACTCCTCCTGCTCGATGAGGTCGAAGCGTTGCTGGGGTCGAACGCTCTCGTCGTGGACGCGTGCCGTCATGTCGTGCGTGACGCACGCACGATGGTCTCGCTCGCACGGCGTCCGGTGTTGTTCGCGCTTGCCCGCACGCTGGGCGAAGCGTGGCCCGGAGACGTGCCGAGGGACACGCTCGTTGCGCGGGCATTCGGAGCGAAGCGCGCCGATGAATCGCATCGCGCGCGGTTGCGCGTCGAAATCGGGCGGCTCCGCACCGTGCTTCGGACACTGGCCCGCGTGAGCGCGACGAAGCGAGGGTTTGCGCTGGCGCCGCGCCGCGCACGCGAGGTCGTCGTGCTCGCGCCGCCCTTCCACGAGGAGCATGCGGCGGTGCTGGCCTTCCTCGCCGACGGTGAGTCGTGGTCGAGCTCGGCCCTGGCGCTTACGCTTGGAGCCAGCCAGCGCACCGTGCAGCGGGCACTCGACTCGCTTGCGGCAGCCGGCAAGGTGCACTCGTTTGGTCGCGGGCGAGCTCGTCGTTGGATGACCCCGCCGGTGCCGGGATTCACGACGACCTTGTTACTCCCTGCTCCCCTGCCAGGTGGCTAGGATGCAAGCATGAGTCGATCAGCGGCCGAGATCGTCCGCGAGTATGGACCCTTCCCGGGTGTCGACAGCGTGCATGGGGTCACCTATGACGGCCGGCACGTCTGGTTTGCTGCCGGAGAGACGCTGAACGCCTTCGATCCGGCGAGCGGGAAGACGCTGCGCTCGATCGATGTCGCCGCGCATGCGGGGACGGCCTTCGACGGCCAGCACCTGTTTCAGCTCGCCGAGGATCGCATCCAGAAGATCGATCCGAAGACCGGCCGTGTGCTCGCCACGATCCCGGCGCCCGGCGGCGGCGGCTCGGGGCTCGCGTGGGCCGAAGGGACGCTCTGGGTGGGGCAGTATCGGGACCGGAAGATCCATCAAATCGACCCCCAAACAGGGGCGATTCTTCGCACCATCGAGTCCAACCGCTTCGTCACCGGGGTCACCTGGGTCGATGGAGAGCTCTGGCACGCCACCTGGGAAGGTGACAAGAGCGATTTGAGGCGAGTCGATCCTCGAACGGGGCAAATCCTGGAAACGCTCGAGATGCCGCCCGGAGTGAGCGTTTCTGGGCTCGAGTCCGATGGCGGCGATCGCTTCTTCTGCGGAGGAGGAAAGAGCGGAAAGGTGAGGACGGTCCGCCGGCCCAAGCGAGGCGGCGCTGCGCGCAGCGGCTCCTAGACCTTGGTCCAATGGACGAGAGCGGCCAACACCGAGTAGAGTCACCGACATCTGGACCGGAACGAGAGTAGTGGCGGCGCCGGCTGGTGCGCCCTGGAGGTTCATTTTGAGTTTGATCACTGACCGTCAGCCTCTGCGCGACGATGGTAGACGCGGCACTGATGAAGAAGACTGTCTGCTGCGGCCGCTGCACGAGATCACTGCATATGATTACGGACCTCGCCCACTGAGCGACGCTGGACGCCGCGTGCTCGTCACGCGGACAGGCCTAGTAACGACCGCACCACTTGCTCAACCGAGAACGCCGCCGTCGGCGCTTCTACGTACCGATTCTGCAGGATGAACGCAATGTGCTCGAGCAGGATGTTCGCGTACCGCTCGGCGGGGTTGTCGAGAAACCGCGCACGCCCTGCCATCCAGCCGTCGACGTAGAGTTGAGTGAACCGATCGACCCCGAGCAGCCGATATTGCACCACGTGCACCAGCTCGTGAAAGATTATCTCCGTGAACTGCGCCTCCGTCCCTTCCGTCGCATGCGGGGCAATAACGATTGTTGTGTCGAAAGTGATGCCGGCCACGCCGGCGGCAAAGTCCAGGAGGTCGCGTCGGTCGACGCCGCGGGCCAGCAGCTCCGCGTAGAACGGCGGGTTGTTGATCTTGGCAGCGACGACCCGCGCGCGATCGATATCGGCGCCGAAGAATGGACGAAATCCGTCCGCGATCGGAGCAGGCACGGCGCCGGCGCGTGTACCGTACGCGGCCGCCTGCGCACGGATCCACGTTGGCCCATGGTCGAGGAAGGCGTGGCGCAGTTCTTCGTCGGTCAGCACGCCGGTCATTGTCGCATTTCAGAAGTGAGTAACTCATCTATGAACCGTGCGGGCACGGGAGCGCGCAGCGACCGTCAGGTCCACACTCCTTGTCGACGTAGTCGATCGCGTTCTTCAGCGCTCCCGACGTGGCATGGTCGTGGCCCGAGCCTGGACCGGCGGCGGCGCAGCGAGGAAGGCACGTAGGTCGTATGCGAGAAGGTCGCCGATGCGCTCGACCGTCATGTCGGCCGGCGGATTGGTGGCCGGCGCCTGCGGATCGTGCGCGTAATGGCCCTGACGCGTGAAGACCGTGGTCACCCGGCGCTCCCACACTCGCTTCACGGCGGTGAGAATGCGCGGCTTGTCGTCCACCAGCACATAGTGATCGGCCGCATAACGCCGCTCGACGTCGTCGAGCTCGCGCTCCTTATGGATGTAGATCAGGACGTTTCCGTCCACGGCCTCCTGCAATCCCGAGCGCTCGATCTTGCGCGGCTGGAACACCGCGTCGCCGTCGGAGAGGATGACCGTCGGTCCCCAGCTGCGGAAGCGCTCCAGCACGTCGAGCGAGTTCGGGTAGAGCCGGTTCGCGAACGGGTAATTCACCATGAAGGACGACACGGTCAGCACGTGGGGATCACGGGGATGCTCCACCCGATAGCGTTGCAGCGCGCCCAGGTAGTCTGCGTAGCCGAGCTCGGCCCGAAGCTCTTCGAAGATGGCCCAATACCGCGCCTGCCGCTCGTGGCCGACCTCGCGCTCCAGGTGGCGCTTGAGATCGGCGGCGATATGATCGTTGTCGATCAGCGTGTTGTCCACGTCCACGAGGAAGACGACCGGATGGACGGTCACCGGCCCGCCTTCTCGTGATGGCCCCCGAAGCCGTAGCGCATGGCGGAGAGCACCTTGTTCGCGAAATCAGACTCGCCGCGCGAGCTGAATCGTTCATAGAGCGCGGTCGTGAGCACGGGCGCCGGCACCGCTTCGTCGATGGCGGCCTTGATCGTCCAGCGTCCTTCGCCCGAGTCGGAGACGCGGCCCGCGAACGCCGACAGGGCCGGGTCGGTAAGCAGCGCGCCTGCGGTGAGATCGAGCAGCCACGAGGCGACCACGCTGCCGCGCCGCCAGAGCTCGGCGATGTCGCGCAGATCGAAGTCGTACTGGTATTCCTCGGGATTGCGCAGCGGTGTCGTCTCCGCGTCGACCGCGTGCGCGGCTCGGCCGGCGTTGGCGTGGTGCAGGATGTTGAGCCCCTCCGCGTAGGCGGCCATGATGCCGTACTCGATCCCGTTGTGAACCATCTTCACGAAATGGCCGGCGCCGTGCGGACCGCAATGCAGATAGCCGTGCTCCGCCGTGCCGCCGACCTGCTCGCGTCCGGGCAGCCGCGGTGCGGCGTCTCGGCCGGGCGCCAGCGTGGCGAAGATCGGCTCGAGGTGCTCCACCACCATCGCATCGCCGCCGATCATCAGACAATACCCCCGCTCCAGGCCCCACACGCCGCCGCTCGTCCCGCAGTCGACGTAGTGGATGCCCCGCGGAGCGAACGCTTTCGCCCGTCGAATGTCGTCGACGTAGTAGGAATTGCCGCCGTCGATCAGGATGTCGTCCTTCTTGACCGTTCGGCCGAGCCCCTCGAGCGTCTGGTCGACGGCGGCCGCGGGGACCATCAGCCAGATCGCACGCGGCGGCTTGAGCCTGGCCACCAGGTCGTCGAGCGAGGAGGCGGCGACGGCGCCGGTCTCCCGTGCAAACGCCTCGCGGCTCTTCGCCGTGGTCGTGTACACGATGACTTCGTGGCCGCCACGCATCAAGCGCCGCGTCATG
>QHSO01000007.1 GCA_003220475.1 Candidatus Rokuibacteriota bacterium | reverse complement strand
TGGTCACATTAGGCTGCAGGCGTGAGGATCGTTACGCGCCCCTCGGTCTCGATCGCCTTGCGAAGCTTCTGACTGACGACTCTCATCTCGGTCGCTTCGCCATAGCGTGCGCACGTGAGACCGAGGAGGTCGCTTGGAAGCTTTGCGCCGCTCGCATGGAGAATGAAAGTTCGACGCATTCCGAGGACTCCACCGAAAAGACCGGCTTCGAACACCACGTTGTCTCGCGGAGAACCCTGGCCGGATGCCGTGGAATCGGATGCGGGTGGGCTGTTGGTCGTCCAGTCGTCGCGAGCGAATACGAACGCCGCGAAGTCGACCTCATGCGTGAGCTCGAGGAGCCGCTCCAGTGTGGTCGTCCCGGGATTGAATGACGTGGTCCATGGCTCTACGTGCGCGACGTCTTCGAGACCGCGCGTTAATGCCTGGAGAAGCTTCTGCTGCTTTCCTGACGAGCCCAGGAAGATACGAGGCTTGTCCATCTGAGCGGACGCCGTCTAACGCGCGATCTCTCTGAGGATCGCGGCCGCCGCCGCGTGCGGATCGGGCGCGGCGGTGATCGGTCGGCCGACGACGATCGCGTCGGCGCCCGCACGAATCGCAGCGGACGGCGTCGCGATGCGCACCTGATCTTCCCCGAGACCACCCGCACCTCCAACCGCCGCCGCTTCCATCCGGATGCCCGGCGTCACGATCAGCCACTTCGGCCCCAGCGCGCGGCGCAGCAGCCCGATCTCCTGTGGCGAGGCCACGCAGCCGTCCAATCCCGCCTCGCGCGCGAGGTCCGCGAGGCGCAGCACGTGCGCCTCCACGTTGCCGGTGACACCGATCTCGGCGAGGCCTTTGCGGTCGAGACTCGTCAGCACGGTCACGCCGATGCAGATCGGCCGCGCGACGCCGAAGTCCGTGGCTGCCTTCGTTGCCGCCTCCGCGGCGGCGCGCATCATCGCGGTGCCGCCGGCGGCGTGCACGTTGAGCATCGTCACGCCGGCGCGCGTCGCCTCGCGAACGGCGCCGGCGACGGTGTTCGGGATGTCGTGAAATTTCAGATCCAGGAAAACGGAGAACCCGCGCTTGAGCACCGTCTCGACGGCGGCGGGTCCGGCCGCCGTGAAGAGCTGCGAGCCGATCTTGGCGCCGATCCGTTCGGGCAGGCCGGCTAGCCGCTCGAGGAGCCCCTCGGCGTCCTTCAGCGTCTCGACGTCGAGGGCAACCCAGAGCCGCTCACGCATCGGCATGGTATTCCTGCAGGCTCCTTACCTGGTGCTCGCCCTTGAGCTGCGCTTCGATGGCGGCGATGGCCGCCTGCGCGCCGTCGACCGTCAGGTAGTACGGAATGTTCAGGCTCACCGCGGCGCGCCGGATGGCCGCCGAGTCCTTGCGCGCGCGGCCGTCCTCGGGCGTGTTCAAAACCAGCGCGATGTCGCCCTGCTTCATGAGGTCGACGACGTTCGGCCGGTGGTGTTCCAGCACCTTGTGGACGAGCTCGACCGTCATGCCCTGACGTTCGAGCACGCGCGCGGTGCCGGCGGTGGCGACCAGCGTAAAGCCCATCTCGACCAGCCGGCGGGCCAGCGTCGTGACCGCGCGCTTGTCGCGCGTCTTGACCGAGACGAACACCTTGCCGCTCGTCGGCAGCGGCGAGCCGGCGGCGATCTGGGACTTCAGATACGCCTTGCGGAAGTCGCGATCGAGCCCCATGACCTCACCGGTTGATTTCATCTCCGGGCCGAGCACGATGTCCACGCCGGGGAACTTGATGAACGGGAACACCGACTCCTTCACCGCGATGTGGCGCAGCTCGCGCTCCTCGATCGACGCCAGAGGCGCGACCGACTCACCGAGCATCGCCCACGTCGCGACCTTGGCGAGCGGTACGCCGATCGCCTTGGAGACGAACGGCACGGTCCGCGAGGCGCGCGGGTTGACCTCCAGCACGAAGATCGTGTCGTTGCGAATGGCGAACTGCACGTTGATGAGGCCGACCACGTCGAGCGCGCGCGCCAGCGCCTTGGTCTGCGCGCGCAGCGCCTTCACCTGGCCCTCGTCGAGACTGTACGGCGGCAGCGCGCACGCAGCATCGCCCGAGTGCACGCCGGCCTTCTCGATGTGCTCCATGACGCCGCCGACGACCACGCGCTCGCCGTCGCTCACGGCGTCGACGTCGATCTCGATCGAGTCGTCCAGGAACTTGTCGATGAGGATCGGATGGTCGGGCGCGACCTCGAGCGCTTCGCCGACGAACTGCACGAGGTCCTGGTCGTCGTACACGATGCGCATGGCGCGGCCGCCCAGCACGTACGACGGGCGCACGAGCACGGGATAGCTGAGCCGTTGCGCGACCTCGCGGGCCTCGGGCAGCGACCGCACGGTGGCGCCGGCGGCCTGGTTCAGCTTCAGCTCGTTCAGCAGATCGCTGAAGCGCTGGCGGTCCTCGGCGCGATCGATGGCGTCGGGCGAGGTGCCGAGGATCGGGACGCCCGCGCGCTGCAGCGGCACCGCCAGCTTGAGCGGCGTCTGGCCGCCGAACTGCACGATGACGCCGTACGGCCGTTCCTTCTCGACCACGTTCAGCACGTCCTCGAGCGTGAGCGGTTCGAAGTACAGCCGGTCGGACGTGTCGTAGTCGGTGGAGACGGTTTCGGGGTTGCAGTTGATCATGATCGCTTCCACGCTCCGCTCGCGCAGCGCGAAGGCGGCGTGGACGCAGCAGTAGTCGAACTCGATGCCCTGGCCGATCCGGTTCGGTCCCGAGCCGAGGATGATGACCTTGCGGCGGTCGGTGGGCGGCGCCTCGTCTTCCTCTTCGTAGGTCGAATAGAGGTACGGCGTGTGCGCGACGAACTCGGCGGCGCACGTGTCGACGGTCTTGAACGTGGCGCGGATGCCGTGTGACAGCCGCAGCGCGCGAATCTCGTCCTCGCGCCGGCCCGTGAGCCGCGCGAGCCACCGATCCGCGAAGCCGAGCTGCTTGGCGCGCCGGAGCACGGCCGGATCGGTGAGGGCGGCGCGGCGGACGTCGTGCTCGAACTCGACGACCTCGCGCATGTTCTCGAGGAACCACGGATCGATCCGCGTCAGCGCGGCGATCTGCGTCGTGGTCATCCCGTGCCGGAACGCGTCGCCGATGGCGAACATGCGGTCGGGATTGGGCACGCTCAGCAGGCCACGCAGCTCTTCCTCGGAGACGGCGCGGTCGAGCGTCAGCGCCCAGCGATCCTGCTCCAGCGAGCGCACCGCCTTCTGCAGCGCCTCCTTGAACGTGCGCCCGATGGCCATGACCTCACCGACCGACTTCATCTGGGTCGTCAGCGTGCGGTCGGCCTCGGGGAACTTCTCGAAGGCCCAGCGCGGGAATTTCACGACGCAGTAGTCGATGGCCGGCTCGAACGACGCCGGCGTCTCGCGCGTGATGTCGTTGCGCACCTCGTCGAGGCGGTAGCCCACCGCGAGCTTGGCGGCGATCTTGGCGATCGGAAAGCCGGTGGCCTTGGAGGCCAGCGCGGAGGATCGCGACACGCGCGGGTTCATCTCGATGACGACCAGGCGGCCGTCGTCGGGGTTCACCGCGAACTGGATGTTCGAGCCGCCGGTCTCGACGCCGATCTCGCGGATGATCTTGACCGCGGCGTCGCGCATCAGCTGGTATTCCTTGTCCGTCAGCGTCTGCGCGGGGGCGACCGTGACCGAGTCGCCGGTGTGCACGCCCATGGGATCGACGTTCTCGATCGAGCAGATGATGACGACGTTGTCGGCGAGGTCGCGCATGACCTCGAGCTCGAATTCCTTCCAGCCGATCACCGACTCCTCGATCAGCACGGTCCCGAGCGGCGACATCTGCAGGCCCCAGCGCACGGCTTCGTCCAGCTCATCGGGGTTGTAGGCGATCGAACCGCCGGTGCCGCCGAGCGTGAACGAGGGGCGGATGATCGCCGGATAGCCGGTGGTGCGCACGATGTTCTTGGCCTCGTCCGGCGTGCGCGCGTAGCCGGAGCGCGGCAGCGTGAGGCCGATGGACTCGATGGCGCGCTTGAAGAGCTCGCGGTCCTCCGCCTTGCGGATGGCGGGGATCTTGGCGCCGATCAGCTCGACGCCGAAGCGGTCGAGCGTGCCATCCTCGGCCAGCGCGACCGCGAGGTTGAGCGCCGTCTGGCCGCCGAGCGTGGGCAGCAGCGCCTGCGGTCGCTCGCGCGCGATGATGCGCGCCACGAACTCCGCGGTGAGGGGCTCGACATACGTTCGCGCGGCCATCTCGGGATCGGTCATGATCGTCGCCGGATTGCTATTGACGAGGACGACTTCGTAGCCTTCCTCGCGCAGCGCTCGGCATCCCTGCGTGCCCGAGTAATCGAACTCGCAGGCCTGGCCGATGACGATCGGCCCCGAGCCGATGATCATGATCTTCCGCAGATCGGTCCGCTTCGGCATCCGCTACTCTTCCACGAGCCCGTAGACGATCGAGGTGTCCGGCGCCGCTTCCTCGCGCTTGTAGAGCACGTCGTCGATGCGGCCGGCCCCGACCCAGATCGTCTGACCGTCGCCCCACAGCTGCTCGCCCAGCACGCTCATGCGGCGCTCGACGCGCTCCTTGATGGCGTGCGCCTCCAGCGAGGCCTCGCTCTGCGCCGTGAACGACGCCCACTCGGGCTTCTGTCCCGCGCTCTCGACCTTCCGGTACGAGATCAGATATTTCGGCATGTAAGCCTCCGCCTCCGTGGCATCAGGTGCGTGAAGCCATCAGGTCCGTGAAGCGATGGAAGAGATAGTTCGCGTCGTGCGGGCCCGGCGACGCCTCCGGGTGGTACTGCACGCAGAACGCGGGCCACTCGGTGTGACGCAGCCCTTCGCACGTCCCGTCGTTGAGGTTGACGTGGGTCGGCTCCCATCCGCGCCCGGCGAGCGACGCCGGATCGACGGCGAAGCCGTGGTTCTGCGAGGTGATCTCGACGCGCCCGGTCGCCAGGTCTTTCACGGGATGGTTGGCGCCATGGTGGCCGAACGGCAGCTTGTACGTTCGGCCGCCGGCCGCGAGTCCGATGATCTGGTGCCCGAGGCAGATGCCGAAGACCGGCACGCGCGGCAACAGCGTGCGCACGCTCTCGATCAGGTACGGCACGCCCTCGGGATCGCCCGGGCCGTTGGACAGGAACACGCCGTCGGGCTTGCGCTCGAGCACCGCGTCGGCCGGGGTGTCGGCGGGGACGACAGTGACGTCGCAGCCCGCCGTCCGCAGCTGGCGCAGGATGTTGAACTTGATGCCGGCGTCGAACGCGACGACGTTGAAGCGGGCGGACGGGGCCGGCGGGTAGCCCTTTGCGAGGTCCCACGCGCCCGTCCTCCAGGTGAACGGCGCCGCGGCCGTCACCTCGGCCACGAGGTCGCGGCCGACCAGTCCCGGCAACGCGAGTGCCTTCTCACGCAGCCGGCTCACGTCGAGATCGATGGATGAAATGATGCCGTCTTGCGCCCCGTGATCCCGCAGGTGGCGGGTGAGCGCGCGGGTGTCGATGCCCTGCAGGCCGACGAGCCCGTGCGTTTTCAGATAGTCGTCGAGGCTGACACGACCGCGCCATGACGAGGGGCAAACGGAGGCCTCCTTGACGATCAGCCCGTTCACCCATGGCCGATGAGACTCGACGTCTTCCTCGTTGATCCCGTAGTTGCCGATCATCGGATAGGTCATGGTCACGATCTGTCCGCGATACGACGGATCGGTGAGGATCTCCTGGTAGCCGGACATGGCCGTGTTGAAGATGACCTCGCCGGACGTCTCGCCGACGGCGCCGAGCGCGCTGCCGCGGAAGACCCGCCCGTCACGGAGCACGAGGAGGGCGTCGGTCATGACTCCCACACGACCTTTCCGGCGACGATTGTCTTCCATGGCCGTCCGGTGGCGGTCCACCCCGCGAACGGCGTGTTGCGACTCTTGGACTTGAACGTCGCTGGGTCGATCCTGACCACCGCCTCGGGATCGATCAACGTCAGGTCCGCCGGCGCCCCGACGCCCAGGCCGCCGCCGGGCAGCCGCAGCAGTCGAGCCGGGTCGCGCGAGAGCCGCGATACCAGCGTCGCCACCGGCAGAAGACCCGGGCGCACCAGCCGGTCGATCAGCAGCGCCACCGCCGTCTCCAGGCCCACGACGCCGTTGGCGGCGCGGTCGAACTCGCCTTCCTTCTCGCTCAACGCGTGAGGCGCGTGATCGGTTGCCACGCAGTCGATGGTGCCGTCGGCGAGCGCTTCGATCAACGCCTCGGTGTCGCGCTTGGTCCGCAGCGGCGGCGCCATCTTCGTGTTCGCGTCCCACGCGCGAACCGCCTCCTCGGTGAGGAGCAGATGGTGCGGCGTGACCTCCGCCGTCACGCGCACGCCGCGCGCCTTGGCGTCGCGCACGAGCCGCACCGCGCCCGCCGTCGAGAGATGCGCGACGTGTACGTGCGCGCCCGTCAGCTCCGCGAGCACGATGTCGCGGGCCACCATGACGTCCTCGGCCGCGGCGGGAATTCCCGGCAGCCCGAGCTCGGTCGAGACGACGCCCTCGTTCATGCAGCCGGCCCGCGCAAGCGTGTGGTCCTCCGCGTGGCTGATCACGGGCGCGCCGAAGGGCAGAGTGTACTCCATCGCGCGGCGATAGAGCTCGGCGTTCATCACGCACTTGCCGTCGTCCGAGAACGCGACGCAGCCCGCCTCCGCGAGCTCGGCGAGCTCGGCCAGCTCTTTGCCCTCGAGTCCGCGGGTGACCGCGCCGACCGGATAGACGCGCACGACGCCTTCGCTGTCCGCCTTGGCCCGGATGTAATCGGTGACCGCGCGGTTGTCGTTGACGGGCTGCGTGTTGGCCATGCAGCACACGGCGGTGAAGCCGCCCGCGGCCGCCGCCCGCGTGCCGGTCGCGACGGTTTCCTTGTACTCATGGCCAGGCTCGCGCAGGTGCACGTGCATGTCGATGAAGCCGGGACACACCCACTTGCCGGCGGCGTCGATCACCGTCGCGCCCTGCGACGTGGTGAGCCGGCCGCCGATCCGCGCGATCTTGCCGTGCTCGATCAGCACGTCCTGCACGGCATCGACGGAGCCGGCGGGATCGATCACCCGTCCGCCGCGGATGAGGAGCGTCATTTTTCCTCCCCGCTGCGGCCGCCCGCGAGAAGCAGCAGCACCGCCATTCGCACCGCGACGCCCTTGGCGACCTGATCGAGGATGACCGAGTACGGCCCGTCGGCGACTTCAGGCGAGAGCTCCACGCCCCGGTTGACCGGCCCGGGATGCATGATCAGCACGTCCGGCCGCGCGTGCGCGGCGAGCCGGTCCAGCGTGAGGCCCCAGTAGCGCGAGTACTCGCGCAGCGAGGGAATGAGCCCCGCGTGCATCCGCTCCTGTTGCAGGCGCAGCATCATGATCACATCGACGTCGCGGATCGCGTCCTCCAGCCGGTAGCTGACCTTGCAGCCCAGCTCTTGCGCGTAGGGCGGAATCAGCGTCGGCGGCCCCGCGACCGTCACCGTCATGCCGAGCTTCTTCATGCCGTGGATGTTCGAGCGCGCGACGCGGCTGTGGGCGATGTCGCCCACGATGGCGACGCTGAGCCCCTCGAAGTGGCCCTTCTTGTTGCGGATGGTCAGCAGATCGAGCAGCGCCTGCGTGGGGTGCTCGTGCGCGCCATCGCCCGCATTGACGATCGCGCAGGAGAGCTCGCGCGCCAGCAGCGCCGGCGCGCCCGACGACGAGTGGCGCACGACCACCACGTTCGGACTCATGGCCGCGATGTTGCGCGCGGTGTCCACGAACGACTCGCCCTTGGCCGCGCTGGAGCCCGACGCCGCGAAGTTGATGACGTCGGCCGACAGCCACTTGCCGGCGATCTCGAACGACGTGCGCGTGCGCGTGGAGTTCTCGTAGAAGAGGTTGACGACGGTCTTGCCGCGCAGCGCCGGCACCTTCTTGATCTCGCGGCCGGCGATCTCTTCCAGCGAGGCGGCCGTGTCGATCAACGTGAGGATCTCGGCCGGCTCCAGCTCGCGGATCGTCAGCAAATCCTTGCGCGTCCAGCCCATGCTCACGCCTCCTCGGGCTCGCCGATCACGACGCGGTCCTCGCCGTCGTGCTCGGTGAGGCGCACCGCGACCGCCTCGCGGCGGGACGTCGGCAGGTTCTTGCCGATGTAGTCGGGGCGGATCGGCAGCTCGCGGTGGCCCCGGTCCACCAGGATGGCGAGCTGGATCATCTTGGGACGGCCCAGGTCGATCAGCGCGTCCAGCGCGGCGCGGATCGTGCGGCCGGTGAAGAGCACGTCGTCGACGAGCACGACGGTCTTGTCCTTGATCGAGAACGGGATGTCGGTGGCCCGCACGACCGGCGCGCCACGCAGGTTGAGGTCATCCCGGTAGAGCGTGATGTCGAGCGCGCCGACGGGCAGCGTCGTCCCGTCGATCGCCGCGATCTTGGCGGCCAGTCGCTGGGCGAGGGTGACCCCCCGCGTGCGGAGCCCGACGAAGGTCACGTCCTTGGCGCCGCCGTTGCGTTCGAGGATCTCGTGGGCGATCCGGGTGAGCGCGCGGTCGAGGGCGGAGGCATCGAGCACTTCGGCCTTTTCGCGCAAGCGGGACGAGCGGGAGGTCATCATTCTCTCCTTACGAGCCTCGCAGGGCCCGCTTAAAGGAAAGCGCAAGATCGAGTCGAACGTCACTCTACACGGCCGCCGCCGCTCCTGTCAACGCGCGGCGGAGACGAGCAGCGCCATCAGCTGGTCGAGGTTCACCGGCTTGGTGAGATGCGCGTCGAAGCCGGCCTTGATCGCCTGGCGCATGTCCTCGGCCTGGCCGTAGCCGGTCAGCGCGATGAGCCGCGAGACGGCCAGATCGGTCCGCGCGCGGATGCGGCGGGCGACCTCGAAGCCGTCGATGTCGGGCAGGCCGATGTCGCACAGCACGATGTCCGGCCGCAGGCGCTCGGCCGCCCGCAGCCCCTGCTCGCCGTTCTCCGCGGTCTCCACGCTGGCGCCTTCCACCTCGAGCATGAGCTTGAGCACGTCGCGCGTGTCGGCGTTGTCCTCGATGACGAGGATCGACAGTCGCTCGAGGCGCGGCCGGCCGCTCGCCGCCGGCGCGCTCGCGACCGCTTCGGGGCGCGACAGCGGGAGCTCGACGCGAAAGCGCGCGCCGTGGCCCAGGCCGGCGGAGGCGACCGTGACGCTGCCGCCGTGCATCTCGGCCAGGCGGCGCACGAGATCGAGCCCGATGCCGAGCCCGCCGCGCCGCGTGGACTGCTGGCCCTGGCGGAATGGCTCGAAGATGATCGACAGGTCGGTCGCCGCGATGCCCTCGCCGCTGTCGTCGACTTCGATCACCGCGCGGCGCTCGCGCGCCTCGAGCCGCACGCCGATGCGACCGCCGGCGGCCGTGAACTTGAGCGCGTTGGCGATCAGGTTCGAGACGATCTGGTGCACGCGCGCGGGGTCGCCCCACATGCTCACCGCCGCCTCGGGCAGGGTGGAGGCGAGGCGCACGCGCTTGAGCGCCGCCGACTCCTCGAACGCCTCCACAGCGCCGCGCACCTGGTCGCGCAGATCGAAGGTCTCGAAGCGCAGCATGAACTTGCCGTGCAGGATGCGCGAGAGGTCGAGCAGATCGTCGACCAGTCTGACTTGTTGGCGGATGTTGCGGTGCACCACCTCCATCGCGCGCGTGGTGACGTCGTCCAGCTTGCCGCGCCGGCGGAGCACCTCGGTCCAGCCGAGAATCGGCTGCAGCGGCGTGCGCAGCTCGTGTGAGAGCGCGGCGATGAAATCGTCCTTGAGCTGGTTGGCCTCTTCCGCGGCGGCGCGTGCCGCCTGCAGCTCGCCGAGCGCGCGCGTCTCTTCCGTGATGTCGCGCCAGGTGATGACGGCCGCGTAGATGCCGCCATCGCGCCGCAGGGGATGGGCGCGCACCTCCACTCGCCGCGTGCTGCCATCGGCGCGGCCGACCAGGAGGTTCGTCGCCGGCACCGTCTCGCCGCGAAGCGCGCGCACCGATGGCAGCCGCGCCGGGGCGAGCGGCGTGCCGTCGACCTCGCGCAGGTCGAAGCGCTTCACGCGGGCGGCCAGTGCCTCACCGCGCGGCATGTCGCCGAGGAGGTCGCGTCCCAGGCCGTTCGTGAAGAGCAGCGCGCCCTCGCCGTCGACGATGAAAATGCCTTCGTTGACGAGGTCGACGACCGTGGTGAGCTGCGCCGCGTGCTCGGCGGCTTCGCGCTCGAGCTGACGCGCGCCGGTGACGTCGTGGAACACCGATACGGTGCCGGTGAATCGGGCGTCGGCGTCGCGCAGCGGCACCGTGTTGACCAGGAAGATCGCCGAACGTCCCTCGAGCTCCAGCGTCAGCTCGGCGCCGATGACCGCCTGCTGCTGCGCGAGCGCGCGGCGAATCGGGTGCAGCGCGGACGCCAGCTGTCCGCCGTCGGGCGTACGCGCCGGATGGCGGTCGAGCAGCTCGCCGACGGGACGGCCGACGTCGCGCGCCGCGCCGAGCGTGCGCGCGGCCGTCGCGTTCGCGAACATCAGCCGGCCGTCGGCGTCGGTCACCAGCACGGGTTCGACGAGCGCATCGAGGACGGCGCCGAGGATAGTGGTCGGATCGACGGACGTCATGCGCGATTCCGCGTCTCGGAGGATAGCATGCGCGTCCACGCGTCCCAGCCCAGCATGGCGAGCGCGGCGAGCATCGTCAGCGCACCGAGGCCGAACGTGAGCCGGCCGAGCGACTCCGCGGCCTGCAGCAGCCCGAGATTGCCGAGGATGAAGTTCCAGTCGTGGATCGCGCCGTCGGCCAGCAGCGGTAACGCCATCGCGCGGCCGTCGGCGACGTAAACCGCGACGTCGGCGAGACTCTCGCCCGTCCAGAACAGCGTGACCGCCGCCGAGCCGTACTGACGCCGCGCGAGGAACACGCCGGTGCACACGGCAGGAACCAGCACCTGATTCACCGAACCGCCGAGGACCGCGACGAAGCGACCGAAAAATCCGAAGATCACATGACCGGCTTCATGGAAGACGAGGTTGATCAGGTGCAGGAAGTTGAGAATGATGCCCGAGGGCAGCGTGAGGCCGTTGGCGAGGACGAGGATCGTGAGGCCGGCGAGAACAGCGAGGCCGATCAGCCGCCCCATGACACTCATTTATACGACGTTCTGACACCGCCACGTCAGCGCGACACGGCCGGCGCGCTCGGCGCGCGTGAAATCCGATCGATGGTGCGACGGCGGCGGCCGGGCATCGCCCTTGCACTCTTCGAGCGCGTCGTGGCCAAGCAGATTCTCGTGGTCGACGACGAGGCGTACCTGCGCGACGTGCACGTGCTCGTGCTGAGCGCCGCCGGTTACGCGGCGACAGCGCTCGCGACGGCCGTCGAGGCGCTGACCCGTCTCGCCGATATCCGTCCCGACCTGATTCTCCTCGACATGTCGCTGCCGGGAATGGACGGCCGCGAGTTCCTGAAGCGCCTGCGCGCGAGTGCGCTGTGGCGCCGCCTGCCGGTGATCCTCTCGAGCGGGTTTCCGACCGACGACATCGCCGCGCTCGCCGAGACCAATACCGAAGTGCTCGCGAAGCCGTTCACCGACGTCGCGCTGCTCACCCGTGTGCGCCGCCTGATCGGCGAGGCGTGAGGCGGTCCTGTATAGAGGAGCGCCACGGGTTTCCCGGGGCGCTCCGAACATTGGGGGTTTGGGGGCCATATCGGGGCCTCCATGTTCAGTCAGTCAGCCAGTGCTTCCAGCGCGGCGGTGAAGCAGCCGAGCGGCGCTCGCACCACGCCGGCGCCGATCTGACCGACGCCCGCGCGTCGGCTCGCGATGCCCGTGTTGATGATCGGCGTGATCGACGTCTCGGCCACCAGTCGCGCGTCCACGCCGACGGGGCCGCCGCGCTCGTCGAGCGACGGAATACGAAAGTGCGGATGCTCGCCGACGCAGATCTCGCGCATCTCCAGGGTCATCGCCGCCGCCTCCGCGGTGCCACCCGCGCCGAGGAAGCGCGCGACGGCGGGCGCAGCCACCATCGCGAGCGCGCCGAGACCGATCGTCTCGACGATGGCGCTGTCGCCCATGTCCGGGTTCGCGTCGGCGGCGGTGAACCCCGGGAAGTAGAGACCCTGCGGCATGTTCACGGGCGCGGTGAACCAGCGCGGGCCCGTACCCGAGACGCGGATGCCGAAGTCGGTTCCGTTGCGGGCCATCACGGTGACGAGCGTCGAGCCGGCGACGCCGCCGACGGGCTCGACCATCGACTTGCCGGCCGCCATCGCGATGTTCAGGAAGAACTGATCGTTGCCGGCGAGGAACTCGGCCAGGCGCGCGACCGCGTGATGACGCCCGCCGACCTGCGCGATGCCCGGCATCAGCGCGCGAGTGAACAGCGCGGTGGCCGCCAGGTTGCGCTGGTGCATCTCGTCGCCCATCCGCAGCGCCTGCGCCATCAGCGCGCGCAGGTCGATGCCGCCAAGCGCCCGTAGCCCCGCGCCGAGAAGCGGGCCGGCCTCCGTCGCGATCCAGTTCAGCCGCGCGAGCACGCTGTCGTCGTTCGCGCCGTAGCGGAGCACCTTGCCGAGCCCTTCGTTGATCGTTGCGTGGCCGCGCGTGCCGTACGCGCGATTCTCGACGACGAACACCGGCATCGACGGCGTGAGGACGCCCGCCATCGGACCGGCCGCCGCGTGATGGTGGCAGGGATCGAGTCTCACGTCGCCGCGTTCGACCAGCTCGCGCGCAGCGTCGTCGTTGGCGGCCCAGCCCTCGTAGCGGATCGCGCCCAGGATCGCGCCACGCACCGGCTCGCTGATGCGCTCCCACGCGATCGGAGGGCCGGAGTGCAGCACGGTACGATCGGGCAGGTCGAGCGCCTCGCGCGCCGGACGGCAGTCCACCAGGAAGGGCGCGCCGTTCGTGAGGCGCTCGAGCGCGGTCGCGTTGGCGCGATCGATGGCCTCGCGGCGACGGTCGAGCCGCGCGAGCACGGCGGCCAGACGCGGATCGCCGCCGGCGGGCGGACGCCAGTCCACGTGCACGGCCGGCACGTCGCGCGCGGCGAGTGTGGTCGCGAACAGATCGACGCCGATGTTCACGACTCGCGGCGGCCCGCCGAGCAGCGGCATCAGCGCGCGCGGCGGGCGATCGCGGCCGCGAGCCGCGCCGCCTGAGCGTTGGACTCCATCACGACCACGCCGGCACCACGCAGGCGCTCGACCTGCGCGGCGCGCGACTGCGGGTCGGCATCCGTGCCGCACACGCTGCCCACGACGGCCATCGGGCGTCGCTCGCGCACCGCGCGGACCGCCGGCAGAACCTCGCCGGCGGGATCGGGATGCGCGCCGTAGCCGAGCACCACGTCGAGCAGCAGCACCGCGGTGCCGGCGTCGCGGCCTTCCTTGTCGATCCACTCGCGGCGCACGCCGCCGTCGATCATCGGGTGCGGCCGGCCGAGCGTGAACACATCGGCTCCGAGGTCGACCACGCGATGACCGGCACCATCGCCTGTGAGCGCGACCTCGCCGAGACTCTGCGCGAGCAGGCCGGCCGCTTCGTACGCGAGCGTGCCGCCGGCGTACAGGCCGCGCACGTAGCGCTGACCGGGCGCCAGACGGCGCGCGGCGTCGCCGCCGACGCGCTCGATGTCGGCCGCTGACTCCGCGTACTCCGTCGCCGTCGGCGTCGTTCCGCGCGCCAGCGCAACCGCGGCTCGGCCGGCGTCCTCGAGCGTCGCCGCGACGTGGACGTTGTGACCGCGGATCGTGCTCGGCCCGGGCGCGGCCGGCAGCCACACGACGCAGGGCTTGGAGACTTTCGCGAGGGCCTCCGCGAGCCGCGGGGCGACGCGCGCGCCGGCCGGCTTGCCGACGACGCAGACGACGCGGGTATCGGCGTCCGCGGCCAGAAGCTCGAGCGCGCGCAGCATCATCACACCGCCGATCTCATCGGAGAGATCGCGCCCGCCGACACCGATGGCCTGCGACACGCCCTCGCCCGCGCGCGCGAGCGTACAGGTGACTTCTTGCAGACCGGTGCCCGAGGCGGCGGCCAGCCCGATGCGCCCGCGCGGCATCGCGTTGGCGAAGCCGAGCGGCACGCCGTCGAGGATGGCTGTACCGCAGTCGGGGCCCATCATGAGCAGGCCGCGCTCCAGCGCCACGCGCTTGCACTCGATCTCGGTCTCGATTGGCACGTTGTCGCTGAAGAGCATGACGTGCAGCCCTGCGCGCAGCGCCTTCAGCGCCTCGGCGCCCGCGTACGCGCCGGGCACCGAGATCAGCGCGACGTTCGCGTCCGGCAAGAGCTTCAGCGCCGAGCCGAGCGTCCGCGGCGCGGCGCTCGTCGCCGTGGGCGCCGGCGGCTTGCTCGCGACGAGCGCGTGTTCGGCAGCGCTGCGCGCGGCGTCGGCGGCGGCGGCCGAGTCGGCGACGACGGCGATGATGAGATCCGCCGGCTCGGCCGCGGCGCCGTCGCGCGCGAGCAGTCCCGCCTGCTCGAGCAGCGCGCGGTTGTGCGGCGTGCCCATCATCGCCGCCGCCGCGCTCACGCCCGCGACCGCCTCCATGTCGCGCGAGAGCCGCATGAGCGTGACCGAGTCGCGATAGTAGGACTTGCGGACGAAGTTGAAAGCCGGCATCGGGCGGGACGGCGCTACTTCGGCGGTGTGATGCCGTACGCCTTGATCTTGCGATAGAGGTGCGAGCGCTCGATGCCGAGGCGATCGGCGGTGCGCGTCATGTTCCAGTCGTTGGCCCGCAGCTCGGCCAGGATGTAGGCGCGCTCGAAGCCGTCGCGCGCATCCTTGAGCGACCGCTGCGGCTCGGCGCCGCTGACCGCGTCCTTGGGTCGGAGCGGCGCGGGCAGGTCGTCGGGGCCGATGACGTCGCCGGTGGTCATGATCACGAGGCGCTCCACCATGTTGCGGAGCTCGCGCACGTTCCCCGGCCAGTCGTAGCCGAGGAAGTAGGCGAGTGCCTCGCCGGATATCGTCTTGAGGCGTTTGCCGTTCTCCGCCGAGAACACCGCGATGAAGGTGTCGACGAGCAGCGGGATGTCGTCGCGACGCTCGCGCAGCGGCGGCACCTCGATGGGGATGACGTTGAGCCGATAGAAGAGATCCTCGCGGAACCCGCCCTGCGCCTTCAACGCCTCCAGGTCGCGATTGGAGGCGGCGATGACCCGCACGTCGACCTTGACCGGCTCGCGGCCGCCGACGCGCTCGATCACCTGCTCCTCGAGCGCTCGCAACACTTTCGCCTGGGTCTTGAGGCTCATGTCGCCGATCTCGTCGAGGAAGAGCGTGCCGCCGTCGGCCGTCTCGAACTTGCCGCGCCGGCGCGCCACCGCGCCCGTGAAGGCACCGCGCTCGTGGCCGAACAGCTCCGACTCGATGAGCTCCTCGGGAATGGCCGCGCAGTTCACCTCGACGAACGGCGCGTCGCGGCGCCCCGAGAGCGCGTGAATGGCGCGCGCCACCAGCTCCTTCCCGCTGCCGTTCTCGCCGTGGATGAGCACGCGGCCGGTGCTGGGCGCCGCGGTGGCGATGGCCTCGCGCAGCTCGCGCATGGGCGCGCTGTCGCCGATGATCTCGGTGCGCACCTCCAGCCGCGCCCTGAGATTGGCGTTCTCGCGCTCGAGCCGGCCGTGCTCGAGCGCGCGGGTGACGCTCACCAGCGTCTTCTCGAGCGACAGCGGCTTTTCGATGAAGTCGTAGGCGCCCAGCCGCGTGGCCTTCACGGCGGTCTCGATCGTGCCGTG
The DNA here is from genome assembly GCA_003220475.1 of Candidatus Rokuibacteriota bacterium. Lineage (GTDB taxonomy): Bacteria > Methylomirabilota > Methylomirabilia > Rokubacteriales > CSP1-6 > AR12. Next base: position 13,968 of record QHSO01000007.1, on the reverse strand, counting down.
TCCGGAGATCATGATGACCGGCGACTCCGGACGCACGCGCTTGAGCTCGGCCAGGGTCTCGAGACCATCCATGCCGGGCATCCAGATATCGAGGAAGACGACGTCGGGCGCCTCGTCGGTGACCGCGCGCACGGCCGCTTCGCCGGCGCCGGCCGTGGTCACGCGATAGCCCTCGTCCTCCAGCACCGCGCGCAGCGTGCCCTGAATGGCCGGCTCGTCGTCGACGACCAGAATGTGCTCGCCCGCCATGCTCAGGCCTCCACCGGCGCGGGCGCCCGCGTCACCGGCACCTCGATGACGAAGCGCGTGCCCGAGGGCTGGTTGTCCTCGACGCGGATCGTGCCGCCGTGCTCGGTGACGATCTCGCTGACGATCGGCAGGCCGAGCCCCATGCCGTTCACCTTCGTCGAGAAGTACGGCAGGAACAGCTTGTCGCGATCCTCACTCGGAATCCCCGGTCCAGTATCGGCCACGACGAGCCGGACGCGGGGCGTGTCCGGCAGGTACTCGGTCTCCAGCGTCACCGTGCCGCCCGAGGCTATGGCCTCGACGGCGTTGTCGACGAGGTTGAGGACCGCGCGCTTGATGTGATCGGGATCGACGTCCAGCAGCGGCACGTCGTCCGCGTGCCGCGTGACGATCGTGCAGTGCGGGTGCGACTCCCGATAGAGCGTCGCCACGCCGTCGACCAGCGGCCGCACGTCGGTGGGCTTCGGCACGAAGGCCGGCATCCGCGCGAAGCGCGAGAACTCGTCGACGAGGCGCTTGAGGCCGTCGACCTCCTGGATGATCGTCTCCGTGCACTCGGTCACCAGCTGCGCGTCGTCGCCGCCCACGCGCGAGAGCCGGCGGCGCAGCCGCTGCGCCGAGAGCTGGATGGGCGTCAGGGGATTCTTGATCTCGTGCGCGATGCGCTGCGCGACCTCCCGCCACGCGGCCATGCGCTGGGCCTTCAGCAGCTCGGTGAGATCGTCGAAGACGACGACGGCGCCGTCGTACGTCCCGTCTGGGCCGCGCAGCGCGGTGGCGGACGCAAGCACCGTCAGCGCGGCGCCGCCGCGCCGCATGTGCAGCTGGATGGCCACGCTGCCCGTCTTCGGCCGCCGCGTGCGCTGCACCAGCGCGATGACCTCGCGCGCTTCCGGCCCGGTGAAGACCTCTTCGAGCAGGCGCCCGATGGCCGCCGCCTCCGAAAGGCCGAACATGCGAGCCGCCGCGCGGTTGAGCGTGGTGACGCGTCCGAGCGCATCGAGCGAGACGACGCCGGTGGTGACCGCCTCCAGCACCGTCTCGATGTAGCGCCGCCGGTCCTCCAGCTCCGTGTGCTTATCTTGAAGGTCGACGTAGGCCTCCTCGAGGCGGTGCTTGGAGCTGGAGAGATCGTCCGTCATCCGGTTGAACGAGTCCACCAGCACGCCGATCTCGTCGTCGGCGCGTGCGTGCACCTTGTAGGCGAGGTTGCCGGCCGCGACCTCGCGCGTACCCTCCGCGAGCTGCTCGATGGGGCCGGTGATGCCACGGGCGAGATAGAGGCCAAACCACGTGAAGCCGAACACGACGATCAGGGTCATGAGGAGGAAGAGCAGGATGTAGATGCCCTTGATCGGGTTCTTCAGCAGCTTGAGCTGCTTGTACTCGCGGAATGCCTGCGAGATTCCGCGGACCTTGGCCTCGAGGCGCTCGGTGACGTGCGTACCGACGACGACGGCGCCCACCACGTGCCGCGCGCCGGCGCGCGTCGTCCAGATGGGCGTCACCGCCTCGATCAAATCGCCCGAGGCCAGCTCGCGGACCGTGGTGACCTCGTGGCCGGCCATGCCGCGCTTGATCTGCGCCGGGCTGACCTCGCGCGTGGCGAGGTCGGCGAGCAGCGGGTCCTTGACGTGCACCACCTCGCGACTGCGCGCATCGAACACGGTCATCGTGCTGATCGACAGCGCGTCTTGCTGGTCCGTCAGAAACGTCGTGAGCGCCTCGCGATGGTCCTCCGCCAGCAAGCCCTCGCGCTCGATCGCGCGGGCGACGTGCTGGCCGTGGCGCAGCGCCGTGCGCTCGAGGTTCGCGTAATACGTCTGGGCGACCGAGAGCGCCTGGTCGAGCGGCCGCTCCACCTGCGGCTTGAACCAGCCCTCGATGGACTTATTGATGAAGTTGGACGCGATGATGAAGATCAGGAACGCCGGCGCCACCGACAGCGACAGGAACGCGAGGACCAGCTTGGCCTTGAAGCGCGCCCCGATGACCTTCTGCCGTCGCTCGAAGCCGCGCTTGACGAGATTGCGAATGAGCAGGACCAGCAGCAGCAGGAAGACGACGAGGTTCAGATTGAACAGCGCGAAGATCACGATGTTGGACGCCACCGGCAGCTCGGGCGCGAAGGCGCCGAGGTCGAAGGCCGACAGCCCGCCGATCAGGACGAGGAACGCGAGGATGACGAGCAGGTTGCGCTTGCGGCGGTTGGTCTCGGAGAGTAGCGGCATTGCCTACTGCATCCTCTGGATGGTGCGGTACTCGGACTGCCTCACCGTCTGCTCCGCCGTGCCTTCCATGCGTGTGACGAACGTGTTCTCGCCGTTCAGCGCGGCCTCGGCCAGCACGCGGATGTAGAAGATCTCCGCCGGGTTCAGCGTGCCCGCCGCCCCGAGCTTCAGGGCGCGCACCTCCGAGAACACGCGCTGGGCGTCGCGCAGGTCGCGCGTCCCGTACGCCGGGAGCGTCTCGCCCCTGAGCGAGCTGACTTTGTACTCCTTGGTGACGGCGTTGTAGGCGAGCTGGCGCTCGATCGTCACCCGGCGCACGAGGCGATCGCGCCAGAGGCGGTTGTACTGCCAGAGCTCGATCTTGAACTTGACGTGCGTGGGGATTCCACTCTGGAAGCCCTCGTGGAAGCCGGGCGGGATCGCGTCCAACAGCACCACACGCACGGTGACCTCGTGGTCGTTCAGGTAAATGTCCAGGTCGCTGATGCGAAGGTCCGCGCGTGCCGGCGCGGCCCCTGCCACCAGCAGCAGCAGCGCCGTCGCCGCGGCGAAGCCGGCCCATCTTAAGACGTTCGGGACCTTCATACGGCGGCCGGGCCATTATAGCGTCACCCGCCCGCTGCGCCTGACGTGCGCGCGTCGTCAGGCGATCGAGGAGCGCCACGGGTTTCCCGGGGCGCTCCGAGCGTCGGGGGGTATGGGGGGCCCTTCGAGGCCCCCCATGTTCACGTGGTGGCCAGCCGGCGAGCGGGGACGAGGGCCTCGGCGGCTTCTTTGACCGCCGAGACCGCCGCCGCGCGAAGGGCGGCGCGGCGATCGAGGCCGAGCGCGCGCTGGATGGCCACGACCAGCTCGAAGTTCAGGGCGTGGCCCGCGTTGCGCGCGATGACGTGGCCGGCGATGGGACCGCCGAGCAGCGCCAGGTCGCCGATGAGGTCGAGCACCTTGTGGCGGACGAACTCGTCGCGATAGCGCAGCCCGTTGAGCGTCGCGGTCTTGCCGATGACGATCGTGTTGTCGAGCGCGAGGCCGAGCGCGCGCTGGATGGCCACGACCAGCTCGAAGTTCAGGGCGTGGCCCGCGTTGCGCGCGATGACGTGGCCGGCGATGGGACCGCCGAGCAGCGCCAGGTCGCCGATGAGGTCGAGCACCTTGTGGCGGACGAACTCGTCGCTGTAGCGCAGCCCGTTGAGCGTCGCGGTCTTGCCGATGACGATCGTGTTGTCGAGCGAGCCGCCGAGCGCGCGCCCACTCTTTCGCAGGAAGCCCAGATCTTTCAGGAAGCCGTACGTGCGCGCCGGCGCGTACTCGGCGACGAACGACTCCTCCGTCGGCGTCCAGGACAGCACCTGCGTGCCGATGACCGGATGCTCGTTGTCGAGCGTGTAGGAGATGCGGAACGTCTCGGCGGGCACGATCTGGATCCAGCGGCCGTTGCCACCGGCGCCGATCGGATGCGGGATGCGGATCGGGCGAAGCCGCGCGCTCTGCGGCATGCGGCCCGCCGCGAGCATCATCTGCACGAACGGCTTGGCGCTGCCGTCGGCCGCGGGCAGCTCGGTGCCGTCCACGCGGACTTCGAGGTTGTCGATCCCGAGGCCGGACGCCGCCGCCATGAGGTGCTCGATGGTCTGGATGCGCGTCCCGTTCTTGCCGATCGTCGTCGCGTAGTGGGAATCGACGACGCTCTCGGGCACCGCGGGGATCGCGTCGCCACGCTCGCCGACGCGGAAGACGATGCCGGAGTCCGCGGGCGCGGGGGCGAGCATCACACGGACCGTCTTGCCCGAATGCAGCCCAACACCTTCCAGGCTGACCGCCTTCCGGATGGTGTGCTGTCGCATGACCGCGTCGGAGAAGAGCAACGGGAGTGCCATAGCCGAGCCGAGGCTCAACTGCTTGAGTTGATTGGCCCGAACGAGTGATCGTGCAGCGGTCGGAGGCGCCCGTGTCCCGCGCATGACACGCCTCAGACCCGGTAGCGTCTCGTTTTTGAGACGCTAGACGTCGACGATGATTTTGACCTCGTGCCGGCCGTCGCGAGCCTGGACCGAGACGCCGTGGAGCGTGGCGGCCTTCACCACCGTCCCGAGCCGATGCCGAGCGGCGTCCAGCGGCTCACCGTACAGCCGACCGTGGACGACCGTGTCGGAGCACGAGCCGACCTCCACGCGGCTGACGACGAACGCTTCGATCTCGTGCACGTAGAGGCATTCGTCGATCCAGGCCACGAGCAGGAGCTCGGGCCCATCGGCCTGGGCGCGGACCTCGCGCGTCTCGCGCGGCGTGACCGTGGCGGGATCGGCGACGAGCGACAGCACGCCGAACGCCGCCTGGGCGAACGCTTCCGCGCGCGTCGGCCCCCACGCCCGGATCCCGACGTCCGCTTCGACCTCGAACTGCTCGAAGCCGGCAGTGGTCATTGTTATTGGGGGACCCCTTCGGCTTCCCCCAAACCCCCTCTTCGCGCTGTTGATCGACACGGTTTCGACGTCACGCGGGGTTCGACTTCGCGCTGTGGATCTACACGGTTTCGACGTCGCGCTGGGTTCGACTTCACGCGGGGTTCGACTTCGCGCTGTTGATCTACCACGGTTTCGACCCGAAACGGTTGTTCGTGTGCTTATGCCGTGCCGAGATCGCCCCAGCGGGACTGCAGGATGGCGATGATGGCGGGGGCGGCGGTTTCGGTGCGCAGGATGCGCTGGCCGAGGCCGACCACGCGCCAGCCGCGAGCGCGGGCGGCGTCGACCTCGCGCGGCTCGAGCCCGCCCTCCGGACCGATGAGGATCGCCACGCGGCGCGGATGCGTGGTGTCTGCGAGCACGGCGCCGAGCGGTGACGTTTCGCCTTCCCACAGACATAGCGCCAGCCCGGCGTCGCGCGCCTCGTCGAGGCACGTCTCGAGCGGGCGTGGCGGCGCCACGTCGGGGACGATGCGCCGGCCGCACTGCTTGGCGGCTTCGCGAGCGACGCGCTGCCAGCGCGCCAGCCGTCCCACGCTCTCGCGCTCGGCCAGCCGCACGACGGTGCGCGCGGTGAGCGCCGGGACGATGCGCGCCACGCCCAGCTCGGTCGCCGCGCGCACGATCGTCTCGAGCTTGTCGCCTTTGGACAGGCCCTGGACGAGCGTGATCGCCAGCGGCGACTCACCGGCTGCGTCCGCCATGCCGACGACGACGCCGGTGGCGCGCGGCCGGACGGCGTCGAGGCGAACAGTGTAGTCGTGGCCCGCGCCGTCGCTCGCCACCACGGTGTCGCCGGGACCGAGACGCAGGACACGCGCGAGGTGCCGCGTCTCGACCGCGTCGAACGTCACGCGCCCGTCGACGACGCGCTCAGGGGCGATCGCGAAGCGGCGCATGCTCGCACGCGAGCGTCGTCCAGCCCTCGATCGATCGCACGGCGTCGCGACGAAAGCCGTGCTCGTTCAGCGCGGCGACGACCTCGTCGGCTTCGCCGTCCAGGCAGCCGCCCGCGACGAGCACGCCGCCGGCGGTCACGAGCCGCGCATAGCAGGGGGCAAGCGCACGATGGGCTGCGGCGAGAAGGTTCGCGAGGACGAGCGGCGCCGGCTCGGCGTCGAGCGCCGCCAGGTCGGCGCCCTCGCACGTCACGCGGCCGTCGAGCCCATTGCGCTGAACGTTCGCGGTGGCGGCGGCGATGGCGTCGGGATCGGAGTCGATGGCGAGGACTTCGGGCACGCCGAGCCGCGCGGCGGCGATGGCGAGAATGCCGGAGCCCGTGCCGAGATCGATCGCGCGCGCCGGCCGGCGGCGCTCGACGATCGTTTCGAGCAGCTCGAGACAGCCGGCGGTGGTGGCGTGCTGGCCCGTGCCGAAGGCGCGGCCGGGCTCGAGCGTGAGCACCAGGCGCCCGTCGGCATCCGGCGGCGTCTCCCACGGCGGCGCCACGAGCAGCCGTCGGCCGATCGGGAGCGGTGCGAAGTGCGCGCGCCAGGCCTCAGCCCAATCGGTGTCGGCGACGGTGGTGACCGCGGGATGGCCCGCACGCGCAAAGCCCAGGGAGGCGAGCGCGCCGAGGTAGTCGTCGACGCTCCGCGCGACGGCCTCGCTGTCGGCGGCATCCGGAAAGAACGCGCGCAGCCGCGCGCCGTCGGCGGGCGTTTCCTCTTCCACGACGCCAACGGCGCCGAGCTCCCAGACGAAGTTGGTGAGGCCTTCAGAGGCGTCGGGCGGGACGGCGACCGTGAGTTCCCAGTAGCGGGAACTCATGGTCAGCCCAGCAGCTTCTTCATTCTTTCGATGAACGCGCTGGCGAGCGGACCGCGATGCTCCTTGGAGGCCGCCTCGAACGCCTCGAGCGCCTCGCGCTGCTTGGCGCTGAGCTTGTGCGGCACCTCGAGCAGCAGGCGATAACACGCGTCCCCGGACCCGCGCTCGCGCAGGCGCGGCATGCCCTTGCCCCGAAGGCGAATCACCTGCTGCGGCTGACTGCCGGCGGGGATCTTCAGCTTCTCGGTGCCGTTCAGCACGGGAACCTCGATCTCCGTGCCGAGCGCCAACTGCGTGAACGACACCGGAAGGTCGCAGAGCAGATCGGTGCCGTGGCGCGTGAAGATCGCGTGGTCGCGGGTGCGCACGAGGACGTAGAGGTCGCCCGCGGGTCCACCGTTGACGCCGGCGCTGCCTTCGCCGGTCAGCCGTAGCTGCATCCCGTCGTCGATTCCCGGTGGAATCTTCACATTCAGCACGTGCTCGCCGCGCAAGCGGCCTTCGCCACGGCAGTCGCGACAGGGGCTCTTGTTGATCTGCCCCTCGCCGGCACAGCGCGGACACGGCCGCGCCACCGTGAGGAAGCCGTGGCTCATGCGGACCTCGCCGCGGCCCTGGCACGTGTCGCAGACCGTCTTGTGCGTCCCGGGCTCGCTGCCGCTGCCCTTGCAGCTGTCGCAGCGCACGAGCCGCGGGATCTGGATCTTCGTGTCGAGGCCGGCCGCGGCGTCCTCGAGCGTGATCTTGAGCTCGTACTGCAGATCCTCGCCGCGCATCGCGCGCGAGCGGCCGCGGCGGCCACCGCCGGCGCCGGCGAAGAAGTTCTCGAAGATGTCCTCGAAGAGCGTGCCGAAGCCGCCCTCGAACCCGCTGCCGGCGGCGACCCCCGGTGCCGAGCCGAAGCGGTCGTAGTGCGCCCGCTTGTCGGGATCCGAGAGGACCCCGTAGGCCTCGTTGACTTCCTTGAAGCGCTCCTCGGCCTTCGAATCGCCGGGGTTCTTGTCCGGATGGAACTGCATCGCGAGCTGGCGGTACACCTTCTTCAGCTCGGCCTCGCTCGCGTCCTGCGCGACGCCGAGCACCTCGTAGTAGTCGCGGGACGCCACCTAGGCCGCGTCCTCGTCGGGCGCCGCCGCCACCGCGACCAGCGCCGGCCGCACCACGCGGCCCTGCAGCGCGTAGCCCGGCGCCGTTTCGCTCACCACGGTGTCGGGTGCCGCGTCCACACTGACCACGCGCGCGATGGCCTCGTGGCGCGTGGGATCGAACGGTTGTCCGACGGCCGAATAGCGGGTGACCCCTGCGCGCTCGAGCACGCGCAGGAGCTCGCGCTGGGTGAGCTCGACGCCGGCCAGCACGCTGTCGGCGCCGCCCGCGCTGCGCGCGGAGGCGAGCGCACGGTCGAAGTTGTCGAGGATGGGAATCAGCTCGCGCACGAGCGACTCGTTGGCGTAGCGCACGCGCTCGTCGGCGTCGCGCTGCGCGCGCCGACGAATGTTGTCGGCCTCGGCCATGGCGCGCAGCATGCGGTCCTTCTGCTCGGCGAGCTGACGCTCGAGGTCCGCGATGCGCGGATCGGGTCCGGCGTCGCCGGACACGGCACCATTGTCTGCAGGTTCGCGCGGTTCGTCCGTCATGGGGTTCTCAGGAAGGGAGATAGAGGTCCTGACGCACGCGCGAGAGCGCCTCCGTCACCTGCCGCGCCGTCGCGTTCACGATCGACATGACCTCCGGATAGGGCAGCCGCCGCGGTCCGACGACCCCGAGGATGCCCAGCACCTGGTCGCGATACATATAGGTGGACGTGATCAGCGTGCACTCGCGCATCGCGTCCACGGGGTTCTCTTCGCCGATGGTCACGCGCACGCCGGCGTCGGCGGACAGTGACATCATGAGATCGGCCAGCCGTTCCTTTTCCTCGAACGTGCGCAGCAGCGCGCGCGTCTGCTCGATGTCCCAGAACTCGGGGTGGTCGAGGATGTTGATGGCGCCACTGACGTAGAGCGTACGCCCGTGCAGCATCGCCACGATCTGCTCGGTCACGCCGCGCGCGCGTGTGTGCAGCGCGTCCAGCGGATCCGCGGGCGCGCCCTCCATCGCGACGATGTCCTCCACGCTCTGGTCGCGGTAGCGGCGCGTAAGCTGGCGGCCGATGGCGCGGACCTCTTCCGCGCCGAGCCGTGGATCGAGTGCGATCTCGCGCACGGTGATCCAGCCGGCGTCCGTTGTCACGACGGCGAGCGCGCGATCCTCCTCGAGCGGCATGAGATCGACGCGCGCGATCACCGTCTGCGCCAGCGGCGGCGCCAGGAGCAGGCCGGTCAGTCGCGTCGCGTGCGACAGGTGCGACGAGGTGCGCTCCATGAAGCCGTCGATACCCGAGCGCCGCGACGGCAGCGGGGCGCCCGGCTTGTCGCGGCTGGACGACGGCGGCGGGAACGAGTCCACGTAGAAGCGGTACGCCTTGTCGGTCGGGATCCGCCCGGCGCTCGTGTGCGGCTGGGCCAGATAGCCCATCTCTTCGAGGTCGGCCATGACGTTGCGAATCGTCGCGGGCGACAGGTGCGGGAAGTGCCGCTTGGAAAGCGCCCGTGAGCCGACCGGCTCCGCCGAGTCGACGTACTCCCTGATCAGGGCGATCAGAACGTCACGCTGCCGCGGGTCCATTTCCCTTGAGTTTATAGCAGGTCGACGAATAGCGCGTCCGAGAGGATGAATCCCGACTCCATCAGTCGCACGCGTGCGCCATCCGCCACGAGATGCCCGGCCCGCTCCCATTCGTCGATCCGGCGCGCCAGCGCGGGCTCGGACGCGGTGCGCTCGGCGAGCCACGCCGCGGGTACGCCGTCGCTCGTGCGAAGTCCCAGGATCAGCCGCTCGGCCAATCGCTGCCGCGGCGTGAGCCGCTCGGACGTCTCGACGGGCAGGGTGCCGGCGTCGACGGCGGCGCGCCAGCGCGTCAGCGGCTTGATGTTGCCGTAGCGGACGTCGCCGACGAAGCCGCAGGCGCCGGGCCCGGCCGCCAGATACTCGCCGGCGCGCCAGTAGCCGAGGTTGTGCCGCGCGCGGTGACCCGGCCTGGCGTAGTTGGAGATCTCGTAATGCTCGAAGCCACGCGCGGCGGCCGCCCGCGTGAGCGCCCAGTACTGCGCGACGACGTCGTCTTCCGCCGGCAGGTTCTCGACGCCACCGGCGCCCCACGGGCTGCCGCCGTCGAGCGTCAGCGCGTAGGCGGACACGTGATCCGGGTCCCAGGCGAGGACGCGCTCGACATCCGACACCCACGCGTCGACGGCGAGGCCCGGCAGCCCGTACATGACGTCGACGCTGACGTCGTCGTAACCCGCCTCGCGCGCGGCGTCGAAAGCCGCGCGGGCGCCGCGCGCATCGTGCCGCCGGCCGAGCGTCTTCAGCACGGTGTCGTCGAGCGCCTGCACGCCCAGGCTCACGCGGGTCACGCCGGCCGCGCGGTAGCGCGCGAGCCGCTCGCGGGTCACGCTTTCCGGATTGCACTCGACGGTGACCTCCGCGCCGTCGGCCAGGCGCCAGCGCGCGCGCAGGTCGTCGAGAATGGCGGCCAGCGCCTCGGGCTCGAGCAGCGACGGCGTGCCGCCGCCGAGGAAGACCGTGGCGATCGTCACGTCGCCGGCCCATGACAACCCGCCGAGGACGTCGAGTTCACCGTGCAGCGCGCGCAGGTAGGGATCCATCTGCCCCGCCTCGAGCGGCGCCGTATTGAACGAGCAATAGTGGCACCGCTGCACGCAGAACGGAACATGCAGATAGAACCCAAGGACGGATGACCGCGGAGCGGAGCCGGAGACCATCTCAGACGGGCCACCCACGATCTGAGCCGGGCTCGCGGACCCCGCTACAACAAAGCCCGGCCTGGCGGACCCCACTACAACAGACCCCGCTACAATCGTCCTTGCAGCTGCCACTAGGGAATATACCTGGCGAGTCTCCACCAGCGCAGCCAGTGCCGATCGCTGTCCCAGGACCAGTAGATCAGGAAGGCCTTGCCCTTGATCTTGTCCTTGCGGACGAACCCCCAGTAACGGCTGTCCTGAGAGTTGTTGCGGTTGTCGCCCATGACGAAGTAGGAGTCGGCCGGCACCATCGTCGCCTCGCAGCCGTACGCGTAGCCGCAGTAGGTCGTCTGGCGGTCGGCGAGCGCGCCCTCGACCTTGCGCACGTACGGCTCCACCAGCGCCTTGCCGTTGACCAACACCTGGTCGCCCCGCACCTGCACGGTGTCGCCCGGCGTGCCGATGATGCGCTTGATGAAGTCGCGCTTTTCGTCTTGGGGATACTTGAACACGATGATGTCGCCGCGGTGCGGCTGCCGCAGACCGGGCAGGCGATGGTCGGTCAGCGGCAGCTCGGGGCCGTACATGAACTTGTTGACCAGGATGTAGTCGCCGACCAGCAGCGTGTCCATCATCGAGCCCGACGGGATCGTGAAGGCCTGGATGATCAGCGTGCGGATCACCAGCGCGAGCAGGATGGCGATGAAGATCGCCTCCGCGTACTCGCGGACGACGGACTTGCGCTTGCGTGCCGGCGGTGCGGAGTCGACGGCGACGGCCTCGGGCTTCCGGATCTCGGTCTCGCGGACGTCCATCAGGTCTTGAGCACCGTCAGGAAGGCCTCCTGGGGGACTTCCACCCGGCCCACCTGCTTCATGCGTTTCTTGCCTTCCTTCTGCTTCTCGAGCAGCTTGCGCTTGCGCGTGATGTCGCCGCCGTAGCACTTGGCGGTGACGTTCTTGCCCATCGCCTTCACCGTCTCGCGCGCGATCACGCGGCTGCCGATGGCGGCCTGGATGGCCACCTCGTAGAGCTGCCGCGGGATCACGCCGCGGAGCTTCTCGACCAGCGCCTTGCCGCGCTCGTAGGCCTTGTCGCGGTGGACGATGGTCGACAGCGCGTCGACGGGGTCCCCGTTCAACAGGATATCGAGCTTGACGAGCTCGGAGGCGCGGAAGTCGGCGAAGTCGTAGTCGAACGACGCGTAGCCCTTGGAGATCGACTTCAGCTTGTCGTAGAAGTCCACCACGATCTCCGACAGCGGGAAGTCGAAGCGGATGTGCACGCGCTTGCCGATGTACTCCAGCGACTTGTGCTCGCCGCGCTTCTCCTGCGCGAGCTTGTAGATGGCGGTCATGAACTCGGTCGGCACGTAGACCGACGAATGCACGTACGGCTCTTCCATCTGCTCGATGCGATCGGGGGTCGGCAGCCTGGAGGGGTTGTCGATGTCGAGCACCTCGCCGGCGGTCGTGAGCACCCTGTACTGCACGGAGGGCGCGGTCACGATCAGCGAGAGGTTGAACTCGCGCTCCAGCCGCTCCTGCACGATCTCCATGTGCAGCATGCCGAGGAAGCCGCAACGGAAGCCGTAACCCAGCGCCAGCGACGTTTCCGGCTCGTAGCTGAAGGCCGGATCGTTGAGCCGGAGTTTTTCGAGGGCGTCGCGCAGCGCTTCGTAGTCCGTGTCCTCGATCGGGTAGAGGCCGGCGAAGACCATGGGCTTGGCGTCCCGGTAACCGGGGAACGGCTCGGCGGTCGGGCGCGCGGCTTCCGTGATGGTGTCGCCGACCTTGGCGTCGGCCACGCGTTTGATGGCGGCGGTGATGTAGCCGACCTGGCCCGCGGAGAGCTCCGCCACGGGCCGCATGTCGGGACTGAAAACACCGACCTGCGCGACATCGTACGTGCGCCCGTTCGACATCAATAGAATCTTCGTCCCCGGCCGCACGTGCCCGTCCTTGAGGCGCACGTAGATCACGACGCCCTGATACGAATCGTAGAACGAGTCGAAGACGAGCGCCTTGAGCGGCGCGTCGGCATCGCCGGACGGCGGCGGGATGCGCGCGACGATGGCCTCGAGCACCTCCGGCACCCCGGTGCCGTGCTTGGCCGAGATCGCCAACGCCTCGGTGCCGTCCAGGTCGAGCGTGTCGTGGATCTGCTCGCGGGTGCCGTCCACGTCCGCCGCCGGCAGATCGATCTTGTTGATGACCGGGATGATCGTCAGCCCGGCATCCGAAGCGAGGTAGAAGTTCGCCAGCGTCTGCGCCTCGATGCCCTGCGCGGCGTCCACGATCAGCACGGCGCCTTCACACGCCGCGAGCGCGCGCGACACCTCGTACGAGAAATCCACGTGGCCCGGCGTGTCGATCAGATTGAGCGTGTATTCGTGGCCGTCCTTCGCGCGGTAGAGCAGGCGGACGGTGTGCGCCTTGATCGTGATGCCGCGCTCGCGCTCGAGATCCATCGAGTCGAGCACCTGGTCGACGGCTTTCTTCGCGTCCATGGTTCCCGTCAGCGCCAGCAGCCTGTCGGCCAGCGTCGATTTGCCGTGATCGATGTGGGCCACGATGGAGAAGTTGCGGTTTCTGGCGAGACTCACCGACTCAGTTTAACACGCTGCTCCGCGTCAACCGGCCGTCCCAAAAGGCGGAATGGCGCGCGGCGCTCAGCGGGGAAGCGCGGTGAGACGCGCGTGATCGGGGACGACGGCGCCGGACTCGAGGATGACGCCCGCCGCGAGCTCGACGTCGGCGCCGATGCGGACGTCGGCGCCGATCACGCAGTCGCGCAGCACCGAGCCCTCGCCCACCTCGACGCGCTCCCAGAGCACGCTGCCCTCGACGCGCGCGCCGGGCGCGATGCGCGCGTGGTCGCCGAGCACCGTGAGCGGTCCGACGCGCGCGCCGACCTGCACGGAGGCCTCTGCGCCGATCACGACCGGCGGCTCGAGCAGGGCGCCGGTGGCGACGAACGCGCTCGGGTCGATCCAGCAGCCGTCGCGCGCCTCGCCGGGAGGCGGCAACGGTGTCTTCACCTGGCCCGCGAGCAGATCCATCTGCGCCGCGCGGTACGCGATCGGACTGCCGATGTCGCGCCAGTACGCGTCGGCGGGCCAACCGTAGCAGGGCACACCGTCGGCGATGAGCGTGGGGAAGACGTCGCGCTCGACGGAGACCACCTGCCTCGCCGGGATGCGGGCGAGCAGCGCGGCGTCGATGAGGTAGACGCCGGCGTTGATCGTGTTCGTCGCAATCGCTTCCTCCGGGCCCGGCTTCTCGCGAAAGCGCTGGAGGCGTCCGTCGGCGGCGGTCTCGACGAGGCCGTACTGGCGCGGGTCGGGGACCGGGCGCAGGAAGATCGTCGTCCGCGAGCCGCGCGCCTCGTGAAAGACGCGCATCGCCGACAGATCGGCGTCGGTCAGCACGTCCCCGTTCAGCA
>QHSO01000110.1 GCA_003220475.1 Candidatus Rokuibacteriota bacterium | reverse complement strand
GCGCTCGGCTATCAGTCGGTGTGGATCGCCGAGCACCATTTCAACGACTACGGCCTCTGCCCGGCGCCGCAGGTGCTGGCCGCGTTCCTGGCCGCGCGAACGCGCACGCTGCGCCTGGGCATGGGCGTGAGCCTGCTGCCGCTGCACCATCCGGTCGATCTCGCCGAACAGCTCGCGGTGCTCGATGTCGTCAGTGGCGGACGGCTCGACGTCGGTATCGGCCGCGGCGGCACGCTGCAGGATTACCAGACGTTCCGCTCCGAGCGGGCCGACGCGCGCCTGCGCATCGAGGAGGGCATCGCGCTGATGCGGCAGTGCTGGACCGGCGCGCCGTTCGACTTCGCGGGACAGTTCCACTCCGCCGAGCGGCTCCATGTGCGACCGCGGCCCGTGCAGCGCCCGCATCCGCCCCTGTTCATCGCGGCCAACAGCGAGGACAGCGTGCTCTCGGCGGCGCGGCTGGGGCTGCCGACGCTGTCGTCGTTCTTCGTGCCCGTCCCGGAGCTGCAACGCCGGCGGCGGCTGTATCGCGACACTGCGCGCGCCGCCGGACGCTCGGACGATGAGATCGACGAGCTCGAGCGCCGGTCGGGCGGCATGCGCGTCGTGCACGTGGCGCCGACGACCGAGGAGGCGCTGCGCGCAACCGAGCCCCCGTTCATGAGCTACCAGCGCAAGATGTCGGCGCTGCGCTCCGACACCACTGGCGGCAACGTGCCCAACTCGTTCGATCGTTCGCTGCTGCGGCTGCGCACGTTTTCCGAATATCTCGCCGACGGCTGGGCGCTCATCGGCGCGCCGGCCGAGGTGCGCGACGGCCTGCAGCAGTATTTCGACGCCACCGGCTATCAGCGGGTGCTGCTGCTCATGGCGCTGCCGGGCATCGAAACGCCGCTCGCGCTTCGGTCGATGCGGCTGTTCGCCGAGGCGGTGGCGCCCGCGATGACCGGCGCCGTCTCCGCTCAGCGGTCCTGACGCGGCGGCCGCGCGAGCCAGAAGCACGCCGAGCCGATCGCGCAGAAGCCGACCGCGATCACGAACGCGATGCGATAGCTGCCCGTCACGTCGTGCACGAAGCCGCCGAACCACGGCGCCACGCCGCCGCCGATGCCGTTGCCCACGCTGAGGATGCCGTAGATGACGCCGAAGCGTCGTCCCGGGAAGATCTGGGAGGCCATGGCGGTGATGATCGGGCCGCGCGCGCCGAAGCCGAGGCCGAAGAAGAGCGCGTAGGCGTACAGCGCCGCCGCGTGCGGCCACAGCTCGAGCCCGAGCAGACACAGCGTTCCGAGCGCGGTGCAGCCATAGGAGATCGTCGCCGCCGGCGCGCGGCCGATCCGGTCCGCGGCGACGCCGAACAGGATGCGGCCGGCCACCGAGAGGAGCCCGGTCAGGCCGAAAATGCCCGCGACGAACAGCCGCGCGAAGCCGTGGTCCACCGCGAAGGCCACCGAGTGGGTGACCACCGAGAAGACGGCGAGCGGCGTGCAGAGATAGGCGAAGAACAGCGCCCAGAACGCGGTCGTTCGCAGCGCGTCGCCGACGTCGCGTCGCGCGGGTGTCGGACGCGGCTCGGCCTCGCCGCGTTTCGGCGCGGCCGCCACCGGCGCATCGCGCACGCCGAACCAGATGAGCGGCAGCAGCACGGCCAGCGTGCCGACGCCCAGGACGACGTACGCCGCGCGCCAGCCATAGGCGGTGATCAACCACTGCGCGAGCGGGCCCATCACCAGCACGCCGGCGCCCATCCCGGAAAACGCCAGTCCCAGCATGCTGCCGCGCCGCTCGGCGAACCACCGCGCGATGAGCGTGCCGCTCGGCACCCAGCTGACCGCGCACAGCCCGGTCGCGGCCAACACGCCGATCACCGCGTAGAGCGACCACAGCGCTCCGATGCGGCTCGCCAGGACACACGCGACACCGAGCACGGCCGCGCCGCCGAGCATGATCCGCCGCGGGCCGAGGCGATCGACGAGCATTCCCACCACGGGTGACAGCACGCCCTGTATGACCGACGAAATCGAAAAGGCGGCCGCCGTCGCGCCGCGCGACCAGCCGAATTCCTCGAGCAGCGCGACGAAGAACACCGGAAACGAGAAGTAGAGTCCCGAGGCGATCGCCAGCGTGAGCCACACCGCGCCCACGACGACCCACGGCATCCAGCGAGAAGGCGGCATCGCGCTAGTGATCATAATATTTGCCGTCGGAGCGCCTGCGCAGGGCTTCGGCGCTCGACGGTCGGCGATAGAAGCATCCGCTCGCTCATATCAGCGGTGGTACGATGCCGGGGCTGCGATCCAGCGCGATCGGAGGCCGGCCAATGATCCACGTGCGACGCCTCGGGAAGCAAATCGGCGCCGAAATCCTGAACGTGGACGTGCGGGCACTGGACGACGCGGGCTTCGCCGCGATCTACCGCGCCTGGCTCGACTACAACGTGGTCGTGGTTCCCGATCAGCATCTGGAGCTCGACGACTTCCTGCGCTACAGCCGCCGCTTCGGCGCCATCTATCCGCATCCGTCGAAGTCGACGCGGCATCCCCACCATCCTGAGATCACGGTGCTCGGCGTGAACAAGTTCGGCCCCGACGGGACGCTCGATCAGGCCATCTATCGACGCGGCGCGGAAGGCTGGCACACCGACGGCGCCTACGACGCCGAGCCGTTCAAGGCCACGCAGCTCTATGCGCTCGCCGTCCCGAGCCGCGGCGGCGACACACTCTTCGCCAGCATGTACGCGGCGCACGACGCACTGCCATCGCGGCTGCGCGATCGTCTCGAGGGACGCACGGGCATCTTCACCTACGGCGGCCGACGCAAGGCCACCGCGCTCTTGGATCCGGAGGATCGTGACTGGACGCCGGTGCGACACCCGATCATCCGCACGCACCCGGAGACCGGTCGCAAGGCGCTCTATTTCGACCCGGGCAAGATCCTGAGCATCGACGGTCTCGACGCGGCGGAGAGCGACGCGATCATCGACGAGCTCACCGAGCGGATGATCCAGCCCGAGGGCGAGTATCGTCATCGCTGGCGCAACGGCGACATCGTCATCTGGGACAACCGCTGCTCGTATCACAAGGCCGCGGGCGACTATCCCCCCGAAGAAGACCGCATCCATTGGCGCGTGTCGATCAAGGAGCACTGAGACATGACCATCACCGCGCGCATGCTCACGCAGGACAACGACGGGATCGGCGGCTACATGGCGCATCCCGACGGTCCCGGCACCCGGCCGGGTGTGCTGATGGTGCACCACGCGCACGGCGTGACCGCCGACTACAAGATCGACGCCTACCGCCTGGCGCAGCTCGGCTTCAACGTGCTGGCGCCGAGCCTGTTCAACATGTTCGGCATCCCCGGCACCACTCACATCGGGCAGGGCGCGGATCTGCAGGCCAAGCACGGGGACACGGAGTTCCTCGGCAAGATGGACGAGGCCTGGCAGTACCTGATCGGCCGGATGCACTCCGATCCGGCGCGCACGGCGTGCATCGGCCACTGCCTGGGTGGCCGGCTGCTGATCCCGTTCGCCGCCGACCATCCGACGGTGAAGGCGATCGTTCTCTACTATCCGTCCGTTCGCGACGAGCCGGAGACATCGCACCGGCCGCGCCACGCCTTCAAGCTGGCCCCGACGCTCAAGTGCGCGACGCTCGTGTTCGCCGGCGGCAAAGACTACATCGCGACGCCGGCGATCCAGGCGCCGCTGTGGCAGGCATTCCTCGCCAACGGCCAGCCCGTGGAGTGGCACTACTTCTCCGACGCGAATCACGGCTTCCGCCATCCGGACAACGACGGCTACCAGCCGCACTACGCCGATCTCGCGTGGCCGCTGGTGACCGACTTCCTGCAGCGGAGGGTGTGACATGGCGGACTTCACGACGCGCCGCATCGGCCCGTGCTTCGCCGCCGAGTTCGAGGGCCTCGACCTCCGCAAGCCGTTGTCGACCGGCGACGTCGCGGCCGTCCACGCCGCGATGGACGAGTACGCCGTGCTCGTGTTCCACGATCAACGGCTCGACGACGCCGAGCAGCTGGCGTTCAGCCGGAGCCTCGGCGAGCTGGAGCACGCTATCGGCACCAGCCTGCGCGCGCCGGACGAGTACCGGCTGCCGACGACCTTCGCCGACGTGTCCAACCTCGACCAGCACCATCAGGTCTTCGCGCGCGACGACCGGCGGCGGCTGTTCGCGATCGGCAACCGGCTCTGGCACTCCGACAGCTCGTTCAAGACGATTCCGGCGATGTACTCGCTGCTGCACGCGCGTCGCATTCCGTCCAGGGGCGGCAACACCGAGTTCGCCGATATGCGCTCGGCCTACGACGCCCTCGACGAAGAGACGAGGCGGGAGATCGAGGACCTCGTGTGCGAGCACTCGCAGATCTTCTCGCGGCAGCAGCTGGGCTTCACCGACTTCACCGACGACGAGCGTGCGCGCTTCGCGCCCGTGCGGCAGCGGCTGGTGCGCACGCATCCCTCGACGGGACGCAGGTCGCTTTATTTGTCTTCTCACGCCGGCGGCATCGTCGGCTGGCCGGTGCCCGAGGCGCGCGCGTTTCTCCGCGATCTCGTCGAGCACGCAACGCAGCGGCAGTTCGTCTACGCGCATACCTGGCGTGTCGGCGACCTCGTCATGTGGGACAACCGCCGCACCATGCACCGCGCGCGGCCCTTCCCCGCGCTCGAGCCGCGCGACATGCGCCGCACCACGCTCGTCGGCACGCCGACGATGCCGCAGCCGACCGCTACGTCTTGATTCCGAGCAGCTTCGCCGCCGTGCCGCCGAGAATGGCGGCGCGGTCGGCGTCGCTCAGGCCCGGCGCTCCCATGACGACCTCGACGGCGGTCGTGGTCCACGGGTAGGGATAGTCGGTGCCGATCACGAGCTGGCTCGCGCCGACCTCGGCGGCGAGGTGGCGCACGCCTTCCGGCGAGAACACCATCGTGTCGTAGTACATCTGCTTCAGGTATTCGGTCGGCTTCTTCTTGATGGCGCCGTGCGGCCCGCCGGGGCAGCGCAGCGGCTGGGTGCTGCAGCCGATGTCCGAACGCGCCGGATACGAGGGCAGGTAGCCGCCGCCGTGCGCGCCGCAGATTTTCACGCCGGGAAATTTGTCGAGCGTGCCGTCGAAGATCAGGTGCGAGAGCGCGATCGTCGTCTCGAGCGGATTGCCGATCACGTTGTCGAGGAAGCCGTTGCCCTTGAAGCGATTGGAGATCTCGGAGGCCACGCCCGTGCCTTGCGGATGAATGAACACGAGCACGCCGAGCGACTCGGCCTTCGCCCAGAATGGGTGGAACTTCGGGTCGCTGATCTCCTCGCCGTTGACGCTGCCGCCGATGGCCGCGCCGCGGAGCCCGTGCTTCTTCACGCCCTCTTCGAGCAGCTCGGCGGCAAGCTCGGGATGCTGCAGCGGCACCGTCGCGTAGGCGACGAACCGGTCGGGATTGGCCGCGCACGCTGCCGCGAGCTTCTCGTTCTGGATCTGGCAGATCTGCTTCGCGAGGTCGCGCTCGGCCTTGTACCAATAGGGATTGATGCTGAGCGCTTCCATGTCGATGCCCTGCTCGTCCATGGCGCGCAGCCGGCCCGACACGCTGGTGATCATGTTGAGCTCCGGCCGCGTGGCCGGTGTCGGGTCGCCTAGCTTCATTCCCACCAGCGCCATCGCCTCGGCGACCGCGCAGTGCGCATGCACGTCGATGACCTTCACGCGCTTGCCGCCCACCATCGTCTCGCGACGGCGGCCCTGGGCTCGCGCGGGCCGCGCGGCGAGCAGATCGCAACCCACGAACGCGAGACCGGCCAGCGCGCCGGCGGACGTTTCGAGGAACTCTCTGCGCGTGGTCATGACGGGTCCCTCCTTGACGGCGCGCAGGGTATCATGCTCGACCATGAGGCGCCTGCGCTGGCCGCTCGCCGTCGTCGCCGCTTTCGCGGCGGGCTGGGCGATGGCCGGTGTCACCGGCAAGACGCCCGCATCGCGTGAGGCCAACCGCGACGCCGAGGCGCTGCGGCAGCAAGTCACGACGCTCCAAGCCCGGCTGCACGCGCGCGAGGAGATTGCCGGGGAGCCGGCGTCCCCACCGCCGGCTACGTCCGCGGCGCGCCGCGCCGCCGCGCGCGTGGACGGCACGCTGACCACCGCGCCGGCGCGGGAAGAGCGCATGCTGCAGGACCTGCGCGCGCACGCCGCGACGCCACCGGCCTTCGCGCGCGGCGCGCCGTCGGGTCCACCGCCGACGCTCGAAACGGCGCTCGACCGCTTCTATCGCTATCTCGAGGCGACGCGCGGCGAGGGCCGCGAGCGCTGGCAGCGCGCGCGCGAGCTGGTCGACGAGCTGCGCGGGATGGGCGAGGTCGCGGGCAAGGCGCTGATGCAGGTGCTGGCGGCGGGCGGCGACAGCGATGAGCGCCGCGCGGCCGCGCGGCTGCTGGGAAGCCTGCAGGTGCCGCAGTCGTTGCCGCTGCTGAAGGACATCATCGAGAGGGACGACGATCTGCTCCTGCGCCGGGCCGCCGCCGCCGGATTGCGCCAGCTGCAGACGCCGGACTCGCTGCCCGTCATGGAGCACATCCTGCTCAACGGCGCCGACGATCGCTTCGTCCGTCTCAGCGCCGCCTATGGCCTGGCCGAAGCCGGACGGCCGCTGGGCGTGAACGGGCTCGCGCAGATCTTCAACGAGTCGGCCGCCGACGGACGCGGACGCGAGATGGCGTTTCGCGCGCTCAGCTCGCTCAACGACGAGCGCTCCCTGCCGTTCATGCGTCAGGTCATGGCCGCCGACGTCGAGCCGGGATTTCGACTGCGCGCAATCCAGTACCTGACCGCGCAACGCGATCCGCAGGCACTGCCGACACTGCAGGTCTTGATGAAATCGCCGAGCGAGCAGCCCTCCATCCGCGACGCCGCCGCGCAGGCTTATCGGGCGCTCGGCGGTAAGTAGTCGATTGACTGGAGTGTGCTACATGTAGCACACTCCAGTCATGCGTACCGCCGGCGTTCGCGAGGCCCGCCAGAATCTGTCCGCGCTTCTCGACGAGGTCAAAAAGGGGCGAGAGATCGTGATCACAGAGCACGGCCGTCCCGTCGCCAAGCTCGTGCCGCTTGAACGTCCCCGCGGAAATGGTGTTCCGGATCTCGCGGCGTTCAGGCGGAGCATGCCGGTCTTCGATCCTCCCCTCTCTGCGACGATCGACGAGGACCGCGAAGATCGCGTCTAGGCGGCGCGCGGGGCTCCTCCGCGAGCAGCGCGCCGCGTATCGGATAGCGCTGCCCGGTCCGCTGTACTGCGACACCAGCGCTCTCTTGAAGTTGTATGTCTCAGAGCCTGGGAGCGATGACTTCAACCGTGTGGTGGCGAGACGAGAAGACGTCCTCGTGTCTGACCTTGTCGTGACCGAAGTGACATCGGCTCTCGCTCGTCGGCTGCGTCAAGGCACCGGCACGCTGGAGGCTGCGCGCCGGATGCAACACTCGATCCTCGAACGCCTCGACGGCGGAGGCTATCAGCGCGTCGAGCTAACCCGGGCCGTTCACCGTCGGGCTGAGCAGTTCCTCTTGAGCCTTACGGAGACTCCTCTCCGAGCCGCCGACGCGCTGCATCTCGCGCTCGCAGCATCGGGCCGCGCGCTGTCCATGGCGTCATTCGATGGGCGGCTGCGACGGGCCGCGCGCGCGGCCGGTCTCCTCACCTATCCCGCATGATCCGCTCCGCCGACGTCGTCGTCGTCGGCTCGGGCGCCTTCGGAGCGAGCGCGGCGTACCATCTGGCGCGCCGGGGCGTGCGTGTGGCGGTGCTCGACCGCGGCACAATGGGGACTTGGCTGCTGGTGTCCGCGATCACCCGCCGGACGGGGGCAGCTCCACCTGCCGACCCGTCGCGCTCGCTCGTAACCCGGCCTCGAGGATCTCCTGGACGTCACAGCCGACGCCCCCTGAGCAGAAGTCCGTTACGGCGCGGCCGCTGCTCACACACGCGAGAAAATGCGTCGGGCCGTCGCGCTCATCCGCGGGGAGCGGTGGGGGCTCGACGAAGCGACTATCGTCGGGTGTGACCAGCTGCACGCGGCCGGCGCCGGCGCGCTCGCCCTCGCGGGGTGCGCGCGGCTGGTGCACGATCAGCGTTCCGCGCTCGCCGTAGACGATCATGGCGAACGCGGGCTCGCCGCCGATCTGCGTCCAGCTGGCTTCGAGTAGCCCCAGCGCGCTCGGATACGACAGCACGACGACCGCGTTGTCCTCGGCCGCAAGGCCCGGCTTGCGCGGCGGCGGCGTCACCGCCGTGACCGCGTGCGGCCGGCCGAGCAGGAGCCGACAGAGCACCGCGCCGTAGCCGCAGTAATCGACCAGCGCGCCGCCGCCGTTTCGTCGCGGGTCGTAGAGCCACTCGCAGAACTGCGGTGAGCAGCCGAACTCGCGCGGTCCCGCGTGGCCGCCACGATGGCTCAGCTGGATCGGCGCGCCGACGGCGCCGTCGCCGGCGAGCGTCAGGCCATGGCGCAATGCCGGTCGCCACGCGGTGGGCCAGTTGATCATCAGAAGGGCATTCGCGGCGCGCGCCGACCTCAGCAGCGCGCGGGCGCCCGACAGGTCGGCGGCCATGGGTTTTTCGAGCATCACCGGCAGCCCGCGGCCGAGCGCGCGAGCGCCGAGCTCGGCCGACGCGCGGTTGTCCGAGAACACGAAGACAGCGTCGAGATCGCGACGCTCGAGCAGCGCATCGAACGACTCGTGCACGGCGACGCCGCCGTCGAGGCTGCGAAGCCGCTCGCGCAGGCGCGAATCGGGCTCGGCGGCCGCGACGAGACGGCCGTGATCTCCGGCGCGCAGCGCGGCCAGGTTGCCCCAGACGTGATCGTGGCTCAGTCCCAGCACGCCGACGTTCAGCCGCGCCATGGCCGGCATCTTGCCCTATCATGCGAGTTCGGACGAGCCCATGGCGAAGATGTGGCGCGTATACAGTGGCGCGGATGGCGAGTCGCACGTCGCCGAGCTGCCGCTGACGATGAAGCCGTTCCGCGACGTGGAGGGCGCGCACGGCGAGGGCACGCCGATGCAGGCGGCCGCCGGCATCGCGTTCCGCGTGGCGCCGCCGGGGTACGTGCTCGACTGGCACTGCGCGCCGCGCCGGCAGTACTCGATCTCGCTGTCCGGCACGGCCGAGATCGAGGTGGGCGACGGCACGATCGTGCGTGTCGAGGCGGGGGACGTCGTGCTCGCGGAAGACCTGACCGGCCGCGGCCACGTCACGCGCGTCGTCGGTGATCGGCCGCGCGTGTACGCCATCGTGCCGCTCGTCGATTGAGGAGGAGCAGGATGGATTTCGGCGCCGCGATCTTCTTCACCGACTACTCGATCGGCCCGACCGAGCTCGGCGTCGCGCTCGAAGCGCGCGGCTTCGAGTCGCTCTGGGCGCCGGAGCACTCGCACATCCCGCTCTCGCGCCGCACGCCGTTTCCCCAGGGCGGCGAGCTGCCGAAGAAGTACTACGACGTCATGGATCCGTTCGTCACGCTGGCCGCCGCCGCCAGCGCGACGCGGCGCCTGCGCGTGGCCACCGGCGTGTGCCTGGTCGTGCAGCGCGATCCGATCCAGACCGCGAAGCAGGTGGCCAGCCTCGACCAGATCTCCAGCGGCCGCGTCCTGTTCGGCATCGGCGCCGGCTGGAACGCCGAAGAGATGGCCGACCACGGCACCGATTTCAAGTCGCGCTTCGCGCTGATGCGCGAGCGTGTGGAGGCGATGAAGACGATCTGGACGAAATCGAAGCCCGAATACCACGGCGCGTTCGTCGATTTCCCGCCGATGATGACGTGGCCCAAGCCCGTGCAGAAGCCGCATCCGCCGGTGATCGTGGGCGGCGCCTTTCCGTACGGCGCGCGTCGCGCCATCGAGTTCGGCGACGGCTGGGTGCCGCACGCGCGACGGCCGGCGTACGGCGACGTGCTCGGCCTGCTGCCGGACTTTCGCAAGCTCGCGCTCGAGGCCGGGCGCGACCCCGCGACGCTGCCGATCACGATCTTCGGCGTGCCGGAGGACCGTGACCTCGTCGCGCGCTATCGCGACGCCGGCGTGGCGCGCGTCGTATTCAGCCTGCCGCCGGCGAAGGCCGGCGAGGTGCTGCCCGTTCTCGACCGCTACGCGGCTCTGATGCGGGAAACCGGCGCGTAGTGCCGGCGAAGATCCGCGTCGCCGCCATCGAGGTCAGCCACTGGCACTCGCTCTACGACGCCGCCTACCTGCGTCTGCTGGCGGGCATGGACGACGTCCAGCTCGTCGGACTGCACGATCCCGACGCCGTGGTCGTCGCCGAGCGCGCGGCGGCGGTCGGCGCCCCCCCGGTGTTCACCGATTACCGCGCGATGCTCGAGAAGACGCGACCGGATTTCGTGGTCGCGCTCGGCGCGCACGCGCGCATGGCGGAGACGGCGCAGTACCTGCTCGACCACGGCTATCCCTTCATGATGGAAAAGCCGATGGGCGTGCGCGCCGCGGAGGTGGAGGCGATCGCGGCGCGCGCGGCGGCCACACAGGCGTTCGTCGCGGTACCGCTGTCGCAGCGCTATCAGCCGTTCGTCGCTCGCGCCCGTCGCATGCTCGACGAGGGCCGCTTCGGTCCGCTCTCGCATCTGTACTTCAGGCTCAATCGCCCGACGTCGGCGCGGCCAGCGCGTGGAGGATTACGCGTCGGTGTTGCTGCGCTCGAGCATCGGCGTACTCGGCACCATCGAGGTCGGCAACACGGTGCCGTACGCCGGCAGCGATGGCGAGTGGAAGATCGCCGGACGTGACGCGATCCTGATTTTGCATCACGACGACACGCTGCGACTGATCTCCCGCGACGGCGAGGAGATCTCCAGGGAGCGACCCGCCGCGCTCTATCCCGACTGCGTGCGCGACATCCTCGAGCACTGGCGCCGCGGTGCGCCGCCGCCGGTCAGCGTGCACGAGCTCGTGCCCGTCGTGCGCCTCATCGACGAGGCGTACGCGCTCGCCGCGCGTTAGCGCGCCGCGCCCAGTAGCCGTCCCGCCGCGCGGATCTCGCCGGCATCGAACGGCGGCGCGACGAGCAGGATCAGCCGCTCGACGCCGCTCTGGACGAGCCGGTTTCGCGCCGGCGAGTCGGGCCTGAGCCAGCCGTCGTCCAGCCCCGCGAAGACGGTCGCGATGAATCCCAACGCCTCGCGGCCCGATGCCGCATGCTCGTCACGCGCGCGTCGCAGCAGGTCGCCGAGCTTGGGATGCAGCGCCTGCGTGTTGAAGCCGTCGCCGTGACGGCCGGCGATCGCCGCCATGCGCGGACCGAAGCCGCCCACGATGATCGGCGGCGGCGGATCGGGCCGAAGGAAGCCGGCTTCGCCGCTCCACAGCCGCCGCATCAGCGTGATCGCGTCGACCACGCGCTGCGCGCGGACAGCGTCGGGGTCGACGTGCTGACCGATGGCCGCCTGCTCCGCCGCGTACGGCGTGCGTCGATTGCCGCCCGCGCCGAGGCCGAGCAGCAATCGCCCGCCGGAGACGGCCTGCAGCGTCGCCGCCATGCTGGCGAGCACGCCGGGCACGCGATTGGCGACGTTGAGTACGAGCGGGCCGAGCGCGACGCGCCTGGTGACCTCCGCGAGCGCCGTCAGCACCGTCCACGCCTCGGGCACGCCGGGGCCGTCGCGTTCGTCGGGATCGCGCAGGTGATCCCACGTCCAGATGCCGTCGAAGCGGGCCGCCTCCGCGGCCAGCGCGGCCGCGCGCATGTCGGCCCAGCGCGCGCTCATCGGCATCAACAGCAGGTCGGTCTTCATGACGTCGTGGCGCCCGAGAGTATCATCAGACATGAGTCGGAGAATTTTCATCGGCACCGCCGCCGGGCTCTGGACGCTCGAGGGCGAGACCTCGCGCGAGGTGGAGACCTTCGCCGGGCACGCCGTCACCGCGCTGGCGATCGACGCCGACGCCGCGTGGGCGATCATCGACGGGTCTTCGCTGTGGGAGCTGCGAGAGCGCGCGTGGCGCCGGCGCGCCGCGCTCGAGGGGCCGCGCGCGACGTGCCTGGCCCCGGCACGTGACGGGCTGCTGGTCGGCACCGAGCAGGCGCACCTGCTGCGTGTCACCGATGCCGGCGTCGCGCGCATCGAGGCGTTCGAGACGGTCGAGGGTCGTGAGGGCTGGTACACGCCGTGGGGCGATCCCGCGGACGTTCGCTCGATCGCGGTGGCGCGTGACGGCGCCATTCACGTCAACGTCCACGTCGGCGGTGTGGCGCGCTCGCGCGATGGCGGAACGTCGTGGACACCGACGATCGACATCGAGCAGGACGTTCACCAGGTCACTGCGCATCCGCGCGAGCCGAAGATCGTCGTCGTCGCCTCCGCCGAAGGCTTCGCGATCAGCCGGAATGGCGGTGACTCGTGGAGTTTCGTGACGGCCGGCTTGCACGCCCACTACTGCCGCGCGGTGGCCGTCGCTGGCGATCACGTGCTGGTCTCGGCCGCCACCGGATTCCGCGGGCGCCGCTCGGCGATCTATCGCGCGTCCCTCGACGGCGCCCCACGCTTCGAGCGCTGTCGAGCCGGCCTGCCGCAGTGGTTCGACGAGAACATCGACACCGCGTGCCTGGCCGCCGCGGGGCGGCTCGTCGTGTTCGGCACCGCCGATGGCCGCCTCTACCGCTCGCGCGACGCCGGCACGGGTTGGGAGCTGGCGCTCAAGGGCCTGCCGCGCGTCGGCTGCGTCGCGCTCGGCTGAGCGCCCTCAGCCGAGCACGCGCTGCGCGCGCAGCTTGGCCAGCTCGTCGGCCGCGAGG
Organism: Candidatus Rokuibacteriota bacterium; assembly: GCA_003220475.1. Classification (GTDB taxonomy): domain Bacteria; phylum Methylomirabilota; class Methylomirabilia; order Rokubacteriales; family CSP1-6; genus AR12. Next base: position 11,334 of record QHSO01000110.1, on the reverse strand, counting down.
CCCAGCACCTCACGCAGCACGTCGTCGGTGTGCTCGCCCGCGAGCGGCGGCGGCGTCGTCGGCGCCTCGGACGCCGACAGGTGAACGGGACAGCCGGGCAGACGCAGCCGGCCACGCGTCGCGTGCTCGATGGTGTGGATCTGGCCCCGCGCGTTCAGATGCGGGTCGTCGAGCACCTCGCCCGTGTCGAGCACGGCGCCACAGGGCACGCCCGCCTTGCCGAGCGTGGCCATCACCTCGTGCTTCGTGCGCGCGCGCGTCCACGCCGAGATGATCTCGTTCACCGCGTCGCGATGCTCCCAGCGCGCCGCCGCGTCCTTGCAGCGCGGATCGGTCAACAGGTCTTCGCGGCCGATGGCCGTGGCGAAGTCGCGCCACATGTCGGTGTTCATCGTCTGCACGTAGATGTAGGCGTAGTCGTTCGGACCGCCAGGCGCGCACGGATAGGCGCCGCCGGGGACGCCGCCGACGAGGCCATTCCCGCGACGCTCGCTCGGCTTGCCGTCGCGATAGTGATCGACGAAGCGGCCACGCAGGAAGTTGGCGATGACTTCCTGCATCGCGACCTCGATCAGCTGACCCTGGCCCGTGCGCTGCCGCTGGATGTAGGCGGCCATGATGGCGGCGGCCGTGTGCACGCCGGTGCCGGTGTCGCCGATGGCGGCGCCGCACCGCACGGGCTCGCGATCCGCGAAGCCGGTGACGCTCATGACGCCGCCCGTGGCCTGCGCGATCATGTCGAAGCTCTTGTACTCGGCATACGGACCGGACAGGCCGAAGCCCTTGATGCGCGCCACGATGATGCGCGGATTCGTCGCGCGCGCGGCCCGCGGGGTTCTTGAGGTCGATGGTCACGCTGCGCTTGTTGGCGTTGAAGACGAGGAAGAACATCGCGTCGAGCCCCGGCACCTCGGGCCGGTTGCGCCGCGACTGCTCACCGCCCGGCGGCTCGATCTTGATGACGTCGGCGCCGAGCCAGCCGAGAAACTGCGTGCAGGTGGTGCCCGCTTCGAACTGCGTGAGATCGAGGATCCGCATGCCGGTCAGCGCGCGCTCGGCCATCGCTTGGCCTCCCTGGGCGGACAGGGTATCAGGTTGCGTCGGCGCGCGTCAGCACGGACAGGATCCCGACTTCCGACGCTGAGGAATCCGTCGCCTCGACGAAGTCCGGTGTGAAGCTGAAGCGCGCTCTGGTGATCTTGCGCAGACTGTGCGCGGCCTCGAGGCCGGTGGTGCGCCGGAAGCGCGCCGCGACCACGAGGCCGTCGCGCAGCGCAATGTGGCCGGCTTCGTTGTTCGCGGTGGCGATGAACAGCGTGCCGGTACGCCGCTCCGCGCAGAGCCGACGCACCTCGGCGATCAGTTCGTCGTAGCTGCGCAGGGCGTCAGGGCTCATGGCGGCCCGCGGCGGCGGTCTAAGGGCGCTCGAGGCGAGCGCGCTCGTCCGGCGTCCACGGCAGCGCCCGCGCCTGCAGCGCCCGCGCGCACCAGCTGCGATCCTCCTCGCACGCGCGCATGAAGGCCTCGCGCGCGGTGTCGAAGCGGCCGGCCCGCAGCGCGACGGTGCCGAGCGCGTAGCGTCGCAGCGCGCACTGACCCGAGTCGCGGCGGCAGGCATGCGCCTCGAGCACGCGTGCGGCACTCTCCTCCGAGCGCGTCGGCGGCCTGGCCGGCGCGCGCTCGACGACCTCGATGAGCCGGGTGGCGATCTCGTCGCACGAGGCGTCGTTGCCCTGACGGCAGGGGCGTAGCCGCGCGTCGTCGGCGATGAGCCAGAGCACGCCGACTGCGACCGCCACGGCGACGCCGGCCACCGGCACGACGTCGGCGAACCGGAGCTTGAGGGGCCGCGCGGGGTCGATCCGCTGGATGAGCAGGAACAGCGCGACGATGCCGGCCGTGCCGAGCGCGATGCCCGCCAGATAGAGACTCTGCATCAGCGTGTCGGCGGACTCGATCTCGATGCCCGCGAGATAGCGTGTGGCGGTCCACGCGATTCCGACGAGTCCTGCACCGACGCCGGCGCGCGCCAGCAGCGCCGGCGCGCGGAGGCGTCCGGCGAGGCCAGCGCTCAGGAAAATCAGCGAGACGCCGAGGACGAAGAGCGGTGGCTCACGCTCGAAGGGCGGGCCGCCCGCCCAGAGATAGCCGATGCACGTGGCGCCGAGTGCGATGAACATCGAGCCGACGACGACGTGCATCGAGCAATTATCGCTTAGAGCGGGGCCCGGACGGCTCGATGTTCGTCGGCCCCTATAGCTTGTAGGTTTCGGCTCAGCGCAGCCCTTCCTGCTCCCGCAGGCGCTTGATGGCCTCGAGGTGGAGCAGTGACTCGCGGTCTTTTTGGCCGGCCAATATAGCGCTTGATCCGGATGAGGTCGTCGAGTCCGATGACACGCGTCGGCCGACCACCGATGGAGACGACGTCTGTCCGAGGGAGCAACTCCCGCTGCATCCAATCGGAATTTCAGGTCGGGTGGTGCCCCGCGCAAGGTGAGATCGAGCGTCGCCAGCGCCGTGGCGAGGCGCTCGAGATTGTCGGATGTGCGGCGATAGCAGAGGTCGACGTCGAACTCCACGCCGTGATCGGCCAGCAGAGCGCAGAAACGCTCAAGCGGGCTTTGTTCGGCCGATTCGTCCAATCTTCTGAACTCGGAGCGCGGCTCGCCGGGCGCGCTCGGCGCGCCGGGCGCGCTCGGTGGGCGTGACACGCATGTTGGCGCGGATCAGGGAGAGATCGACCCCGCTCGCGTCGTACTGACCCGGCATCCCGAACGGCCGAGGCGTCTGCAGCGGCGCCGGTTACGTCGAGTACGCCGAGAAGCGGACCGTTTGCGCGCGCGCCTTGTGGTCGGTGATGACGTTGACCACCGCCGGCTTGCCGGAGGCGAAGGCGCGCTCGAGCGCCGGCCTGATCTCGTGCGGCTTTTCGACGAACTCGCCGTGCGCGCCGAGATCCACGGCCAGCCGATCGTAGCGGGTATAGCCGAGGTTGCGCCCGGGCTTCGGCAGCGGTCGCGACCACGGCGCATCGGCGGTCCAGCCGCCGTTGTTGCTGATGACGGTGACGACCGGGATGTTGTGGCGGACGGCGCCAAAGGCGCCGGAGTTGAGTCGGTGACCGGGGGTGTAGGTCGGGATGGCCTGGCGGCCGAAGTTCAGGATCTCCTGGCCGTCGACGACGAGGATCGCGTCGCGCTTGAGGAAGTCGCGAACCTCTTTGCAGAGACGCAGCGGGTGCATCGGCAGCTCGTCCCGGCTCATCGCCTTGTCCTGCTCGGCGCCTTTCTCGGCGTCGAGCGTCCGCAGCTTGCCCGTCCACGGAGCGTACCTCTTGGGATTGACCTTGCCGTCGGCCTCGGCGCGCAGCTGCTCGAGCACGGCCCGGGCGTCGCCCGCGATCGGCACGTCGACCGGGCGGTTGTGCCCGAGCTCGGCCGGATCGACGTCGACGTGGATCACCTTCATGTCGGCGGAGAAGCGCGGCGGCCGTCCGAACTGGATCATCCAGTCGAAGCGCGTGCCGACGGCCAGCACGCAATCGCTCTCGGCGAACGCGGTGCTGCGCGCGTTCAGGAACGACAGCGCGTGATCCTCGGGAATGAGGCCGCGCGAGATCGGCTTGGTCCAGAACGGAATGCCGGTGGCGTCGACGAACGCCCGCAGCGCGGCGGCGCCGTCGGACCACCACACGCCGCTGCCGGCGACGATGATGGGCCGCTCCGCGCGTGCGAGAAGCGCGATGGCCTCCTTGATCGCGGCCGGATCACCGAGCGTCCGCGGTGCAGCCTTCCACGCCGCCGGGTACGTGACCGCGTTGTCCTCGACCTTCTCGCCGAGGACGTCGCCCGGCAGGTCGATGTAGACGGGGCCCGGCCGCCCGCTCGTCGCCTGGCGGAAGGCGGTCGCGACGACGTCGGGGATGCGCTTGGCGTCGTAGATCCGCTCCGCCCACTTGGTGACGGGCTTGAACACGGCCAGCTGGTCGATCTCCTGGAACGCCTCCATGCCGAGATACACGCGCGGGCTGGAGCCGCCGATGGCGACCAGCGGCGCGCAGTCGGTGAACGCGGTGGCCACACCGGTGAGAAGATTCGTGGCGCCGGGGCCGGAGGCGGCCATGCAGACGCCGGGCCGTCGCGTGACGCGCGTCCACGCGTGGGCCGCGAACGCCGCGGCCTGCTCGTGGCGATGATCGATCGCGCGGATGCCGAGCTGGATGCACGCCGCTTCGGTCTCGAGCATCGGCCCGCCCATCAGGTAGAACATCGTGTCGACGCCCTGCGACTTGAGCGCCTGCGCCAGCACCTCGGAGCCCGTGATCGTTGCCATCGTCAGTCCTTTCGTCCCTTGCGCGCGATGAAGTCCGGGAACGCGTCCTCGGCCTTCGCCGGACGCGCGACGCTCGTCGTGTAGTTGCGCTCGTTCTTCCATTGCTGCTCGAGGTCGCGTCCCAGCCCCTGCAGCAGCAGCGCCTTGACGCCCATCACCGACTCGCGCCGGTTCTTGGCGATCATCGTCGCCAGCCACAGCGTCTTGTCGCGCAGCTCCGCGCACGGCACGAGGTGGTTGAGCAGGCCGATGCGGTACGCTTCCTCGGCCTTCACCTCGCGGCCCGAGAAGAGCAACTCCTTGGCGATCGGCCAGCCGATCTGGTTCGGCAGCGTCCACGTCGTGTTGATGCGGCCGTACGCGGCGGCGAGAAACCGGAACGACGCGTGCTCGCAGCCCACGCGCATGTCGAGCGACGAGGACAGCACGCCGGCGCCGCCGTACGCGAGGCCGTTGATCATGCCGATGGTCGGCTTGGCGCAGGCGCCGATCTCGTAGAAGCCACGCGCGCGCTCGGCGCCGAGCGCGTCGAGGTCCGCTTGCGTGTACTTCTTGTCGTCCTCACGCTGCTCGTGGATGTCGCCGCCGGCGGAGAACGCTTTCTGTCCGGCGCCGGTGAGGACGATGCAGCCGATCGCCGGATCGGCCGCGGCCGTGGTGACCGCGGCGTGCAGCTCCGCCGAGAGCTGTCGGTTGAGGGCATTGAGCTGGTTCGGGCGATTGAGCGTGAGGATCGCGACGCCGTCGACGGTCTCGGTGAGCAGGTAGTCCGCCATGGTGCGGTGTAGCATACGCCGGGGAGGCGCCAAGATGAAGATCACCCACGTCACGACGCGGATCCTCCGCACGCCCGCCGACAACCCGCTCGTCGTCGGCCTGCCCGCGCCGAGCGACACGCGCGAGTTCGTCACGCTCGAGCTGGACACCGACCAGGGCCTCACCGGCGTGGGCGTCACGTTTTTCGGCGGCGCGCTCACCCCGGCGCTCAAAGCCGCCGTCGACGCGCTGGCGACGCTGATGGTCGGCGACGACCCATCGCAGACCGAGGCGATCGCGGCCAAGGCGCGACGCGCGGCCGGCGGCTCGGGGCCCGGCGGCATCTTCACGCTGGCGCTGTCGGCGATCGACATCGCGTGCTGGGATCTCAAAGGCAAAGCCGCGGGCCGATCGGTGGCCGCGCTGCTCGGAGCGCTGCGTGATCGCGTGCCGACGTACGCGAGCGGCGCGCTGATGCGCCCGCACCCAATCGACTACCTGGCGAAGGCGGGGCCGCGACTGCGCGACATGGGCTTTCGCCAGATGAAGATGCAATGCGGCAGCGAGCCGACGGTGGCCGCGTCCGTCGAGCGCGTGCGCGTGATGCGCGAGGCGATCGGCGCCGACGTCGACCTGATGTGCGACATCAACCAGCTCTGGAGCGTCAACCACGCGATCGAGGTCGGCCGCCGGATCGAGCCCTATCATCTGTTCTGGCTCGAGGACCCGACGGCGCACGACGACTTCGCCGGGCTGGCGCGCATCGCGGACAATCTCACGACGCCGATCGCCGCCGGCGAGTACCACTACGGCATCGTGCCCTTCCGCCACATGCTCGAGGCGCGCTCGATCGACATCGTGATGATCGATCTGCTGCGCGCGGGCGGCATCACGCAGTGGATGAAGATCGCGGGCATGGCGGAGGCGTTCAACCTGCCGGTGGTGAGTCACCTCGTGCCCGAGCTGCACGTGCACCTGATCGCGGCGATCCCGAACGGGCTCACCGTGGAATACATGCCGTGGACGCTGCGGCTATGGGAAGACACGCCGAACCTCGAGCACGGGCTGCTCGTGGTGCCGGCAAAGCCCGGCCTCGGGCTCGCGTTCGATCAGTCGGCGCTCAAGCGCTACCAGGTTGGCTGAGCCCGAGCTTCTTGGCGAGGCGGCCGAGCGTCTCCTGCTCGGCGACCGTCAGCGCGGAGAACGCGGCCACGATCGCGCGCACGTGGCCGGGGAACACCTTCGCGATGAGCCGCCGCCCCTCGGGTGTGAGGTGCACGGTCACGTGGCGCCGATCGTCGTCGCGACGCTCGCGCCGCACCAGCCCGCGGCGCTCGAGGTTGTCGACGACGGTCGTGATGTTGCCGCCGCTGCTCAGCAGCTTGGCGCCGAGCGTGCGCTGCCCCAGCGGCCCCAGGTGCAGCAGCGCCTCCAGAATGCCGAGCTGGGTCGGAGTCAGGCCGACGCCGGCGAGGCCGGGCGCCAGGCGCGCGTCCACCGAGCTCATCGCGCGCGTGAGCTTGATGTAGGCGTCCAGCGCCCGCACGTCGGCCGGCCGCCCGTCGTAATGGGTACCCACGGTTGCCTCCGCGAATCCTTTCGCCACCATTCTACCTCAAATAATTTGAACTTAAATTAATTGAGGAAGGCCGGCACTCGCGCCGGCCGGGAAGGCAAGGCCATGAAGCCGTCCACGCGTCCCGTCGCCCGGATCGTCACACCAGAGCCGGTCATCGAGGGAGCCGGGGTGCACCTGCGTCGCAGTGTCGGCACCCGCGGGCTCGACCACCTCGATCCGTTCCTGCTGCTCGATCATTTCGAGTCGGTCCGTCCGGCAGACTACGAGGCGGGCTTTCCGTACCACCCGCATCGCGGGATCGAGACGGTCACGCTCGTCCGCAAGGGGCAGATCCGGCACGGGGACTCGCTCGGCCATCGCGGAACGATCGGCGCCGGCGACATCCAGTGGATGACCTCCGGCAGCGGCATCATGCACGAGGAGATGCCGCAGGTACGGCCCGAGGGCATCGGCGGGCTGCAGCTGTGGCTCAACCTGCCGGCGCGCGAGAAGATGACGCGGCCGAAGTATCGTGACCTGAGCCTGGATCACGTGCCGACCACGACTACCGACGGCGGCGCGCAGGTGCGCGTCATCGCCGGCACGGCCTCGGACGGCCGGCTCGTCGGCCCGGTCGAAGGCCTGGCCGTGGCGCCGACGTTCATCGACGTGGTGCTGCCCGCCGGCACGACGTTCCGCGAGGCGGTGCCGCGCGGCCACACGGCCTTCGCCTACGTCGACGAGGGCGCGGTGCTGTTCGGCGGCGACGCGCGCGTGGTGCGGGCGCCGGCGCTGGTGGTCTTCGGCGACGGCGACCTCGTGGAGGCGTCCGCGGCCGAGGGCGGCGGCCGCTTCCTGCTCGCCGCCGCGCGGCCATTGCACGAGCCGATCGCGCGCTACGGCCCGTTCGTGATGAACACGCGGGCCGAGATCGAGCAGACGCTCGAGGATCTGCGGGCCGGACGGTTCATCCGCGAGGAGCCGTCAGACAACATTTGAAGATGGGGGGCCCCGAAATGGCCCCCCATCCTCCCCAACGTTCATCGCGCCCCGAGTGAATCGTGGCGCTCCTCGGTCCCGCGTCAGCCCTCAGCGAGCGGAAGGTTTGAGTCGCAGGTCCTCGAGCGGCGCGGAGTAGGGGAACGACGGGATCAGCTTCAGTCCGGCCTCCTCGAGGCGCGGGCCGTAGGCGCGGATGAAGCCGTTCTCCCAGATCGGCGCGAAGACGACGTGGTCGGCGAGGATGCGCTGGATCTGGTGCAGCATCTCCTCGCGCTTCTTGCGATCCATCTCCTGCAGCTGCCTGGCGAACAGCGCCTCGACGTCCGGCAGGCTGCCGTAGGCGCCGGTGCCGCGGCTCGTCGCGTACGCTTCGAGGCGCGTGGACGCGTTGCCGGCGGCGCCGGTGGCGCCGACGAAGAGGTTGCGGATCTTCTTCTCGCGCCACGCCGTCAGCAGCGCCGCGCGCTCCATCGTGCGGATGCGGAGCTTGATGCCGACGGCGGCGAGATAGTTCACGATCGCCTCACCCATCCCGGTGTAGGGCGGGAACGGCGTGAAGTCACCACCGTCGAAGCCATTGGGATGGCCGGCCTCGGCCAGCAGCGCCTTGGCGCGACGCGGATCGTACGGCGGCGGGTCGATCGCGAGGGCGAACTCCTGGTGGCGCGGCACGATGTTGCCCGTCGGACCCGAGAAGCCGAGCGACTCCGCCTCGTTGATCGCCTGGCGATCGATGGCCATGCTCGTCGCCAGCCGCACGCGGCGATCGGCCCACGGCGAGCCCGGCGTCCACTGCTCGGGGAACATCAGCCAGAGGACGCCGTTGGTGCGCATCGCCGTCAGCGTCAGGCCGGGCGTGCGGCGCACGTCCTCGGCGATTGGACCATTGAGGAAGTAGACGGCGTCGACCTCGCCGCGCTTGAGCGCCGCCGCCCGCGTGGATTCGTCGGGGATGCTGCGGAGCACCAGCCGCTTGACGCTCGGCGTCTTGCGCCAGTAGCCGTCGAACGCCTCGAGCACGAGCTCGATGCCCGGGGCGAACGACACGAACTTGTATGGCCCCGCGCCGATCGGTGCCTTCTTGAATCCGTCTTCGCCAACTTTCTCGACGTACTTCTTCGGCACGATCCACGCCGCGCCGGAGGCGCTCGTGCCGTAGAACGTCATGAAGTCGGGCCAGGGGTCCTTGAGATGAAAGCGCACGCGGCCCGCGTCCACCACCTGGATCTCGCGCACGCGGTCCTTCAGGATCGAGGAGGCCACGCCCTTGTAGCGCTCGAAGGAGAACTTCACGTCCTCCGCGGTGACGGGATCGCCGTTGTGAAAGCGCGTGCCCTTGCGGAGCACGAAATCCCACGTGCGTCCGTCGGGCGACATCGTCCACGACTCCGCCAGGCTCGGCGTGTTGAGCCCGCCCGGCATCGGCTTCACGAGCGCGTCGTGGAGCGCGTAGAAGATCATGAACGGCGTGATCTCGGCGTCCGTGTCGGCCGGGTCGAGCCAGCGCGTGGCCAGGGTGACGTGCACGCCGAAGGTCACCGTCCCGCTCGGCTGCGCGGCGGCGGTCGCGCCGGACAGCAGCACGAGCGCGATGACAACGGCGAGCGCGCGCAGCGTGATCGTCATTGATTGCGATAGGCGGCGAGCACCGCGTCGGCCATGTGTTTCGTCGTGGCACTGCCGCGCTGATCCGGCGTGAGCGCCTTGCCGTCGCGATAGACGCGCGCGACCGCCGTCTCCAGCCGCAGGGCCTCCGATGACAGGCCGAGGTACTCGAGCATCAGCGCGGCGGAGAGCAGCGTGCCGGTCGGGTTGGCGATGCCGCGGCCCGCGATGTCCGGCGCCGAGCCGTGCACGGACTCGAAGTACGCCCAGCCGTTGTCGCCGAAGTTGCCGGAGGGTGCGACGCCGAGGCCGCCGGCGACGTCGGAGAGGATGTCGCCGTACTGGTTCATGCACAGGACGACGTCCAGCGTGGTCGGGAACCGCACGATTCGCCGCGCGGCGTCGTCGACGTGGAAATGCTCGAACGTCAGGTCGGGGTACGTGCGGACCGTCTCCTCGACGGTCTGGTGGAACAGGCCGTCCGTCTGCGGCAGCACGTTGGACTTCGTCACGCAGGTGACCTTACCGGCCCGCCCGCGCAGCTTGCGCCGCAAGGCCAGCTCGCACGCGAAGCGCGCGATGCGCACGGCGCCGTCGCGGGTCACGATCTTGACGGCGAAGCGTCCGTTGCGATACCGCTCGAGGCCGCGGCCGAATCGATCGCGCAGCGCCGGTAGCGCGCGGGCGAGCTCGGCGATGTCGCCCTCGCGGCCGGGGTACATGCCCTCGGAGTTCTCGCGGATGACGACGAGATCGATGCCCTCGGGATCCGCCAGCGGCGACCGCATGCCCACATAGAACTTCGCCGGCCGCACGCCGGCCCAGGCGTCCATCTCCCAGCGCAGCCAGCCGACCACGCGCGTCGTGGCCGGCCCGGCCGCGCCGAACAGCACGGCGTCCGCGTCGCGACAGATGCGCTTGGTCTCATCGGGCACGGGCGAGCCCGGCGCGGTGATCTGCGGCGGGGTGAGAATCTTCACGGGCACGGAGGCCGCGGTCAGCACCTCACAGGTGACCTCGACGACTTCGACGCCGATGCCCTCGCCGGGGAGCGCGACGATGGTTTTCATGGGGCGCCAGTATAATCCCGCCCATGAAAACCCTGCTGACCGTGCTGGCGCTCGTCTCGCTCCTCGCCACCTCCGCCGTCGCCCAGGAGCCGCGCCGCGGCGGCGAGCTGATCTTCGTCGTCGCCGCCGAGCCGCCGAGCTTCGACGCCCACCAGGAGGAGACCTTTGCGATGCTCCATCCGGGGGCGCCGCAGTACAACACGCTGATGCGCGTGGACCCCACGGATCGCACGGGCACGAAGGTCATCGGCGATCTCGCGGAGTCGTGGACGATCTCTCCCGATCGCCGCACGTACACCTTCAAGGTCCGCAAGGGTGTGAAGTTCCACGACGGCAGCGTGATGACGTCGAAGGACGTGAAGGCCTCCTACGACCACATCATCTTCCCGCCGGCGGCCGTGGTGTCGAGCCGTCAGGCTACCTACGGCACGGTGGAGTCGGTGGAGGCGCCGACGCCCGCCACCGTCGTCTTCCGTTTGAAATATCCCGAGGCGTCGTTCATGACCAACCTCGCGCAGCCGTGGAACTGGATCTACAAGGCCGACATCCTGGCCAAGGATCCCAACTGGTACAAGAAGAACGTCATGGGCACCGGCCCGTTCAAGTTCGTCGAGTACGTGCGCGGCTCGCACTGGGTCGGCACAAAAAATCCCGACTACTGGGACAAGGGCAAGCCGTACCTCGACGGCTTCCGCGCCATCTTCATCTCGAGCGCGTCGGCGCAGGTGGCGGCCATTCGCGGGGAGCGCGCGATGATCCAGTTCCGCAGCTTCACCCCGGCGGATCGCGACACGCTCGTCAACGCGCTCGGCAACAAGATCACGGTTCAGGAGAGCCCGTGGAACTGCTCGATCGGCGTGACGCCCAACGAGCAGCGGAAGCCGTACGACGACAAGCGCGTGCGCCGCGCGCTGACGCTCGCCCTCGACCGCTGGGAGGGCAGCAAGGCGCTGTCACGCATCGCGCTGGTCAAGGAGGTCGCCGGCATCCAGGTGCCAGGCACCCAGTGGG
>QHSO01000288.1 GCA_003220475.1 Candidatus Rokuibacteriota bacterium | reverse complement strand
GTGCATGCGGTAGCTGACGCCGCCGCCGAAGTCCATGTCGTACTCGACGTCGTACGGCGTGATCGTCCGGTCACAGGCCGCGCACCGGTACCCGCGTCCGTAGCCGGCGTACATCTTCGTCAGGCCCTTTCGAGGCAGGCCGCCCGCGCTCAGCCTACCGAGGATCCTGTCGCGCGATTCGGACGACAGAGCCATTGCGAACTCCGGTGAGATGGCCACTGAAAGACCCAAACACCGGAGTCTCGACGCCCGCCAAGGCGTCAACCCTGAAGGCTGGGGTGGTGGTGCAGGACTCTAGCACACCTACGAGAGTCACGTCGCACACTCGGCCAGCGGCACCAGCAAGCGTCGCCACTCGGGGGGAGACCTTGTCGCGCTTCCGCTCCGGCTCGTCAGGCGGCAGAGGTCGGCACCTAATACCGGCCGCCCGTGGCGGCTGCCAACCGAGTGCGGGCAGCGAGCACAGTGGCAGGCCGGAGCCGCCCATGTTAGGCTTCGGCGTTTTCATGCAATACGCTACATGTCTCATCTGCGCCGACGAGATCGCAACCGGCGAGCTTCGCCAGCACCTGACGGGTGATTACCACACCGGCTGCTTCACCACCATCGCGGCGGCTGGTATCACCGTAGATCGTTGGACGGGCGAAGAGGCGAAGTGCGCCTTGTGTCAGCAGGACATTGCGCGGCAAGCAGTCGTCGTCAAGCCTGCGCATCTCGTCGTGCATTTGCGCTGCTTCTTCACTCCACCGCGTGCCGCCAGGAAGTCGTTAGGCGCGGCGGCATCAATAGAGTCAGCGGCGCAGAACGGATAGGAGGCTGCCATGCCCGAGAAGAAGCGCAGGGGGAAAACGGCGCGCAGACGCGCCGCCTTCAAGAAGAAGCAGAAGAAGCGCCGGGCTCGCGCCGCCGGCTGAAACTGGAATGCTCGGTCGGCACCTCGTGTGAAGGTCCGCTAAACTACCCCGCGTGGAGTTCGGTCCGCAGCGCGTTCGATCGACCGCGTCGCCGCGCGCCATTCGAAGGCCCGCCGGCCAATAAAGAGGGTAATAAACGGTAACTGGACTCGGACGTAAATACGGCCAGCCGAACGACCCGATTTCGTCGCCGTGTCACGAAATTCGTCCGAATTTTGGGGCGCCCGGACCGGCCTCGAAATTCGCGACTGTTCGTGGATGCGATCGGTCACGACGCTAGGATCGCGTTCGCATCACCAAAGAGGCCGAGACGACTGAGTACTCTTCGCAATATTCCTCCTGACGATTGCCGAAGCAGGACAGACACCATCTCCAGGACAGGGCACTGATATGGTCGGTTGCCGACGATGAGCCCCCAGGTTACTGCCTCCGTCAGGCAGGCACACCGCAAACGACTATCGAGACTTTCCGAAGTTCGTTGCCGCTCTTGTTGCCATCAGGATTAGAACCCGTGTTTGGTTATGGTCGCGTTTTCGCTAGAACTTGTCGCACATTGCGCGCTGTTTAGTCCCAACGAAATCGATGGGACTAAAACATGCAGGTCGTCGTAAGAAGCACGAAAGCAGGCTTCGCTGCTTCTGGACATTGCCCCGATGCAACAGCATGCCGATCGGCCCGCCAGCAGACGATGGAACTCTTCTTAGGCGGCATGGCCTCCCCGGCGATCGGTGGTTCCGGCGTCGGCGTTCAGTGCGGCGCGGCGCACGAGGAGGTCTTCTCAGGATGCGCGGCGGTCGCGTCTCTCGCGACGGCCGGAACTTCCCGCCCGGCTCGTGAAGGCGGCCTCAATGAGGGCCCGATTGGCGGCCCGCTGTAGTCGACAAACGCCAAGCTGTAGTCGACAAACGCAGCGCGGACGTCACCGACGCCTCGGGCGGTCACGTCGACCATCTATGGGTCGGAGGCGCCGCATTCTTTCGCGTTGACGCTTATGGGACGCGTGCTGTACGCGATGCCCCATGTGCGCATCTTTCGAGACGCAGGAGGGCTAATTAGACATGAACAAGACCTTGATGACCGTTGCACTCGGTACGCTGTTAGCTGTTCTTCCCGGCTGTGCTCCAAGGATCTCGGCAACCCGCGCACAAACTAGCAGTGTAGTTCTCCCAGCGAACAACTATGTGACTTTGGCAAGCCTGGACCTTCCGGCGGGTAATTATGTTTTCTTGGGTCAAGTCGACGGTCGCCCTTATGGCAATGCGGCAGCGA
>QHSO01000109.1 GCA_003220475.1 Candidatus Rokuibacteriota bacterium | reverse complement strand
GTTGCACAGCGACACTCCATAACCACTGTTGTGCAGGACGTACCGCTCGCCATTACACGCGTCTCGTGGACGCCGCCGCTGTGAAGCGCATCGTGACCCTGACAGGCATCTCCGCGCCTGCCCGTCTCAGCGACGGCCAGGAGTAACTCGCGTCCCGTCTGGTGTCGTCGCAAGGGTGATGCGCAGAGGCGCCGCGAACGACACGAGGCGGAGGAGTTGAGATATGGCGTGGCGGTGGCGTCCGTAGCTGTTGCCATTATCGTCACGCTGGCCGGACCCGACCAAAGTAGGGTGGACTCCGACCCGACCAACGTCGGGTAGAAAGCGCTCCGCCTCGCACCGTAGTCTTCGCTTTAGATCGAGTGAACATTCACCGACAACGGCGAGGACAAGCGATGAACCTTGAGGCGGTGCTCGAACGAACGATCGTGGGTGCTTCTTCCTGCCGGCGCACAGACCGTGACCATGACGTCGTCGACGCGCTCCGGCGTCGCGAGCCGATGGCGGCCGAGCGTCTCGTGAGTCGGTACGGCGAGCGTGCCTATCGTCTTGCCAGCCGCATCACCGGCAGTGCCGCGGACGCGGAGGAAGTCGTGCAGGACGCCTTGTGGACGGTGATCCGAAAGATCGACACGTTTCGAGGCGAGTCGGCATTCGGCTCGTGGCTCTATCGCATCGTGGCGAACGCCGCGTACCAGAAGCTCCGCGGTCGGCACAGCCGTCGACACGAAGTGTCGCTGGACGAGGTGCTGCCGGTCTTCGACGAGCGCGGTGGCCACGACGCCCCGATGGTCGACTGGTCTCCGACCACGAACGACCTCGCCATGCAGTCGGAGCTGCGAACGGCGCTGACGTCGGCCATCGACGAGCTGCCCGCCACCTACCGTGCCGTGCTGGTGCTGCGCGACATCGAGGGGCGATCGAACGCCGAGATCGCGGAAACTCTCGGACTGAGCATCCCGCTCGTGAAGACGCGCGCGCATCGCGCCCGGTTGTTTCTGCGGAAGCGGCTGGATGAGTGGATGACGACCGTCGACGCGCCGACCGCCGCATACGCGTCGTGACTCCAGATATGGGTCTACCTCGTTCCCCGTGCTCAGCCTCGGGGGGTCCAGCCGCTGCCGCGACTTCTGGTTCGGGAATCGACGCCGCGCTTCGGCGACCAAACGCGCCAACGTTATGTCCCCGCGGTACGAGTCCTCGAGGAAGTCGCGAACGTCCTTTTGAGTCCAAGGGCGGGGGATGATGCGGTCCCGCTGTCATGTTAGAGTTGCCGGCCTGTGAGGTGGCGGAGCTAGACGATGACGTTCCAATCCATTGCCGACCTGAATCGACTGCACGAAATCATCTGGGTGTTCACCCTTGCCGGGTTCGGCGACATGTTCAAACAGATGGGTCTTGAAGCGGCGGCCGAGCGCGCCGGCAAGCTCATGGGTTGGAAGCATGCCGATGAGATGGCGCACCTCGAGCGTCCCCAGCGTGTGCGCCGCGTGTTCGAGATCCTCGGGCCGACCTTCGTCAAGCTTGGCCAAATCCTTGCGACTCGCCCTGACCTGTTCGGACCCGAGTGGATCGCCGAATTCGAAAAACTCCAATCGCAAGCGCCCCCGCTGGACTTCAAGGAGCTTCGGCCCCAGATCGAGGAAGACTTGGGAGCGCCGCTCGAAGAAATATTCGCGGAGGTGGAGACGACACCACTCGCGGCCGCGTCAGTTGCCCAGGTTCACCGAGCGACGTTGAAAGACGGGACCACCGTGGTGCTCAAGATTCAACGCCCCGGGATCCGGCCCAAGATCGAATCGGACATGCGCCTGTTGGCCTATCTGGCGTCGTTGGCTGAAAAGAATGTGCCTCAGCTGGCCGCCTATCGCCCGCAAAAGGTCGTCCAGCAATTCGTGAAGTCGCTGCAGAACGAGCTCAACTTCATGACCGAAGGTCATAATGCCGAGCACGTCGCGGCCAATTTCGAAGGCAACGACCAGATCGTCATTCCGAAGATCTATTGGGAATGGACCCGACAGCGTCTCAATGTCCAGGAGTTCGTGGATGGGATCCCCGGCGTGAATCTTCACGCTATCGATGCCGCCGGCATGGACCGCAAACGCATTGCCCAAATCGGGGCGAGTGCGGTGCTCAAGATGATCATGATGGATGGGCTCTTCCATGCCGATCCGCACCCCGGGAATTTTTTCATCTTGCCCGGCGAACGTATCGCCTTCATCGACTTCGGCATGATCGGACGCGTGTCTGAGGTCAGACGGCGACAGATCATGACACTGCTGCAGGCGCTGCTGCAAAACGACGCCGACGGCCTCTGCGCGATTCTGCTGGAATGGTCTGAGCGAGAAGGCGACGACCCCGGGGAGCTGGTCGGCGCCGTCGAGGAATTTCTGAGCAAGTATTCCGGGAAGCCGATGGGCCTCATGGATCTGTCGGCCATGGTTGGCGACTTGTTGAGTCTGGTCCGGGACAACAAGCTGACGATGCCCCCCGATCAAGCCATGCTCCTCAAAGTGTTCGTCTCGCTGGAAGGGGCATTCAAGAAGCTCGATCCCGGCTTTGACATCATGGTCGCGATTCAGCCCACGCTTCATGAGGCAGTGATCGACGCGTTGTCCCCGCAAGCCTTGGGGAAACGCGGGCTCAAGCTGTTCACACAATATTTGGAGTTATTCGCCGACCTGCCCAAGGAGATCCGCCGCGGAATCTATACCGCGAAGAGCGGCAATCTGAAAATTCGCGTAGAGCTGAGTCAGCTGGACGAGCTGCACCGCGTGGTCATGCGAGCGGGCCGCCTACTCGCCGCGGCCGGCGTTACGTCGGCGCTGTTGATCGGAACGTCGATTGTCATGGCGCTCACGAAGAAGCCGAAGGGACCACCTCGAGATCATTGACCGGCTCGAGGCTGGGGTTCGGCAGCGTCGTCGAGTGGCGCCACCTCACCCACACGCGGGAGGCGCCGTTTTCGTCTTCGCCGTCGAATCGGAGAACGGTGCCCTGCGTCTTCAGGAGCCGATGGCGCCGGATCACGACGTCGCCCTGCTTGGGGCGCAGTATCACGTTGACCCGGCGCGCCATCACTCGGTGTCCTGATCGCCGCGCGACGTCGACGCGCGGGTCCGTCCCGTCACTGGAGTGGCGTTCTACCAACGGCGGCTGTTGCCGAAGCCGCCGCGCGATCGAGACCCGCCACCGCCGCTGCGCGGCGCCGACGGCTTGGAGATCTCCACGCGGAGCGCCCGCCCGTCGAGCTGCGCGCCGTTGAGCTTGGCGATCGCGTCGTTCGCGGCCTCGGTTGTCGCCACTTCGACGAAGCCAAAGCCGCGCGACTGCCCGGTATCGCGGTCGGTGACGATCGTGACCGACTCGACGCCGTCGATCTGGCCGAAGAGCTCGCGCAGTCGCTCCGGAGGCGTGTTGAAAGACAGACCACCGATGAAGAGTTTTTGCGTCATGACGTGACCTCGAACCTCCGCTGAGTGACCACGCGCCCTGTCGCCGCGGAACTATGCGCTCGAGCGTGGTCTGATGGGGAAGAAGGGTCCACAACGGACCGGCGGCCCTGACCAGACGTCTCTCAAGGTACCACGCTCGTGGTCTGGATGGACGTGTCGCGGGATGCGATGTGATACGATCGACGCGCCACCACCTCAGCCTTCCTCGTTGGCGCCGCGTACGGGCGTCGAGACTCCGGTGACTCAGGCGTGTTCGCTCTTTTGCCTTGGAGACCTGTGCGAAATCTCGACGCGGCACTGATCGAAGACAGCATCGGCACCGCGGCCCTCTGCGCGGATTGCATCATCCGGATCACCGGGTTACCGCCACGCCGTCTCAACGACGCGCTGCCGAGGCTCATCGGCACCCTGCGGGTCGCCAGCACAGCCGAGGCGTGTAGCGTCTGTCTGAGGCAGAGGGTCGTGCACCGGTGCGCATAACGGCGGGCGTCGACGCGCACGAAAGGTCCAAGGGGACGATCGGACCGTCCGAAACCGGGGAGATCTAAGACATGCAGGTGGTTGCGATCTCGAGCCCGAGGCATCCCGAGTGGCACTGGCGCATCATGAACTACGCTGGTGAGGTCATCGAAGAGTCGCAGGCCGGCTTCCCCAGCATCGCCGCGGCGGTCGCAGCGGGGAAAGATCGACTCACGAGTATGGACGCGCTCGATCTGCGGAGATGAAATGGACGGTCGACTTCTACAACGAGCGACGTCGCACGATGGCGCGCTATGACGTCGATGCGTCCACGGCAGCGGCCGCGGTGAGCTCCGGCCGGCAGTTGCTCGTGGCACAGTATCCGTCGGCCCCGCGTCGCGGGCATCCCAGTCTGTTCGAGCAGGCCGAGCGCATCGGCGGGCACGACGGCAGCGGCTGGGTCGTGTACCGCATCGCGAGGGTATAGGAGCCGATCATGGAAGTCCTTCGCACGCGACGCCGGCACATGATGGTCTTCACCGCCGTCGCCGTGTTCGCATCCGCGGGCATCGCGTATGCCCAGGTGCCCACGGCGCAGGATATCGCCTCCTGCAACACGGAGGCACAGCACGCTGTCGGAAAGGGCGCGGCCTCGCCGAGCTCGGCGCAACCGAATACGAAGGATCACACCCGCGCCGCCGACGCGCGCCGCACGGATGCGGCAACACAGAACGCCGCCGGCGGCACGCCGTCGAACGATCCGCAGCTTGCGGGCATGGACAACGAGGGGGCGAAAGATCCCGCGTACCAGGCCGCCTATCGTACGTGCATGCGGAAGTCGGGGTTCTGAGCGCGCGAACCGCCGCAACGCCGTGGCGTCGCGGCGGTTGCCTGTCGCGTGGGGCTACTTCGAAGCGGTCTTCAACAGCGCGTCTGCGCACGCCTGGGCGACATCACTATTGGGGTTCTCGTTGCCGGGCACCGTCGCCCAACCGGTCTTGGTCACGAAGTCACGTTGGTCATACGACGACGTCAGCGCTTTCAGCTCTCCCATCTTTTTCAGCACGGCGCGATCGGCCTTCGACTGGGCGATGCAGAGTGGCACCAGCGCCGTGGTGACTGCGGCGTCAGCCTCTTGCTTTGCCAGACGGGCGGCGGTCCCGCTCGTCGTCCAGCCGCCATAACTGAAACCAACGATCATGGTCAGCACGCTTCCCACGACGGCACCCCATATCAACGGCTTGATATTCTGCGGCATCGAAGTCATAGAGATCCTCCTTCTTTCTCAGAGAGCGACGACTCGCCATCTGCGCCGGAATCAGGTCCGGCGGCCGATGAACCCGCACACAATCCGCGATGCGACGAGACCGGACGAAGCCATGCGCGAGACCAAAACACACGTACACATCTGTCACCGCCGCAGAACCGTTCCGCGGCGTCGCTCAGCTCGGCGCTACATATGGCGCACCGCGCGGCTCCCAGCGATGTCAAAGGACGACAACCAATAACCGCCTTGCCGGGCATCCGGGCATCGAGAGGTTGCTCAGCAGGACGTCGGGACGTTCGCGTTGCAAGATGTCCAGGGCCTCTTCGGCGGAGTCGACCGCGGTGACGTTGGCGCCATTGCACTGCAGCATGTCCGTCACGACATCGAGGACATAGCGTGCGTCGTCGACGACCAGAACCCGCACACCGGAGAGCCGCGAACGATGACTCATGGCGGCCCCTCCAACGTGGGCGACGTTAACAGGGCCGGTGAACGGCCTCTATTGGACGTTGGTCCAACGGCGGCTCAGAAGCGTAGAGTACGGGCATGGCCCGAGGCCGCCGCGCGCCGCGCCTTCTGGAGGACCGCGTTCGGTTCGAGACCTTGCTCTCGGATCTGTTTGCCGGGCTCATCCATGTCGACGCCAGCGGTCTGGATGCGGCGCTCGAAAACGGCTTGCACCAAATGGTGGCCTTCCTCGGAATGGACCGGGGCAATCTCGACGAGTACATCGATGGTCGGCCGCGTGTGCGGGTCTCGTGGGCCGAACCGGGCATCGCCATGCTCCCGTCGATCCTCGCCGCCGAGCAGTTTCCGTGGACGGCCGACACGCTCCGTCGCGGCAGCGTTGTGCGCCTTCCGCGGACCGAGGCCTTGCCCGAGGAGGCGGCGGCGGACCGCGCGAGCTATGAACGGGTCGGGACACGCTCTCACCTATCGATTCCACTGCAGGCAGGAGGGCCGATGCTCGGCGTCCTGTCGTTCGATTCCGTTCGCGCGGAGCGGGATTGGCCGGACGAGCTGGTCGAGCGGCTTCGTCTGCTGAGCGAGGCATTTGCCAGCGCTCTGCAGCGTAAGCGCATGGAGTCGGTGCTCGGCGAGCGCTTACACTTTCAGCGGTTGCTCTCGGATTTATCTGCCCGGCTCGCCAACGTCTCCGCGCTCGATTTCGAAAAGACCGTCTACGGCGCGCTCGGCGCGATCCGCGACTTTCTCGGTGTGGAGCGAGCTGAGCTCGTGGAGTTTTCCGTGCACGGAGGTCCCGAGAGCTCGTGGAGCACCCTGGGCACGAGCGACATGACCCGCGTGCCGTGGCTGATGGCGAACGTGCGCGATGGCCACGTTGTCTGCGTCTCACGGCTGGAGGAGCTGCCGGACATCAAATCTCTCGTGGCGTTGCCTTTGCGGGCGGCCGGGGTCGTGCTCGGCGGCCTCGTGGTTGCGGCGGTCGCGGAGCGCGCATGGCCCAACGAGCTGATCGACCAACTGCGGCTCGTCGGCGAGGCGGTGGCCAACGCGCTCGCGAGCGCCCAGGCGGAACGCGAAGCTGCGCGGCTTCGCCAACACCTGGCCCACATCGGCCGGGTGTCGGCGATGGGCGAGTTGACGGCGTCGCTGGCGCACGAGCTGAACCAGCCCCTGACAGCGATTCTCAACAACGCGGAGGTCGCGCTGCGGCAGCTCGGCACCGCCCCGATGAACCTCGCCGCCCTGCGCGAAATCCTCGCCGACATCGTCGCCGACGACAAGCGCGCGGCCGACGTGATTCATCGACTGCGCGCGTTGCTCCGCAAGGGCGATCTCGCGCACGTGCCCCTCGACATCAACGACGTCGTCGCCGAAGTCGCTCACCTCGTCCGGAGCGACGTGGTGCTCCGGAAGGTCACGATGACAGTCGAGCTTGCCCCGAGCTTGCCCGGGATCCGCGGTGATCGCGTCCAGATCCAGCAGGTGATCCTGAATATGGTCCTCAATGGGCTGGAGGCCATGGTCGATTCCAACGGCCGTGAGCGCGTCCTCGCGATCCGAACCGCCCGCGCCGGAGAGGCGGAGATCATGGTGGCCGTCGAGGACGCGGGCGTCGGCATCGACGGCAACGACGTCGAGCGGATGTTCGAGCCGCTCTACACGACCAAGCCCGAGGGGCTCGGCATGGGCCTCGCCATCGCACGCACCATCGTCCACGCACACGGCGGCCAGCTGCATGCGTCGAACAATTCGGCGGGTGGCGCGACGTTCGGGTTCACCTTGCCGGTGTGTGGCAAGCCCTCGCGCTGATGGGGGTCGCGGCGTCGGTGTTCGTCGTCGACGACGACCCCTCGGTCCGGAAGAGCCTGACGCGGCTCATCGAGTCCGCCGGGTACATCGTCGAGGCGTTCGCCTCCGCTCGCGATTTCCTCAAGGCCGCGACCGCCGGGCGACCTTGCTGCCTGGTGCTGGACGTCCGCATGCCGGGCATGACCGGGCTCGATCTCCAGAGAACTCTCGCGCAGGCCGTCCATCGAATTCCCATCGTCTTCGTGACCGGTCAGGGGGACATTCCGATGACCGTCACCGCCATGAAGGCCGGCGCCGTCGACTTTCTGACCAAGCCGTTTGCCGCGAGGGACTTGCTCGACGCCGTCCAGCGCGCGGTGGAGAAGGACACGCGAAATCTCGGGACGGAAGCGCGCTCCCGATCGCTTCACGCGCGCGTCAAGACGCTCACCCCACGCGAGCGACAAGTGTTCGCCCTGGTCGTCACCGGAATGCTGAACAAGCAGATCGCGGCACAGCTCAACGTCGTCGAGAAGACGGTCAAAGTCCATCGGGCTCGCGTGATGGACAAGATGCGGGCCGGCTCGTTCGCCGAACTCGTTCGGCTGGCCGACGCCGCTGGCGTGATCGTCGCGCAGACCTGACCGCGCCCGGCTCGCCGCCATTTTCGTACCACCCCAAGGTCCAATAGCCGCGCGGGCGTCTCTACGCGAAGGTTGGCGTCGAGGAGGATCCTGCGTGGATGCGGCACCCGTGATCGCGATCGTGGACGACGACCCCTCGGTCCGGCGTACGCTCCTTAGAGTCGTGACGTCGGCCGGCTACGAGGGGATGGCGTTCGCGTCGGCCCACGAGTTTCTGGCGTGGCTCTCCGTCGGCCGAGCCGCCTGTTTGGTCCTCGACATCGACCTCGGCACGACGAGCGGCTTCGAGCTTCAGGAAAGGCTCGCGGTGCCCGTCATCTTCATCACCGCCCACGACGACGCCACGGTCCTCTCACGAATCGAGAAGTCCACGGCCGCCGCCCATCTGATCAAACCGTTCGAGGCCGAGACGATCCTCGAGGCGATTCGCCGCGCCACAAAAGGAACCGGGGTGGACCAAGGTCCAATTGGCCCGCCCGCGGAGGTGGGCGAAAGTAGAGGCTCTGACAGGAGGCAAGGGGAACGTCATGAGCTTCGTCATGTTCGACGGATGGGTCAAATGACGCGCGCGGGCACGCCGAGCCGCGCGCTCGTGCGCATGGCAATCACGGGCATCTATCTCGTGCGCGGCATCCCGCTCGACGTCCAGCGGACAGCGCGAGCGCGCGCTGTGCGCGAAGGCACGACGCTGCGCCGGGTTCTGGGGTACGCCATGCGTGAGTACGCCGGCGGAACGTGGACACCGAAGCCCGACGGCATCCATGACTGAGGTTCTGCTGCTCACCACGCGCGCGGCGATTGCCGCGCGCGCGGGATCGTCGTCCTTCGCGTCACGATGACGGCCAGGCGAGGCGAGATCGTACAGGTCGGCGAGGAGGAAGCGGGTGGGACCTCCTCGAACGCGTGGCCCAGTGGTGAGAGAGCAATAGGTTGCCTGGCCTGCGATCGACAATTCGTCAGCTCGGGCCGTCACGAGCGCCTATGTCCATCCTGCCGTCGGCGCAACGACTGATCTCGCGCTGACCCTCGCAGAGGATCGATTCGCCGAGCACGCCCAGCACCTCGCTGCCGTCGTCGAGCTGGACTTTGCCGATGCCAAGCCCGGGCGGCTTCTGTTGCAGGATGCTCGTCAGTCCACCGGCCGGAACCGACCAGATCTCGACGGCGATCGCCGCGCCGCCCGCCGAGATGCGGATCATCGCGGGATGGCGGTCGCCGATCGACCACAGACGGTAGACCGGCGCGGTGCGCGCTTCGCGGACGAACGTCGCGCCGGCGGCGCGCAGGTTGCCGTTGAGCTCGAGACCGCGCATCAGCGTGCCGTTCACGGCGAGCAGCGTTTCCACGGCCGCCTGATCCGCGCTTAGCGACATTCGTTCCCGATGGAGGCCGCCGCTCGGCCGCTGACGGCGCGCGGACACGTCGGGCAGATGCTCAGCGCGGCGTCGAAATCGCGAACCGCGCGCGAACTCATGCTTCTCGCAATACACGAACGCGCGTCCGATCAACGCGTGCGGATCGTCGGGATCGAGCCGAGCAGCCTCGCTATAGTCGCGGATCGCGCGCTCGTCGTCGCGCTTGCGCGCATAGACGATACCGCGATTCCTCATCGCCCCTGCGTACTTCGGGTTCAACCGTAGCGCTTCGCTATAGTCCGCGAGGGTGCGGTCGTAGTCACGTTTTGCCGCGTGTACGTTGCCCCGGTTGTTGAACGCGAAGAAGAGCTCGGGATGAGGGAGCTCGCTGGTAGCCTCGGGACCCTCACGGAAGTGGCGCAGTCCTTGGCCCGACGCGCCACTCGGCCTCCCGACGATCGACATGAGCAGGCCCGCAAGAAGGATCGTTCTCACCGACTGCGGTGACAGCGGCATGTAGATCACCCATAGCAGAATACCGGTGATGTCGGTCCGGCGTTTTCCGCGTTGACGTGCTCAGGCGTTCGCCATACGCTACGGCACCTTCCATACGGCCGCTCTCACGGAGGCAGGTAATCCTGAGCCGCACGGGTGTGGTCAGCGACCGGACATCGCCGGTGCGCGCCGTGAGCTTCAATC
>QHSO01000108.1:18309-24996 GCA_003220475.1 Candidatus Rokuibacteriota bacterium | reverse complement strand
CTGGTCACCGAACGCCACCGCTTCGCGGATGTACGGGCTGAACTTCAGCTTGTTCTCGACGAACTGCGGCGCGAACGGCGTGCCGTCGGTCAGCGCGCCGACGTCCTTGGCGCGATCGATGATGACCAGATGCCCGCGCGGGTCGATGAACCCCGCGTCCCCGGTATGGAACCAGCCGTCGGCGTCGATGACCTCACGCGTCGCCTCTTCGTTCTTGAGATAGCCGCGGAAGACCCCCGCGCCCTTGACGAGCACCTCACCGCGTTCGCCGATCTTCACGTCGATGCCGGCACACGGGCGTCCAGCCGTCGTGGGATTCGCTTCGCGGCTGGGCTGCAGCGAGACCAACCCGGTGGTTTCGGTCGAGCCGTACACCTGCTTGAGGTTCACGCCGATGGAGCGGAAGAAGCGGAACGTGTCGGGACCGAGGGGCGCGCCGCCCGTCAGCGCCCAGCGCGTGCGGCGCAGGCCGAGTTGATCGCGCACGGGCCCGTAGACGAAGACTTCGCCGAGCGCGCACATCACGCGCAAGCCGAGCGGGATCGGCTTGCCCTCGGACCGCAAGATCTCCGCCTGCTCCGCGGCGCGGCGACTCCGCTCGAACACCCAGCGCTTGAGCGGCGGCGCGTCGGCGCCCTTGACCTGCACGGCCGTCAGCATGTTTTCCCAGATACGCGGCGGCGCCAGGACCAGCGTCGGGCCCAGCTCGCGCAGATCGCGCTGCACGGTCTCCGGGCTCTCGGGACAGTTGATCGCGAAACCCACCACGATGCTCATGACGAGCGTGTAGAAGGCGTCGCCGACCCAGGCCATCGGCAGGTAGGCGAGATAATCGTCGTCGACGCGGAACTCCTCCGCGCGCATGGCCATCTTCGCCGTCTCGAGCGCGTTGGCGTGGGTGATCATCGCGCCCTTCGGATTGCCGGTGGTGCCCGAGGTGTAGCAGACGAACGCCAGATCCTCGCCCTTGCCCTGCTCGATGGCGGCCTCGAAGTAGCCGGCGTGGGTCTTGGCGAACTCGCGCCCGAGCGCCTGCACGTCGGTGAACGACTTGAGCCAGTCGTGCTTGTAATGCAGCATGCCGCGCGGATCGTCGTAGACGACGACGCGCAGCGTGGGCAGCTGCTCGCGCAGGGCGAGCACCTTGTCGACCTGCTCCTGGTCCTCGGCCACGATCACCGAGACGTCGGCGTGATTCCACACGAAGGCGAGCTCACGAGCAATGGAGTCCTGGTAGACCGGAACCGAGGCGCTACCCAGGCACTGTGCGGCCATCTGCGCCCAGTAGAGTCGCGGTCGGTTGTCGCCGATGACGGAGAGCCGATCACCCCGCTTGAAGCCGAGCGCCGCGAGCCCGAGCACGAAATCGCGGACCTGGGCATGATAGTCCGCCCACGTGTACGACTGCCAGATTCCACGGTCCTTCTCGCGAATGGCGGTGCGCGTCGCAAAGTCGCGGGCGTTGCGCAGCATCAGGCGCGGCAGCGTCGCGGGCTCAGCCACGGCGCGCCTCCCGGGCACCGCCCTTGGTGTCGCCGAGGTACGCCTTGATGACGGCCGGGTTCGCCCGAACCTCGTCGGGCGAGCCGTCGGCGATCTTCTGGCCCATGTCCAGCACGGCTACGCGATCGGAGATATCCATGACCACACCCATGTCGTGCTCGATCAGGATGATCGTCGTGCCCCACTCCTCGTTGACGTCGAGGATGAAGCGCGCCATGTCCTCTTTTTCTTCCTGGTTCATGCCGCCCATCGGCTCGTCGAGCAACAGCACCTTCGGGTCGAGCGCGAGCGCGCGCCCGAGCTCGACACGCTTCTGCAACCCATACGCGAGCGAGCCGGTCGGGCGTCGCCGCAGATCCTGGATCTTCAGAAAGTCGATGATGTCCTCCACCCGCTTGCGGTGGCGGACCTCTTCTTTCTGCGCGAGCCCCCAATACACGAACGACGACAGCACACCCGATTTCATGTGCACGTGCCGCCCGAGCATGAGGTTGTCGAGCACCGTCATCCCTCGGAACAGCGCGATGTTCTGAAAGGTGCGCGCCACGCCGAGCTCCGCGATCCTGCTCGGCGCCACATCCGTGACATCGCGCCCCTCCAGCACGATCCGCCCCGAATCCGGATGGTAAAACCCGCTGATCATATTCAACACGGTCGTCTTACCCGCCCCATTCGGCCCGATCACCGACACGATCTCGCCCTTCGTCACATCAAAGCTCACCCGCGTCACCGCCTGCACTCCTCCAAACGCCTTACTAACGTCCCTCACCTCAACCAGAGCACTCACGAGCAAATCTCCCTCGGGCCGACGAGGTACGCAGCAGAAGTCGGATGCGATGAGTAATTGCTCGGTAAGAGGGACGACGAATGGAATGCGTTCGGTGAGAGAGACGACGAGTCGAGTGCGTACGGCAAGGCGGGGCGCAGGGACGCGGGGGCGGTGCGCCACGGGGCGGAGCGCGGCCCCGTGAGACCCGTGTTTCGGGCAATGCGTCGGACCCGGCTAAACATCGGTGCACCATGACAGGCGCCGACGTAATGTCGATTTGCGTGGTCGAACGGGGCCGCGCTCCGCCCCGTGGCGCGCCACCCCCCCGCCGCGCTGCGTCCCGTGGCGCGCCAGCGTCCCGCTCGCGGTCGCCCTCACGACAGCCACCGCTTCCGCCGCCGATAATGCTTCACGTCGCGATACGACTTGCGCTGCCCCACCCCCGTCAGGCCGAGGTAGAACTCCTTGATGTCCTCGTTCTCGCTGATCGTCTTCGCGTCGCCGTCGAGCACGATCCGTCCGCTCTCCATGACGTAGCCGTACTGCGCAAAGCGCAGCGCGATCGTCGCGTTCTGCTCGGCGAGCAGCAGTGAGACGCCTTCTTCGCGGTTCAGTCGGCTCACGATCTCGAAGATCTCCTGGACGAGCATGGGCGCCAGTCCCATCGACGGCTCGTCGAGCAGCATCAGCCGCGGCCGCGCCATGAGGGCCCGGCCGATGGCCAGCATCTGCTGCTCCCCGCCCGAGATGTAGCCGGCCTTGAAGCCCCGGCGCTCGACCAGGCGGGGGAAGTAGGTATAAACCAGATCGAGGTCCTTTCGCGCGGCGGTGTTTTCGCGCCGAGTATAGGCCCCCGTGAGCAGGTTCTCCTCGACGGTCAAGTGCTCGAAGACGTGGCGGCCTTCCATCACCTGCACGATGCCCCGCCGCACGATCTCCCCGGCTTCGCGGCGATGGATCGGCTCGCCCCCGAGCTCGACGGTGCCCTTCGTGACGTCGCCGCGCTCGGTGCGCAGCAGGCCCGAGATCGCCTTGAGCGTGGTGGATTTGCCGGCGCCGTTGGCCCCGAGGAGGGCGACGATGCCCCCCTCGGGGACGCGGAGCGAGACGCCGCGCAACACGAGGATCACGTGATCGTAGATCACCTCGATGTTGTTGACCGCCAACAGCGGTCGCACGGCCCCGTTCCCGGCGCTCACGTGACTACTTCTCCTTGCTGCAGTCCCGCTGCGTGTACCCGAGCTTCTTGCCCTCTTCGACGGCGGCCGCCTCGATCTTGGGGCGCACGACGTCCTTCATGGGCTGGATCCAGTCCGACACGATGTTCCACTTCTTGCCGTCCCACTGCTCGATGAGGACCGGACCGCTGCCCTCGTGGTCCTCGCACGTGACCTTGATCGGATGCGTGAAGCCCTTCATCCCGATCTCGTCGAGGCGCTTCTCGGTGAGATTGAGATTCTCGAAGCCCCAGCGAATCTGCTCGCCGGTCGGCGCCTGGCCCTTGGCGCCTTTCATCGCCGTACGGATGGCCTCCGCGGAGAACATCGCGTTCACGATGCCGCGGTTGTAGAGCGGCGAGCCCATCTCTTCCTTCTTGCCCGCGCCTTTGCCCTTGTCGTAGACGTACTTCACGATGTCGGCGTGCACCTTGAAGTTGGTGCCCGGCGCGTGGAACGTCGCGCCCTTGTACCCCTTGGCGCCGTCACCGGCGGGAATCACGTCGGCGTCGCTCGACGACCACCAGTTGCCGATGAAGTGATCCATCTTGAAGCCGATGGACGCCGCTTCCTTCACGGCGACCTGGTTCATGACGCCCCAGCCCGACATGAAGATCCAGTCGGGATTGATGCGGCGCACCTGCAGCCACGTCGACTTCTGCTCCTGGCCGGGCGTGTCCACGGGCAGCAGCGCCAGCTCGAACCCGTACTTGCGCGCGAGCTCTTCGAGCGTCGGGTTGGCTTCCTTGCCGTAGGGGCTGTTGTGGAAGACGTGCGCGATCTTCTTGCCCTTGAGCTTCTCGAGCCCGCCCTCTTGAGTACCGATGTAGCGGATGACCGCCGAGGCCTGGCTCCAGTAGTTGGTCGGGAAGTTGAACACCCACGGGAACCACCGCCCGTCGGACGAGGCGCTCATGCCGTAGCCCATGGAGAACACGGGGACCTTGTCGACGGGCGCCTTGGGGATGAGCTGGTAGCTAATGCCCGTGCTGTACGGATTCACGAGCGCGGCGCTTTTGCCCTTGAGGCGCTCGTAGCACTCCACGCCCTGCTTGGTGTCGTACTGCGTCTCGCACTCTTCCCACGTCACCTTCACGCCGTTGATCCCGCCGTCACGCTCGTTGAGCAGCGTGAAGTAGTCCACGAACCCGTTCGCGATCGGAATGCCGCTCGGCGCGAATGGTCCCGTGCGATACACGAGCAGCGGGACGAAGACTTCCTTGTTCTGCGCCGTGACCGGCGCCGGCGCCAGCGCGGAGCCGGCGGCGACGAGCACGGTCAGCAGGGCGATCGCACACGCGCGCAGTGTCATTGCTGTCCTCCTTGTCAGTGCGGGAACGGCCAGAGCCGTAACTTTTCCTTGGTGATCTGCCAGAGACGCGCGAGACCATGCGGCTCCACGATCAGGAAGAAGATGATGAGGCCGCCGAAGACCATCAGCTCGATCTGTTTCTGCAATGCGACCGGCATCGGCAGGTGCAGCAGGTGCGGGACGTTGGTGAGGAAGATCGGCACCAGCACGATGAAGGCGGCGCCGAGAAACGACCCGAGGATCGATCCCAGCCCGCCGATGATGACCATGAAGAGCACGAGGAACGACAGGCCGATGTCGAAGGCCAGCGTCTCGGCGCTGCCCAGGTAGAGGAACACGTACTCCGCACCGGCGACGCCGCAGTAGAACGACGAGACGCTGAATGCGAGGAGCTTCGTGCGCAGCGGCCGCACGCCGATGATCTCGGCGGCGATGTCGCGGTCGCGGATGGCCATCCACGAGCGCCCGATCCGGCCGCGCACCAGGTTCTTCGCCACCAGCGCGCCCAGCACCACGAGCGCGAGCGCGACGACGTACCGAGCGCCGGCACCGGCGAGCGGCCCCGTCACCATGACGCCCGCGACCGTGCGCGGCGGCGCGGTGATCGTCCCCGACGAGGCGTAGTTGGTGAACCAGGCGACCTTGTTGAAGAGCCAGATGAGAAAGAACTGCGCGGCGAGCGTGGCCACCGCGAGATAGAAGCCCTTGATGCGCAGGCTCGGGACGCCGAACACGAGCCCGACGAGCGCCGCGATCACGCCGGCCAGCACGAACACCACGATGATGTCGAGCCACGGAAAGGCCGTGGTGAGCTTGAATGCCGCATACCCCCCGACGGCCATGAACCCGCCCGTGCCCAGCGACAGCTGCCCCGCGTAGCCCGTGAGCAGATTCAGCCCGATCGCCGCCATCGAGTAGATGAGGAACGGAATGAGCACGGCCTGCAACCAGTACTCGTTCGCGACCAGCGGCACCGCCACGAACGCCGCGACCATCGCCGCGCCGACGATCCACTTGTCCTGAACAATCGGAAAAATCGCCTGATCGCTCGCATACGTCGTCTTGAACTGCCCCGCCTCCCGGTAAATCACCACGACGCTCCAACGAGGCCGACGTCGATGGCGCGAACGAGGACGAGGCTGTAAGCGAGGACGAGGCTGCAAGCGCGGCCGAGGCTACGGCCGAGACCATGACGAGCGCGGAAGACCACGCGCGGATCACCGACGCGGGCTGGCCGGTGGCGGGGTGGAGCCGGGGCGGGGGCGGGCGTGGCCCCCTGAGACCCGTGTTTCGGGTAAAGCGTCGGACCCGGCTGAACATCGGTGCACCATGACAGGCGCACCGTACTGTCGATTTGCGTGGTAGTGCGAAGCCGCAGGCCGTTCGACGGCCGAGGCGAGCCTGAGTAGGTCTCAGGGGGCCACGCCCGCCCCCGCCCCGGCTCCGCCCCGCCACCGTCGCCCCGTCGAGTGATCCACGAAGTGGTCATACGCGCTCGATGATCCGCTCGCCGAAGAGTCCTTGGGGACGGAACAGCAAAAACACCAGCGCAACGACGTACGCGAACCAGTTCTCGATCGCCCCGCCGACGAGCGGCCCCCAGTAGACTTCGCCGAGCTTCTCTCCGACGCCGACGATCAGTCCGCCCACGATGGCCCCGGGCACCGAGGTGAAGCCGCCGAGGATCAGCACGGGCAGCGCCTTGAGCGCGACGAGCGAGAGGCTGAACTGCACACCGCTCTTGGCGCCCCACATGATGCCGGCCACGATCGCGACGAGCCCCGCCACCGACCAGACGATCAGCCAGATGGTCTTGAGCGGAATGCCGATCGACAGCGCCGCCTCGTGGTCATCCGCCACCGCGCGCAGGGCACGGCCGATGCGTG
>QHSO01000108.1:11184-18214 GCA_003220475.1 Candidatus Rokuibacteriota bacterium | reverse complement strand
TCCTGGTTCACCAGCGGGCGCAGGACGACGCGCTCGATGACGAACGCGAGCGCGACCATCACGGCCATCGTCACGACGAGCGCGGCCGCGACCGGCATCCCGCGCTCCATCAGGCCCACCAGCGTGAGCGCCGCGAAGAGTACCATCACGCCCTGCGCGAAATTGAACACGCCCGACGCTTTGAAGATCAGCACGAAGCCGAGCGCGACCAGCGAGTACATGAGGCCCGTGAACAGACCGCCCAGCAGCACCTCGATCAGAAACGCGGGCGAGGCCGCCATGTCGCGGAACGGTCCGATGAAGATGCCGTGGAGGATCTCAGCCATGGCTGGCCCCGAGATAGGCATCGAGCACGGCGGAATCCTTGCGCACCTGCTCGGGCGGCCCGTCGGCGATCTTGCGGCCGTAGTCGAGCACGGCCACGCGGTCGGAGATGTCCATCACGACGCCCATGTCGTGCTCGATCAGCGCGATCGTGGTGCCGAACTCGCCGTTGACGTCGAGGATGAAGCGCGACATGTCTTCCTTCTCCTCGACGTTCATGCCGGCCATCGGCTCGTCGAGCAGCAGCAGCTTGGGCTCGGCCGCGAGCGCTCGGCCCAGCTCCACGCGCTTCTGCAGGCCATAGGGCAGCTTGCCGGCGAGCGTCTTGCGAATGGCCTGGATCTCCAGGAAGTCGATCAGGCGCTCGACGAACGCGCGGTTGGCGAGCTCCTGGCGCTTCGCCGGACCCCACCACACCGCGTCCAGCAAGAAATGGCCGCCCATCTTCAGCAGGCGGCCAGTCATGAGGTTGTCGAGCACGGTCATGCCTTTGAACAGCGCGACGTTCTGAAAGGTCCGCGCCACACCGAGCTCGGCCACGTCCGGGGGCGACAGGCGTGTGCGGTCGCGGCCCTCGAACAGGATGCGGCCCTCGTAGGGATGGTAGAAGCCGCTGATGACGTTGAGCAGCGTCGTCTTCCCCGCGCCGTTGGGACCGATGATCGCGAGAATCTCCCTGGGCTGGATACTGAGGCTCACGCCGCTGAGCGCGAGCAAGGCCCCGAAACGCACGCTGACGTTGTCGACCTCGAGCAGCGGACCGGCGCTCGGTCGGCTCACCTGGTCGTCCGCGCGGCGCCGACTTCGCAGATGCGCACGTCGGCGCGTACCATTCCGACGCGGCCGTCCTCGTAGGTCACCTTCGCCTCGACCTGGGCGCGATCGTGAGGTCCGTACAGCGCGTCGATCAGGGCCGCGTACTTCTGGCCGATGTAGCCGCGGCGAACCTTGCGCGTACGCGTGATCTCCTCGTCGTCGGGGTCGAGCTCCTTGTGCAGGATGAGGAACTTGCGGATCTGCGCCCCCTTGAGCACCTCGTCTTCGAGCAAGCTGCGGTTGACGCGCTCAACCTCCTGCTCGATGACCTCGTAGACCTCGGGCTTCTGGCTGAGGTCGGTATAGCTCGTATAGGCAATGCTTCGCCGCTCCGCCCAGTTCCCGACCGCGGTCAGATCGATGTTCACGAGCGCGGCGACGTACGGCCGGTCCTGCCCGATGCAGACGGCCTCCTTCACGTACGGCGAGAACTTGAGTTTGTTCTCGATGTACTTGGGGGCGAAGATCGTGCCGTCCGAGAGTCGGCTCAGGTCCTGCGCGCGGTCGATGATCTTCAGCTGCCCGGCCGCGTCGAGGAAACCGGCGTCGCCCGAGCGCATCCAGCCGCCCTCCAGCATCACCTGCCGCGTCGCCGCCTCGTTCTTGTAGTAGCCCTGAAAGATGCCGGGACTGCGGTAGAGCACCTCGCCCTCGGGCGAGATCTTCAGCTCCACGTCCTTGATCGGCGTGCCGACCGAGTCCAGTCGCACGTCGCCGTCGCGCTGGATCGTGACGAACACGCTCGCCTCCGTCATGCCGTAGAGCTGCTTGACGTTGATGCCGAGGCCGCGGAAGAAGACGAAGATCTCGGGGCCGATCGCCTCGCCCGCCGTGTAGGCGCGGCGCACACGCCGCATCCCGAGGTTGTCGCGCAGCGGTCCGTACACGAGCAGGCGGCCGAGCGGGTAGAGCAGCCGCCGCCACGCCGCCCCGCGCCGGCCGCTCAGGCGCGCGCGCTCGAGATCCTGAGCGACGTCCAGGAAGAAGCGCACGAGCCGGCGCTTGAGCCACGCGCAATCCTCGATGCGGACCATGACGTTGGTGAGCAGACTTTCCCAGATGCGCGGCGGCGCGAAGAAGTAGGTTGGTCCGATCTCGCGGAGATCCGACAGCACTGTCGCCGCGCTCTCCGGGCAGTTGATGGCAAAGGCTACCAGAATGGCCTGCGCGTAGGAGAAGACGTGATCGCCGACCCAGGCCATCGGCAGGTACGAGAGGATCTCTTCGTCGGGCTGCAGCCCTTCGGCCTCGGCCGCGTTGCGCGCGGTGACGATCAGGTTGCGATGCGAGAGCATGGCGCCCTTGGGGGTGCCCGTGGTGCCCGACGTGTAGCAGATGATCGCAACGTCCTCGCCGCGGCCCCGCGCGAGCTCGTCGTCGAAGTAGGTCGGGTGCCCGATGTCGAACTTGCGGCCGGCCTCCTGCAGCTCGGCCAGGCTCATCAAGCAGGTCTCGCTGTAGGCGCGCAGCCCGCGCGGATCGTCGTACACGATCGTCTCGAGCCGCGGACAGCGCGGGCGCAGCGCGAGCAGCTTGTCGACCTGCTCCTGGTCCTCGACGATCGCGAAGCGCGCCTCGGCGTGGTCGACGATGTACTCCATCTCCTTCTCGATGGAGTCCTGATAGAGCGGCACGGGAACGCCGCCGAGCGCCTGCGTCGCGAGGACGGCCCAGTAGAGCTGCGGCCGGTTGTCGCCGACGATCGCCACCTTGTCGCCGCGCGACAAGCCGAGCGAGGCGAGGCCCAGCGCGATGGCGCGCGCCTGCGTGAGGTAATCCGCCCACGTGGTCGACTGCCAGATGCCGTAGTCTTTCTCGCGAATCGCGACGCCGTCGGGCAGGCGCTGCGCATTCGCGCGGGCGAGCTTCGGAAACGTGTCGTGCTCGCGCGTCGTCGCGTACGCCGTCAAATCCCGTCGCCTCCGCGAATCACGAGAATAGGTCGTCCGACTCGATGCTTCTGGGAGGGCTACTAAAGTGGCGAGAGTTTAGCCAAGCGCCCGGGGGCTGTCAAGGAATAGGAACGTGATAACAAATATTTACGCTGCGTCGCGGCGCGGCGGCCGCGGCCCCGGCGCCGGGCGCGTTTGACGCGGTCGGGACCGGATGCTAAGAACCCGAGCAGGTTCGGCTCGCCGGTCCGGGCCGCCCGTTATCTGGGGAGCACGCTGGGCTGACGGAGGAGTCTATGGAGCTCTCGCAGGCGCAGCTCGACGAGTTCGATCGCGTCGGGTATCTATTCTTCCCGAGCCTGTTCACACCGGACGAGATCCGCGTCCTGAACGCCGAGGTGCCGTCGCTCTACGCGCAGCGCCGTCCCGAGAACGTGCGCGAGAAGACGGGCGACGTCGTGCGCACCAACTTCGCCGCGCACATGTACAGCGATCCGTTCGCCAAGCTCGCGCGCCATCCGCGCATGGTCGAGCCGATCCGCCGGGTGTTCGGCGAAGACGTCTACATGCACCAGTTCAAGATCAACGGCAAGGCCGCGTTCGACGGCGACGTCTGGCAGTGGCACCAGGACTACGGCACCTGGCACGCCGACGACGACATGCCCGAGGCGCGCGCGATGAACGTCGCGATCTTCCTCAACGACGTCAACGAGTTCAACGGCCCGCTGATGTTCATCCCCGGCAGTCACCGCCTCGGCGTCCTCGAGGCCCAGCACGACACGAGCACGACGAGCTATCCGCTGTGGGTGATCAATCACGACACGATCCGCAAGCTCGTCGAGCGCGGCGGCATCGTGGCGCCGAAGGGCCCGGCCGGATCGATGATCCTGTTTCACGGCTGCCTGGTGCACGCCTCGACGTCGAACCTGTCACCCTGGGATCGCGTGAGCGTGTACCTCTCGCTCTGCGCGGTCTCGAACCACATCCGACGCTTCAAGCGGCCCGGCTACATCGCGCACCGCGACTTCACGCCGATCCGCTGCCTGCCCGACGACTGCCTGCTGCGGCCCTACGACGTCCCGCTGCCGTGGAAGGACGGGACGCCGGCCGAGGAGCTGCAGCCGGCGCTGAAGGTGGCCTGAGCGCGTTCAGCCGCCGAGCGCGCGCTCGACGAGCGGCAGCGCGAAGTAGACGACGAAGGCCGCGGAGGCTGCGTACACCATCCCGTGCACCTGCCGGCCCTGGCCGCTCAGCAGCTTGATGGCGCTGAAGGTGACGAAGCCGGCGCCGATGCCGTTGGTGATCGACCACGTGAACGGCATGACCAGCATCGTCACGAACGCGGGAATGGCCTCGTCGTACTCGTCCCACGGGATGTCGCGCGCGACGCTCATCATGTAGAAGCCGACAATCACGAGGGCGGGCGCGGTGGCCTGCGCGGGGATGACGCTCGCCAGCGGGGACAGCCACATGGCGCCGAGGAAGAGCACGCCCGTCACGACCGGCACCAGGCCGGTGCGTCCGCCCTCGGCCACGCCGGCCGCGCTCTCGATGTAGGTCGTGTTGCTGCTCGCGTTCGCCAACCCACCGGCGGCGGCGCCGAGCGAGTCGATCAGCAGAACGCGCTCGGACCGCGGCAGCCGCCCGTGCGCGTCGAGGAAGCCCCCCTTGCCGCCGACGCCGATGATCGTGCCCATCGTGTCGAAGAAGTCGCTCAGCATGATCGAGAACGTGACGAGCACCGCGGTGACCACGCCGAGCCGTGTGAGGACGGCGAAGTCCAGCCGGCCGAACGTCGAGAAGTCCGGCGCCTGGATGAGCGCGCGCGGTAGCGTGGCCGCGCCGGGCGTCGCGAAGCCCTTCCAGCCCGCGAGCGCGCCGTTGAGCACGATGGCGAGCGCCGTCGTGCCGAGAATCCCGACCAGCAGCGCGCCGCGCACGCGTCGCGCCATCAGCCACGCCGTCAGCACGAAGCCGAGCAGGAAGACGACGGCGGGGAGCGTTCCGAACTGACCGAGGCCCACCGGCAGCGGACTCTTGTCCGGCTTCACGACGAACCCCGCCGTGAAGAAGCCGATGAACGCGATGAAGAGCCCGATGCCCACGCTGATCGCGCGCTTGAGCCCGAGCGGCACCGCGTCGAGCATGGCCTGGCGGAAGCGCGTGAGCACGAGCAGCGTGATCACGACGCCTTCGAGGAAGACGATCGTCATCGCCTGCGGCCACGTGAGCCCGCGGCCGGCCACCAGCTCGAACGCGACCACCGCGTTGAGGCCCATGCCGGGCGCGAGCGCGAAGGGATAGTTGCTCACGAGGCCCATGGCGATCGACAGCACGCCCGCCGTCAGGCAGGTCACGGTCAGCGTCGGCGAGAACGGCAGGCCCTTGCCCTCGAGCCCGGGCACGCCGCTGTAGCCGAGCACGATGGGGTTCACGAAGATGATGTAGGCCATGACCATGAACGTCGTCACGCCCGCGCGCAGTTCGGTGGCGAGATCGGTGTGACGTTGGGTGAACCCGAACTGCCGCTCGAGGAACGCCCCCGCCATGCGCGCGGCGGCAGTGTATCACCGCCGCGCGCCCGGCACGGAGCGACCTAGAGCGAGCGCAGGAAGTTCAGCAGATCCTGTTTGGCCGGTTCGGGCAGCGCGTTGAAGCGATCGACCACGGCGTTGGCCTCGGAGGCCCTGAACTGGGTGGTGCCCGCGCTCCTGTGAGCGCGGATGGCCGCGAGCAGGTCGGTCGTGCGCCCGTCGTGCAGGAAGAAAATCCGCTGGCCGACGCCCCAGAGCGGCGCCGTCCGGAACTCGTCGCCGGCCGCGGCGCCCTGCGTGACCTCGTCGGCCAGGCCGGGCCCCATGTTGTGCAGCAGCAGGTCGGAGAACAGATGCACCGGCTTGTTGCTCAACGCCTCGACCGTCGACGGGGCGGTGTAGAACGCCGGCGTGTGGCAGAGCGCGCATCCCACGGCCGTGAAGGCATCGCGCCCGCGGCCGATCGACGCCGATCCGCCCGGCATGTTCATCGACGGCTTCGGCGGCGCGAGGAAGCGCATGAAGAACGCGAATTTCTCGACCCCGCTCACCGTCTGCGTGCCCACGGTCGCCTCGGTATCGGTCACGTCGTTCGGCGTGGTGACGAGCTGGCAGGCGCCGGTCTCGTCACGCTCGGTCTGGAACAGCTCGTTGGTGATGCCCATCTCGACGTTGTACGCCTCACCCGAGAACAACAGCAGCGACTTGTTCTGCGCCTTCCAGCCGAACCGCGCGATCGTGCCGTCGTTGCCGTTGTTGTTCGGCTCGCCGCTGATGCGCACGCGGTGCGGGCGCCCGAAGATGCCGAATGCGGCCTTGACGGAGGCGCCCGCGCTCTGGTTGGCGAGAATCGCGGCGTCGGGAATCTGCTCGATCAGCCCGGCGCCGAAGGTCGGCGTCGGAATGCGGAAAATGATATTGCCGGCGGCGAGCTGACGCTCGAAATTCGGCTGCTTGATCGGGCAGCCGCTGGCGTCGCCGCTGGCATCCACGCGTCCGCTGATCACGAACAGCGCGTGGACGCCGCCGTCCGGCGTGCCGTCGGCGTGGCGCTTGAAGCGCACCTCGCGGACGGGGCCGTTGAGCGTGACGAAGGAGGGCACGGTGTTGCGCGCGCCGAACGCGGTCGCCACGTTAACTTGTGGATTGGTGGCCGGACTCGTGCCGCCGATGGCCGGCTGAGTGTGACATCCCGCACAGCTGTCGAGGTTGAAGCGCGGGCCGAGGCCGTCGCCGAGCGCCTCCACTTCCTGAAAGTCGTCGCTGCCGGCGTCGAAGAACGCCAGCTGCGAGCGCGTGAGGTCCTTGAACGGACCGCCGGCGCCGGCGGCGCCGCCACGCACACCCGGATCCGCCGCGAGGAACTGCGCCGCGGCGGTCACCATCGTGAGGAGAACGGCGAGCACGAGCGCGACGACGATTTTGACATACGTCATACGTGTCACCCCTTGGTGCCAAGCAGCC
>QHSO01000108.1:0-11034 GCA_003220475.1 Candidatus Rokuibacteriota bacterium | reverse complement strand
ATGCTCTTGATCTCGGAGATCTTGTTGGCGGGGAAGCCGCCCTCCTGCGCGTGCTTGCGCACCATCTCCTCGCTCGGCGCGACGTACACGCAGTAGACCTTGTCGCCGGTGACGTAGCTCTGCACCCACTGGATCTGCGGCCCCAGACGCTGGAGCACGTTG
Source organism: Candidatus Rokuibacteriota bacterium (assembly GCA_003220475.1). Lineage (GTDB taxonomy): Bacteria > Methylomirabilota > Methylomirabilia > Rokubacteriales > CSP1-6 > AR12. The sequence continues at coordinate 10,872 of QHSO01000108.1, read as the reverse complement.
CACGATTTCTGCGAGACGGCCTGCAGCTCGTCGGGGCTGAGCTTGCCGGCGCCGGGGATCTCGCGCTCGATGAGGTATTTGGGCATGGTCCCTCCCGTGTGATGTATCGGGCGCCGCGGCGCCCGGCTCGCGGATCATACACCGGTCCGGCGTCCGTATTCGGGTGACGACGTTGACGACCACGTGCGCGGATGCGTAGTCTGGCGCCATGGCGTCGCCGGTCGACCTTGAGATCAAGACGCGGCGTTGGCGCAGGATCGAGTACGAGCGACTCGTGGAGCTCGGGATGTTCACGGGCGAGCGTCTCGAGCTGCTGAATGGCCTGCTCGTTGTCCGCGAGCCGCAGGGCAGTCCGCATGCGTCGATCGTGTCGCAGGTCGCCAGAGTGCTGGAGCGCGCATTCGGACCCGGATGGCATGCGCGACAACACGCGCCGCTGGCGCTCGACGATGACTCCGAGCCCGAGCCCGACGTCGCGATGGTCCCCGGCGAGCCGCGAGCGTATTACGCGACGCATCCGAGCACTGCCGCGCTCGTTGTCGAAGTCGCCGATTCGAGCCTTCGGCTGGACCGCCGGCTCAAGACCGAGCTCTACGCGCGCAACCGCCTGCGCGAGTATTGGATCGTGAACCTGACGGACGCCGCGCTGGAGATCTATCGCGATCCACAGCCGGCGCCGTCGGAGGGTTGGCGCTACGCCGACGTCGAGATCATGCGGGCGCCGGCGACCGTGACACCGCTCGGCGCGCCGCACGCGATCGTCGAGGTCGCCGAACTCCTGCCGCCGCGCCGCGCCTAGAGCGGCTTGCCGAGCAGCCGGCCCAGCTCGCCGACCACGCCACGGCGGAACGTCAGCACGCAGACGATGAAGATGCAGCCCTGGACGATCGTCAGCCACGAGCCGAGCTGAGCCAGGTAGTGCTCGAGCGAGATGACGAGGAACGCGCCGGCGACGGGCCCGAAGACGGTGCCCATGCCACCCAGCAGCGTCATCAGCACGACCTCGCCCGACATCGTCCAGTGCACGTCGGTGAGCGAGGCGAGCTGGAACACGATCGCCTTCGTGGCGCCGGCGGTGCCGGACAGCGTCGCCGAGAGGACGAACGCGATCAGCTTGTAGTGCTCCGGCTGGTAGCCGAGCGACGTGGCGCGCGGCTCGTTCTCGCGGATGGCCTTGAGCACCTGACCGAACGGCGAGTGGATGGCGCGGTAGACGACGAGGAATCCCAGCAGGAACACCGCGAGCACGACGAAGTACATCGTGTACGTGTGACGCAGATCCAGCACGCCGAGCAGCGTCCCGCGCGGCACGGCCTGGATGCCGTCCTCGCCGCCGGTGAACTTCGCCTGCAGCGAGAAGAAGAAGATCATCTGCGCGAAGGCCAGCGTGATGTTGGCGAAGTAGATGCCGCGCGAGCGGATCGTGAGCGCGCCGATGACGATGCCGAGCGCGCCCGCCATCACCGTGCCGAACAGGATGGCCAGCTCCGGCGGCCATCCCCACACCTTCGCCGCGTGCGCCGACGCGTAGCCCGCGGAGCCCAGAAACGCCGCGTGGCCGAACGAGAGCAGGCCGACGTAGCCGAGGAGCAGGTTGAAGGCGCAGGCGAACAGCGCGAAGCAGAGCGCTTTCATGAGAAACACCGGATAGACGAAGAACGGCGCGCTCACGAGCAGGGCGACCATGACGACGAACGCGGCCACCTGGTGCGTGGCCAGCGCGGGCCCGGTCGCCACGCGCGCCGGCGGCGCGGCGACGGCCGGTTTGGCGGTGACGCTCACGTCGTGCGTCCGAACAGCCCGGTCGGTCGCACCAGCAGGACGAGCGCCATGATGACGAAGATCACCGTGTTCGACGCCTCGGGATAGAAGACCTTGGTGAAGCCCTCGACGACGCCGAGGCCGAAGCCGGTCACGATCGAGCCCATGATCGAGCCGAGGCCGCCGATGACGACCACCGCGAACACGACGATGATGAGGTCGGCCCCCATGAGCGGATTGACCTGGTAGATGGGCGCTGCCAGCACGCCGGCCAGCGCGGCGAGGCCGACGCCGAATCCGTAGGTCAGCGTGATCATCCGCGGCACGTTGATGCCGAAGGCCTGCACGAGCGTCGGGTTCTCGGTGGCCGCCCGCAGGTAGGCGCCGAGTCTCGTCCGCTCGATCACGTACCAGGTGGTCAGGCACACGACGAGCGAGCAGACGACCACCCAGCCCCGATACGTCGGCAGGAACATGAAGCCGAGGTTGTAGCCGCCCGTGAGCTGCGGCGGGGCGGCGTACGGCAACCCGGATGAGCCGAACTCGTTGCGGAAGAGCCCCTGGACGACGAGCGCCACGCCGAACGTCAGCAGCAACCCGTAGAGGTGATCGAGGTGGTAGAGCCGCTTGAGCATCGTGCGCTCGAGCACCACCCCGAACAGGCCGACCACGACCGGCGCGATCAGCAGCGACGGCCAGTAGCCGAGGCCGGCCCACTGCAACGCGAAGTACGCGACGAAGGCGCCCATCATGTACTGCGCGCCGTGCGCGAAGTTGATGATGTTGAGCAGGCCGAAGATGACCGACAGCCCCAGGCTCAGCATCGCGTAGAAGGCGCCGTTGATCAGCCCGATGAGGAGCTGACCGAACAGCGCCTGCGTCGGAATCATGGTATCGGAGCGCCAGCCCGGCTAGCGCCGTGGGTGGCCTGTTCTAGAAGGCTCACGGCTCCGTTATTTCTTCACGAGCGGACAGTTGCCCTGGTCCATCGGCCGGAACGCCTGCTCGGCGGGAATCGTCGCGCGGACCTTGTAGTAGTCCCACGGGCCCCTGGACTCCGACGGCTTCTTCACCTCGAAGAGGTACATGGGATGGATCTTGCGGCCGTCGGCGCGGACCATGCCTTTGCCGAAGACCGGATCGTCGGTGGGCAGCTCCTTCATCTTCGCGATGACCTTCGGACCGTCGTCGCTCTTGAGTGCCTCCACCGCCTTGAGATAGTGCAGCACCGCCGAGTAGACGCCGGCCTGCGCCATGGTCGGCTTGGCCTGACGATGGCGCTCGGCGAACCGGGTCGAGAATGCGCGCGTGCGGTCGTTGAGGTCCCAGTAGAACGACTCGGTCAGCAGCAGCCCCTGCGCCTTCTCGAGGCCCAGCGCGTGGACGTCCGTGAGGAAGACGAGCAGGCCGGCGAACTGCTGGCCGCCCCGCACGATGCCGAACTCGGCGCCCTGCTTGATCGCATTGGTCGTGTCGGCGCCGGCGTTGGCGAGCCCGATCACCTTGGCCTTCGAGGCCTGCGCCTGCAGCAGGAACGACGAGAAGTCCGCGTTTGGGAACGGATGGCGGACCTTGCCGATCACCTTGCCGCCGTTCTTGATCACCACGGCTTCGGTGTCGCGCTCGAGGTCGTGGCCGAACTTGTAGTCGGCGGTGAGGAAGAACCACGTGTCGCCGCCGGTCTTCACGACGGCCGAGCCGGTGCCGTTGGCCAGCGACCACGTGTCGTACGTCCAGTGGATCGCGTTCGGCGAGCACTGCGGGCCCGTCAGATCGGACGTGGCGCCGGTGGACACGATGAGCGCCTTGTTCTTCTCGCGCGCGATCTGGTTGACCGCGAGCACGACCGAGGAGGTCGGCACGTCCACGATGACGTCGACCTTGTCGGCATCGAACCATTGCCGCGCGATGGAGGAGCCGACGTCGGGCTTGTTCTGATGGTCGGCGACCAGCACCTCCACCTTCAGGCCCTTCTTCGCGGCGCCGAAGTCCTCGATGGCCATCTTCGCGGCCACCACCGAGCCGGGACCGGCGAGGTCGGCGTAGGTCCCGGACTGGTCGTTCATGATCCCGATCTTGATCACGCCGTCGGAGATCTCGGCGTGAACGGGGACGGCGGCGGCGAGGAGCGCCGTGGCCAGGACGAGGACGCGCGTAACGGTCATGATCGAGGCTCCTTTCATACGAGTGCCATCCTAGACTCCGAGATACTCGTGCAGCTTGCCCATGTTGGCGTCGAGCTCGGCGTTGGCGATCGCGTCGACGACGCGGCCGTGCTCCATGACGTAGTGACGGTCCGCGACGGTGGCCGCGAACCGGAAGTTCTGCTCGACGAGCAGGATCGTGAAGCCGTCCGCCTTGAGCCGGCGGATGGTGACGCCGATCTGCTGCACGATCACCGGGGCCAGCCCCTCCGTGGGCTCGTCCAGCAGCAACAGACGCGCGCCCGTTCGCAGGATGCGGGCGATCGCGAGCATCTGCTGCTCGCCGCCGGAGAGCTTGGTGCCCTGGCTGCGCCGCCGCTCGTGCAGGTTGGGAAAGAGCGCGTGGATCGCCGCCACCGAGAGTCCGCCCGGCCGCACCTGCGGCGGCAACATTAGATTCTCCTCGACGTTGAGGCTGGCGAAAATGCCGCGCTCCTCCGGGCAGAAGGCGATGCCGAGCCGCGCGATGTGATTGGACGTCCGACCGACGAGCTCCCGGCCCTCGAAGGTGATCGAGCCTCGGCGTCGGGCGACGATGCCCATCACCGATTTCAGCGTGGTCGTCTTGCCGGCGCCGTTGCGGCCGAGCAGCGTCACCACCTCGCCTGCGTGCACGTCGAAGCTCACGCCGTGCAGGACATGCGACTCGCCGTACCAGGCGTGCAGATCGCGGACGGCCAGCAGCGGCGGGCGCTCACGCATGGCCGGCGCCCATGTACGCCTCGATGACCTGGGCGTTGCGCGCCACGCCCGCATAGTCGCCTTCCGCCAGCACCTCGCCGCGTGCCAGGACGGTGATCGTGTTCGACAGCGTCTCGACCACGCTCAGATTGTGCTCGACCATGAGCACCGTCCGATTCGCCGCCACGCGCTTGATCAGCGCCGTGATGCGGTCCACGTCCTCGTGGGTCATGCCGGCGGTGGGCTCGTCGAGCAGCATCATCTCGGGATCGAGCGCGAGCGTGGTGGCGATCTCCAGCGCGCGCTTGCGGCCATAGGGCAGCTCGACCGCGGGCGTCGCCGCGAACTCGACGAGTCCCACCGCGTCGATCAGCTCGAGCGCGCGCGCGTTGAGCGCGTCCAGCACGCGGTCGCTGCGCCAGAAGTCGAAGGACGACCCGCGCCGGCGCTGCAGCGCGATGCGGACGTTCTCGAGCACGGTGAGGTGGGGGAAGACCGCCGAGATCTGAAACGACCGCACCAGCCCCATGCGCGCGATGGTCGCGGGCCGGCTGCCGGTGATGTCGCGGCCGTTGAAGCGGATGCGTCCCGCCGTGGGGGTGAGGAAGTGCGTGAGGAGGTTGAAGCACGTCGTCTTGCCGGCCCCGTTGGGGCCGATGAGCGCGTGGATCGTGCCGCGCCGCACGCGCAGATCCACGTTCCTCACGGCCACGAAGCCGCGAAACTCCTTGGTGAGGCCTTCCGTCTCGAGGATGACGTCTGAGGTCACGGGGCGGACTTGGGATGGAAAACCGGCTCCCGCTTCTCCTCCCACGCCTGGTTGGCCTCGCGCGTTTCCCACGAGCGCATGCAGTCGTCCTGCGCGCGCACCACGTCCTCGATGAGCGCGCGAGGGTCTTCGTGAAACGACGCCTGCATCAGCCGCTTGATGTGACCGTTCGCCGTCGGCGCCTGGTGGCGGAGCCGCTCGAGCAGCTCGGTCAGCGCCGCGTCGACGTCGCCGGGCGCGCACACGCGCGTCACGAGGCCGATGGCCCGCGCGGCCTCGGCGGAGATCTCGTCGTTGAGCAGTGACAGCTCCTTCGCACGCGCGAGCCCGATCAGCCGCGCCAGGCGCAGCACCGAGCCGTCGGGAATGATGCCGTGCCGCGAGGCGCCGAGCCCGACGACGGCGTCGCTCGTCGCCAGTCGCAGATCGCACGCCACCGCGAGCTGCAGTCCGCCGCCGATCGCGTGGCCGTGCAGCACGGCGAGAGCCACCTTGGACATGTCCTCGAGGCGATTGAGCGCGCGGATCCAGTGGCGATAGAACGGCTCGCCGATCGTGCCGTGCGCCAGGGCAGTGCGGTCCATGCCGGAGCAGAACGCGCGGCCGGCGCCGCGGACCACCAGCGCGAACGTCGAGGCGTCGTCGGCCGCGCGCTCGACGCAGTCCGCGAGGGTGGCGGCGAGCGCGGTGTCGAGCGCATTGAGCACGGCCGGGCGGTTGAGCGTGATCCAGCTCACACCGTCGCGCGCCTCGTAAGTGACGGGAGCGGACGTGCTACGATCTGACTTCGCAGCCGCGGATTCAGCCATGGAGCGTGCGGCCTAACGTATGGAAAGACCGCGATCGTGTCAAGGAGACGAGCTATGGCGCGTGTGAGCAGACGCCACTTCCTCGCGACGTCGGCGGGCGCGCTGCTCGCCGTCGGCGCGCCGCGCATCGGTCACGGTCAGACGGCCATCAAGGTCGGCACCGCCGTGCTCGCCGATTACGCGCTGGCGGGCCCGTTCATCGTCGCCGTCGAGAAAGGATTCTTCCGCACGGAAGGCCTTGCCGCCGAGTTCGTGCCCTTCCGCGGGGGCCCGGATCTCGTGAAGGCCGTCATCGCGGGCGACGTGCTGCTCGGCGCAGCCGGCAGCACGGACATCTTCGTCGCGCGCGAGGCGGGACAGCCGTTGAAGATGGTGGCGACGCACACCGAGGGCAATCACTTCACGCTCAACGTCGCGCCCGAGATCCAGGCGCCGATCGAGCTCAAGGGCAAGACGATCGGCGTCACGCGCGTCGGCGCCACCACGTGGGTGTTCGCGCGGATGTTCGCCAAGGCGCAGGGCTGGGATCCCGATCACGACATCAAGATCGCCGGCCTCGGCGGGCTCGACGCGCAGCTGGCCGCGCTCGCGCGCAAGGAGATTCACGCGTTCGTGTGGGGCGACGGCGGCGCCGTCACGCAGCTCGAGGGCAAGAGCCGGGTGCTGATGCGCCTGGACGCCGTGACGCCGAAGTGGATCAGTCAGATCCAGTACGTGTCCGAGGACGCCATCAAGAAGAACGCGGAGCAGATCCGCAAGGCCATGAAGGCGGTGTTCGGCGGCGTGCGCTTCATGAGGGACCAGACCGCCGACGCCGCGGAGATCATCGCGAAAAAGATCAACTGGAAGCCCGAGGCCGTCCTGGCCGCGCATAAAATCTCCAGCCCGCTCTTCTCGCTCGACGGTCAGGTCAGCATGGAGGTCCTGCGCACGATGCAGGACATCCTCATCGAGTACGGCATGATCAAGAAGAAGCTGCCGATCGAGGAGCACGTCGCGCGGGAGTTCTTCCCCGTCCGGATGTGAGACGCTTCCGACTCGCGCTGACCGGCGTCCTCTTGCTCGCGGCGGTGCCCGCGGTCACGCACGCGCAGGTCTTTCTTGCCAGCAAGCCGCATCCAGGCTTCGAGATCGGTCCGCTCTTCGTGCGCGCGACGGTGACGCCCGAGCTCGGCGCCGTCCCGATCGACGTGACGTGGAGCGTCTCGGTGCCCGCGAACCGCACGGTCGGCGATCTCGAGCAGGACGTCACGCTGCTCTGGCCCGGCGGGCTCGTGCACGACGGAAAGGCGCCGCGTGACCCCGCGCTGGCGAAGTACATCAGCGACCACGGGTTCAAGGTGGTCGACGGTGGGCGCGTCGACATGTTCGCGATCGATCAATTCGGCCCGCCCGGCCACCGTCGCCAGCCGATCGCGAGCGGCGCCGCCTTCGTGACGTTCGTTCGCGAGTCGGAAACGCTCGGGCCGAGCGCGCCGGGCACGCTCATCCGCATTCCGTGGGATCACCGTGTCGTGAACCGCGCGTTCCTGATGCGCATCTCGATGAAGGTCAAGGACATCATCAAGCCGAAATCGGGCACGTGGCTCGAGCACACGCTGTGGGGCAATCGCTATCGGCTCACGCTGTCGTTCGGCGAGGTCCGCCAGCGGGCGATCTTCCCCTTGTATCTCGAGAACCGCGACCGCGTGATCCGGCTCTCCGAAGATCCCGCGCAGATGATGGTCGACTTCGCCGAGAACGAGCGGCTGAAGATCGACGAGATGGCGCCGGGCTCGGCCCGCCGCGTCCCGAGCGAGACGCGGAAGAAGACGGACACCGTCTCGGTCTTCCTCGATCGCTCAGAGGGGCTGACGCCGCAGACGCTCGCCGTGCAGTTCGGGTATTTCTCCGGGCTGCAGTCCTGGGCGCCGGTGCTGATTCCGCTCGCCATCTTCGCGGCGGGCAATGTCGGCGGCGTCCTGCTGCGCACGCTCGCCGAGCGGCTCAGCAAGCGCTGGGCCGGGCGCGTCGGCTTCTGGCGGCGGCGCGAGGAGGAGGTCACGCGCGAGACGGTCGTGGTGCTCGACCGCGAGACACTCGCGCGGATCATCCCGGGAACGACGACCTACCAGCAGGTGCTCGACCTGTGCGGCCGAACCGTCGAGGAGCGCCAGACGCTCAACGAGCCCGAGCGCCGCACGCTGATCTATCGCGGCAAGCGCATCGTGCCGGGGCGGCGGCGCGTGGCCGGCCTGCTGGCGACGGTCACGCACTGGGACGTCGAGGACCACGAGACCGAGATCATCGTGGAGCGCGACATCGTGCGTGACGTCCAGGCTCACGTGCGGCGGGCGCGGCTGCTGGAGCCGGCCGCGGCCGTGTCGTAAGGACTCTGAAACTAGAGGAGCGCCACGGCTTCGCCGGGGCGCTCCGAACGTTGGCCGGGGAGACCGAGGGGGCGTAGCCCCCTCGCTTAAAAAATGTGGGGGGCCATTTCGGGGCCCCCCATCTCGCTAGACGGTCGCCGGCTCGCCGACTGGCACGCGGGAGAGCGAGTATTCGGGCATCGTGACGTGCTCGTGGCAAACGCGGCAGTGGAAGTCGAGCTCCAGACCCTGCCGTTTCCTCAGGAAGGCCATCGGCTGACCGCATCGCGCATGGTGCAGCCCGTCCTCGCCGAGGAACACCGTCGTGATGGTCGGCATTTCGTTGGCTGCGGGTCTGGCGGTCGCGACTGCCATGGATGGTTGCCTCCTGCCCTTTGATCCGGCGAGGTGCCGGCCAACGGCTGGTTTCTAAGGCAAGGCCTATTCCATGGCTGACCCGGGCTCAACTGCTCGTTTTCCCTAGCCTCGTGCGGCAGCCGTTGCGTCAAACGGACAAGAACCACCCAGGGCCTCCGTGGAGTATTTGGCCGACGGCTGACGAAATGCGGCAGGGTCAGACCGTGTACCGCTTGAGCGCCGCCTGGGACAGCTCCACGCCGAGTCCCGGCTTCTCGCTCAGAACGACGCAGCCGGCCTCGATCGTGGGCGGCTCGGTGAAGAGCGGCTCCCACCACCCCATGTGCTCGAGGATCAGCGCGTTCGGGGTCGCGGCCAGCAGATGTGCGGACGTCTCGGTGAACAGGTGTGACGAGACCGGTTGCTGCCAGGCATTGCAGAGCGCGGCCGCGCGCAGGAACTCCGTCGGACCGCCCATGCGCTGCAGATCGGGCATGAGCACGTCGGCCGCGCGCGCCTCGAGATGGCGCTTCATGCCCGCGCTCCCGTAATCCGTCTCGCCGGTGGCGATCCGCATGTCGAGGGCCGCCGCGACGCGGGCGCAGCCCGCGAGATCGTCGTATGGCAGCGGCTCCTCCAGCCAGTAGAGATCGTGCGGCTCGAGTCGCCGGCCGATCCGGATGGCGGTCGGCTCGTCCCAGCCCTGGTTCGCATCCGCCAGCAGCGCGGCGTCGCCACCGAGCGCGTCGCGCAGGATGCGCACACGCTCGACGTCTTCCTCGGGATCGGCGCGACCCACGCGGATCTTCATCGCGCGATGGCCCGCGGCGCGGAACGCCTCGGCCTCCTGCAGCAACTCGTCCACGCTCTGGTCGATCCACAACCCGCTCGAGGCGTACGTCGGCACGCGCGTACGATCGCCGCCGAGGAAGCGGAACAGCGGCAGGTTCGCGGCGCGCGCCGCGAGATCCCAGCACGCCGTATCGAGCGGCGTCAGCGCCATGAGCGAGAGCCCGGCGTGGCCGATGAAGTTGAGCGCGCGCCAGGCCTCGGCGTGCCGGGCCTGGGGCGCGGGCGGGCGGCCGACATAAATCTCGGCCAGATCCTCCACGAGCGCGGCGAGCGCACGGGCGCGCCGAGCCCCGAACGCGAAGCAGTACCCGATGCCGACGGGACCGGCATCGGTGCGCATCTCGACGGCCACGGTATCGATGTGGCTGTGGTCGTGACGCGCCGTCCGCACGGGACGCGGAAGCGGGATCGAAAGCCGGTGGACACGAACGTCGGTGATCTCGAGCTTCATCGCAGATCTCCTCGCCATTGCGAGAGGCGATCGTTCAATGCGTCGAGCGATAGCACGATGACGATGGACGCCGCCGACACCAGCGCGGTGGCGGCAAACAGCTCGGGGGCCTGGAAGCCGTTGGCGAGCGAGGACAGCACGTACCCCATGCCGCGAAGGCCGGCGAACATCTCCACCACGAGCACCCCGAGCAGGCAGAACACGACCCCCAGCCGCATGCCGGCGAGCACGGTCGGCACGATGGCGGGCAGCACGACCTTCCAGTAGAGCTGCCAGCGGCGCGCGCCGAACGCCCGCGCGACGGTGACGAGCGTGGCATCGACGTCGCGCACCGCACCCGTGACCAGCACCAGAATCGGGAACACGCCATGGATGGTCGCGTAGACCACCGCCGGCGTGGCGCCAAATCCCAGGAACAACATGATCCACGGCAGCACCAGGATCTTCGGCATCCCGTAGAGCGCGATCACGAACGGATTGACGGCCTGGCGCAGGGGCCGGACGGAGCCGAGCAGGATGCCGCCGCCCACACCGATCACCACCGCCAGCACGTACGCGATGGCCGCCTTGAGCAGCGTCTCGCCGAGACCCGCGAGCGCGGCGGCGCCGATGCGCCCCAAGGCGCGTGCGACGGCGCTGG
>QHSO01000107.1 GCA_003220475.1 Candidatus Rokuibacteriota bacterium | reverse complement strand
CCGGCCGCGTGCAGCGGGCTCGCCAGCATCGACGCGAGCACGCCGGCCACGATCGACGACGCGGCGAAGCCGAGACCGCCCGCGGTGGCGAACGCGGCCAGATAATAAGGACGTCCGCGCCGCGGCGACACGCCGATCGAGAGATCGAACGCCGCGATGCCGTGACCTCCCCACAGCGCGCCGGAGACGACCGCTTCGATGGCGATCGGCCACAGCCGATCGGCCGTCGGAAACAGCCAGATGAGCGGGACGACCGCGATGCCGAGCGAGCACACGACCAGCACCGGACGCGCCCCGCAACCGTCCACGAGCCGCCCCCACGCGCCGGCCGACGCGACGCGCACGGCCGCGACGATGATCGCGTGCGCGGCGACCAGCATGAACGCCATCCGCAGATTGGCGAGCATGTGGAACGAGAAGAACCCCGCGGAGATTCCGACGGCGGCATTCCACGCGAGCAGATAGCCGGCGAGCGGCCGCGTGCGCGCATCGCGCACGGCGTGGAGCGCGTCGCGCCAGGCGCCCGCGCCGTCCTTCTCGCCGTGCCGCGGCCGCTGCTGGAGCAGGAGCATGCGGACGCTGACCAGCCCCGCGCCGCACGCGACGGCCGCGAGCGCGGCGAGCGTCTCGCCTCGGAAGCCGCGCGGCCCCAGCGTGTCGAGCGCGAGCCCGGCGGCGAGCCCCGCCAGCGTGCCCGCGACGTTGAGATACATCATCCGGCGGGCGAAGAAGCGTCCGCGGACGGCGCCCGGCACCAGGTCGCCCATCCACGCCGTCCACGCGTTGTTGCCGACGACGCCGAGCAGACCCGCGAGCGCGACGACCGCGACGAAGATCATCAGCGCGATCGGTGCGCTGAGGTGCAGGAATGGGACGGCGATCAGGGGCAGCCACGCCAGACGCGAGGCGCCGATGGCCGCGACGGCCAGCCGCTTGGCGCCGACGTGCTGGGTGAGCCAGGCCGCGGGCAGCTGGACGATCTGGGCGGCGAGCGGGAGCGCGCCGAGCAGGCCGATGACGACGGGGGTGGCGCCGAGGAACAGCGCCCAGCCGGTGAGCACGGCGCCGCCGGCGCACGCGCCGAATACCTCGGCGGCGGCGCCCTCGGCGATGGACGCATCGAGCGAAGCGCGCAGTGTACGCGAGCGAGCAGACACGGAATCGGGTCTCCGGGCACGGCCAAGCGTGCCGCCTCCCGGACATCCGGCCCCGAGGCGGATCGGGGTCCTTCGAGCTTAGCGCGCCTCGGCCGCTCGATTCACCTGGATTCGGCGAGCCTCAGGGCGCGTCCTCGCTCGAGCGCGTCAGCTCGACGTCGACGGTGCGCTTCACGATCGAGAGCCTGACGGCCATCAGCGCCACCGAGGCGTCGACGCCCAGAGGCTCGATGAGTCGCAGCGTATCCGAGCCTGGAAACTGTTCCTTCACCTGTTCGAGCAGCGTATTGAAATCGGCGACGAGCGCTGCCGTGTCGACGATCACCATGCGCGGCTCGCGCACCAGCGCGTCGAGCATCCGATGGATCGCGCGTACGGTCTCCTCTTTCGTCGGTACCGACGCGTGTAACGGACGGAGTCTTACCGGGAAACAATCGAGGGCGGTGCTGACGTCCCAGACGGTCCGCATACCAGTCCCTCCTCCTAAAAGAGTCGTGACTCTCTCCGGGAGGGGGACTGAAGCCCCGCCTCTCCTTCTTCGGCAACCCGGCTACCTGGAAACCAATTCCAGGCCCGTGGCTTTGCGTCCCAGCCTCACGACTGGTTTGCCTTTATCGGAAAGAGCGCTGCCCCCTGATATCGCAATGCGGATGCCAGGCCCGAGCAGATGCAACCCCTCGGAAATGCGCCTGCGTAAGTCCGGGGCGGTGGTCGGCGTGACACGCATGGCCATAAACTGACCGGCCGCCCGGTCAAGGCGCGAGCGCGCGGATCGCCTTCATCGCCATGAGCTTGGCGTCCGGGCCGACCACGCGTGGGCTGACGATCGGCAACGCCAGGCCCGCACCGCGGTACGCGGCGAGACGCTCGCGGCACGTGTCCGCAGTGCCGGCGAGCGCGACCGCGTCGATCAGCTCGTCGGGGACGACCTTCGCCGCCGCCTCGCGCCCACCACGGGCGAACGCCTCTTTGATCGCGCGCACCGCGTCCTCGAAGCCGGCCTCCGCGAGCAGGCGGTTGTAGCGCGGAAAGAACCCGGCGTAGAGACCGACCGCGGGCCGCATCGCCTCGCGCGCGACGGCGACGCTATCGGCCACGGCGCACGGAATGAGCGACGCGATGTCGACCGCCGTGGCAGCGCGCCCCGCGCGTCGGGCGCCGATCGCGACGTGCTCGACGGCGCGCACGATCGCCCGTGGCGTCGGCCACGTCAGCAGGACGCCGTCCGCCAGCTGGCCGGCGAGCTCGAGCATTCGCGGAAACAGCGCGGCCACGTAGATGGCGATCGCCGATCGCAGCGGAGGAAACCACAGATCGAAGCGCTCGATGGTGATCGTCTCGCCGCGATGTGAGACGACGCCGTCGCGCACCAGCGCGCGGACGATCGCGATCGTGTCGGTGAGCCGCGCCGTCGGCCGCACGAACGGGATGCCGTGCTCGGGCTCGACCTGCACGCGATGACTCGACCCCAGCCCGAGGATGAACCGGCCGTTCGAGAGCTGGTCGAGGGTGGCCGCGGCCATGCCGATGGTGGGGGCGCTGCGCACGAACACGCTCGAGATGCTCGTGCCCAGGCGAATGCGCCGCGTCGCCGCCGCACACGCCCCGAGAATCGCGAATTGATCACCACCGTGGCCCTCGGCCACCCAGGCCGACTCGTAACCCAGCGTCTCGGCCAGCTGCACGCACTCGACAATGTCCGGCGGTGTCAGGCCGCCGCTGAACGCGACTCCCACGCGCGTCATCGGCGTCGTCAGCTCTGCAGCACCCGCCGGATCTCGGTCTCGGCCCAGAGGATCGCGTCCTTCGGCGTCGCGGCGTTCGTGACGACCTTCGCGAACATGTTCGGAATGATGTAGCTGTTGGTGATCATCTGAATCCGCTCGTCCGGCGGCGCCGGCCACCCGTAGAGATGCGAGTGCTGCGCGAGCCCCTTGAGCGGCTTGTACTTCGGGTCCAGCGCCCACACCGCATGGTTTTCCATGTCTCGCCACACGGGATGGTTGTAGTTGTCGCCCGACAGGATCCACTCGTGGTACTGCGCGGGCTCGAAGAACCAGCGCAGGAATTCGCGGGCGACGTCGACGTTCTTGCTGAACTTCCAGATGCCGAGGCTGCGCGGAACCCCGACCGTATGCCGTCCCGCCGGTCCCGCCGGTGAGAGGTGAAAGCCGATCTGCTCGGCGATCGGCATCTTCTTTTCTTTCGCGACCACATAGTGGCTGATCGGATTGTGGATCCACGAACCGGCGCCGGAGTTCAACCACTGGTTGTTCGCGGCGTTGTCCCACGAGAGCACCACCGGGTCCATCGCGTCGGCGTAGAGCGCGCGAACATAGTCGACGGCCGTCTCGGTCTCTTTCGAGCGGATGGCCACCGTACGGCCGTCGGGGGCCACATCCTTGGCCCCGAAGCACCAGCGGATCGACGACAGCGTGGTGACGGAGTCCGTCGTCTGGCTGATGGCGAAGCCGACCGGGTGACCGAGCTTCTTGAGCGTGCGTCCGGCGCGAAGCAAGTCCTCCCAGGTATCGGGGGCTTTCTCGCCGATTTTCTCGAAGAGATCGATGCGGTGGCTGCCGGGGAACGACAGATAGAGATAGGGGACGCCGAGCCACCGGCCCTTGACGTACGCGTGCTCTTTCGCGAACGGATACCACTCGCCGTGCTTGGCGGCGAGGTCGTTGGCGAGGTCGGAGACGTCGGCGAGTCCGGGCGCGAAGAGCCACGGGTAGTGCATCTCGAGGCTCACGATGTCGTGGCCGCCCTGCGACATGAGCTCGGCCGACAGCTTCGCGGGCATCTGCACGCTCTGCATGTGGTCCGTGCGCACGCCGACGCCGGTGGCCTTCGTGAACCGACGGCCGAGCTCGGTGAGCTTGACGTCGGACGTCGGGGCGTAGTTGACGGCCGTCAGCAGCGTGAGCTCGCGCGCGGCCCACGCGGCCGGTGGACGGCGCAGGGCAAGGATCCCGGCGACGCCCGTCGCGGCCGTCCGGGCGAACGTGCGGCGGGTGATGGCCGCGCGCGGTCGCGCGGCGGTCGCCTGCGATGTCGTCTTGGTCATCGCGCACCTCCGGCCGGGCAAAGTCGAGTCGTCCGCGAGTCTAGTCGCTTCGGCAAGGGTCTGCCAGCGTGCCCGTCCGCGGTGATAGAATCCGACGACCCCGGATGATCCAGTTCACCCCGCTGACGTACGACGCCCTGAAGGTCGGCGAAGAGTTCGTCTCCGACACGCTGCTCGTCACCCCGGAGGACGTCGACACGTATGCCTTCGCGGTGGACGATCACCATTCATGGTTCTCGGGCACCTCACCCTTCGGTGGGCCCGTCGCCCATCCGACGTTCGCCGCCAATCAGGCGCTGCGGCTGCGCCACAGCCGCTACGTCGTGCATGCCGGCCTGCACGCCAAGATGCAGTTCGAGTTCCTCGAGCCGATCCGCGTCGGCATGCGCGTGCGCTCGCGTGGGCGCGTGATCGACAAGTACGTGCGGCGCGGCAAGCAGTACATGGTCACCGAGTACGTCACCGAGGACGAGGCGGGCACGCCGCTCGTCCGCGGGCAGTTCACCCAGATGCTCATCCCCGCCTGAGCCACCGATGGCCATCACGCACGCGCTCGCCGTCGGCCAGGCGCTGCCGCCGCTCGAGAAGGAGCTCACGCAGCGGCACATCGATGCCTACTCCGGCGTGCGCACGCGCTCGATCCACACCGACGAGGCCTGGGCGCGCGCGAAAGGATTTCGGACCACGCTGGCGCAGGGGATGATGTCCACCGCGTACGTGTCGGAGATGCTCACGCGCCTTCTCGGGACCGGCTTCATCCGCGGCGGCAGCATGTCGGTCGCGTTCGTGCAGCCGGTGTACGCCGGCGACCGGCTCACCGTGCACGGCGTCGTGAAGGACCTGCGTCCCGAGGCCGACGCCACGCGCGTCGTCGTCGAGGTGTGGTGCGAGAACCAGCACGGTCAGAAGACCGCCGTCGGAACGGCGAGCGGTCTGCTGCGTTGAGCGCGCCCGCCGCGGAACCACTGCCCGACCTGCACGGCATCGCCGTGATGCTGCTCGAAGACAACGGCGACTTCCGTGACGCCGTGGAGGCGATCCTTCGGCTGTGCGGCGCACGGACGAATCCCGTCGCGTCGCTGGCCGAGGCCCGCGCGCTGCTCGGCGCCGCGCCGCCGCACGTCGTCGTCTCGGATCTGGTGCTGCCCGACGGGACGGGCGCGGATTTCATGGAGTGGCTGCGCGAGCTGCCCGCCGACCAGGGCGGCGCGGTCGCGGTCGTGGCCGTCACGGCCTTTCCTCACTACTTTCCGGCGGCGCGGACGAAGGGCTTTGCCGCGTATCTCGTCAAGCCCGTGGACCTGGCCGAGCTGTGCTGGACGATCGCGTCCGTGCTCGGCCGGGGCCATCGTGCTCCAACCGCGCCGTCATGATGTCGCGGAGCCCATTGAAGTGGCCGCGCCGGCGACATCGCTGTGGTAGCGTGCGTGCGTTGACGAATCGCTTCTGCTTAGGAGTCGGTATGGCAAGACGACGCAAGGAAACAAGGTTGTTGACCGGACTCGCCATGGCGACGGCGGCGCTCGTGTCGTCGCCGATCAGCGCGCAGGCGCAGGCAGCGCCCGTGCCCGCCCGTCGCGAACGCCCGATCCCACCCGGCCTGCGAGCGTTACCGCCGGGTTTTCGTGCTGGTGCGCTCCCGCCCGGTCTCCGGGCGCGGGATACACTGCCGCTCGGCCTTCAGCCCGGCGTGTTGCCTCCGGGTATTCGTCCTGGCGCACAGCCGCCGGGCCGTCGCGGCGGCGGCGATCCATTCTTCGACGTGGAGCTGGACGCCCCGAACTGATCGGCTCACGTGTCGTCCCAGGCGCGGCAGGACACGATCGTCCCGGACTATCGGCGCCCTGCCGCGCTGCTCGTGCCCCATTACGACAGTACGATCCGCCACGTGCTCGAGGGCATCGCCACGTTCGCCGCGCGGGTCATCGGCGTCGTCCTTCTCTCGCGTGACCCGGACCTCACGCGCGCCTTCGTCGCCGCACAGCCGCACCGCGATCGCTTCTCGGTCGTCACCGCGCCTTACGACACGCCGTGGCTGCGGGACCGTTCGCCGTTCGCAGTGCGGACGGCCGACGGCTACCGCTGGCGGGTGACGCGCCTCAACCCCATGGAGCGACCGCTCGATGACGTGCTGTTCACCCGTATCAGCCGTCGGCCACTCGAAGAAGTGCCCATCGTGCTGCCGCAGGGGAATGTCGTCGCCGGTCCTCGCGGCGTGACCATCACGACGCGGCGCGTGCTGGACGACAATCGCGGCACGGACGAGGCAACCTTGAAGGCGGCCATGCGGCGGCTTGGCGTGCGACGCTGGATCATCTCGCGAACGTTCGCGAGCGAGATGACGGGACACGCCGACCTCTATGTACGCTTCCTGCACGCACGCCTGCTCGCCGTCGCATGGAGCGAGACTCTTGCGGCCGATCGGGAGGTCGCCGCGGAGCTCGAGGCGCGCGTGCGGGGTGCGCTGCCGGAGATCGAAATCCTGAAACTGCCGCTGCGCTCCGAGGGGCCGCTCTACGCGAGCCCGCTGAACTGGATACACGTCGGCCGCACGGTGCTGGTCCCGCGCTATCCGCTCACGATGTCGACCGACATCGAGGCGATCGACCGGGCGCTCGTCCGCCGAGGGTTCCGCGTCGACTTCGTCGACTCACCCACGCTCGAGTACGGCGGCTCGCTGCACTGCCTGACCGCGGCGGTTTACGTGTGATACAACGGCGTCGATGACCAACCAGCTGCCACGCGTCCACGAGATCGAGCACCACGCGGCGGAGCGCGCGACGACGCGCCCCGTCGTGTCCGGCATGCAGGGCGTGGTCGCCGCCGGCCATCCGCTCGTGTCGATGGCCGGCATGCGCATGCTGATGACCGGCGGCAACGCCTTCGACGCCGCGGCCGCCGCCGGCTTTGCCGCCGCCGTGGTGGAGCCGACGGCGTCCTACACGCTCTGCGGCGAGTGCGTGGCGATGGTGTACGACGCGCGCCGGCGCGAGAGCGTCGCGCTGAGCGGCCAGGGCACCGCGCCGGCGGCCGCGAGCATCGACGCGTTCCGCCGGCGCGGCCTCGACCGAATTCCGACGGGACCGGGACGCGACGCGCATCTGTCGTTCACGGTGCCCGGCGCCGTCGACGCGTATCTCACGCTGCTGGAGACATACGGTACGAAGCCGCTGCGCGAGGTTCTGGCGCCGGCCGTGCACTACGCCGAGCGCGGCTTCCCGATGTACGAGTACATGCACCGGATGCTCGCGATCCCCGACACGCGCGCGCAGTTCGCCCTGTACCCGCCCGGGGGCGACGCCGTGTTCTATCCGAACGGGCGCGCGCCACGCGTGGGCGAGCGCTTCGTGCAGCCGGCGCTCGCCGCCACTCTCCGGCGGCTGGTCGAGGCCGACGCGAGCGGCGACCGCCTCGCGGGCATCGCCGCCGCGCGCGAGCGGTTCTATCGCGGCGACGTCGCGGCGCTGATCGGCGCGTTTTCGGAGACGTGGGGCGGCCTGCTGCGCGCGAGCGACCTTGCCGGCTACCGTGCGCGCATCGAGCCACCGCTGTCGACGACGTTCGCGGGCCGCGAGATCCTCGGCCAGGGCGCGTGGACACAGGGGCCGATCCTGATGCAGGCGCTCGGCATGCTCGCCACGCGCGATCTGCGCGCGCTCGGCCACAATTCCGCGCGCTACATCCACGTGGTGACGGAGGCGCTGAAGCTCGCCTTCGCCGATCGCGAACGCTACTACGGCGACGTACCGACCGTGCCGCTCGCCGAGCTGCTCGCGCCCGCCTATCTCGCCGCGCGCGCGGCGCTGATCCGCCCGGATCGCGCGATGCCGTCGGCGCCGCCGGCCGGCGCCCCGCGTGCGGCGACCCCGTCGGCGACGCCCGCGGCCGTCGACGGCACGACGCACATCGCCGCGATCGACGCGCAGGGCAACATGATCGCCCTGACGCCGAGCGGCGGGGTCTTCCGCAAGTCCGCCTTCGCGCCGGAGCTCGGCTGCACGCTCAGCACGCGCAGCGAGATGTTCGTGCTCGAGGACGGTCACCCCAACGCGCTCGCACCCGGCAAGCGTCCGCGCACGACGCTGGTGAGCTATCTGATCTGTGAGAACGGCGCCCCGATCATGACCGTGGGCTGTCCCGGCGGCGACGATCAGGCGCAGGCGAATCTGCAGATCATGCTCAATCTGCTCGTCTTCGCCATGGATCCGCAGCAGGCGGTGGAGGCGCCGCGCTTTTCGACGCAGACGCTCGTCAACTCGTTCTACCCGCGCGCGTACAAACCGGGGCAGCTCAACGTCGAGCCGGCGATTGCCGACAGCACGCGCGCCGAGCTCACCGCGCTCGGACACACGGTGACGGAGATCGGCGCGTGCGGCATCGGCGCCGTCGTCACGCGGCGCGATCCCGACGGCGGCGTGCTCACCGCCGGCGCCGACCCGCGCCGTCCGACCTACGCACTCGCCTGGTAGGCCGCCGCCGGGCCCCGAGGAGAGACAAACCATGCCCACGAGTCAGAGCGACAAGGCCGTCACCTTCCGCGCCCTTCACCAGGGCCCGCGCGCATTCGTCATCGCCAACGCGTGGGACGGCGGCTCCGCCCGCGCGCTCGCCGCCCTCGGCTTCCCCGCGCTGGCGACGTCCAGCGGCGCCCAGGCCGGTGTGCTCGGGCGGCGCGACGGCAGCGTCAGCCGCGACGAGGCGCTGGCGCACTGCCACACGATCGTGGCGGCGACCGACCTGCCGGTGTCCGCCGATCTCGAGAAAGGCTTTTCGAATGCGCCGGAGGCGGTGGCGGAGACGATTCGGCTGGCCGCCGCGGCCGGCCTCGTCGGCGGCTCCATCGAGGACGCCACCGGCGAAAAGACCACGCCGCTCTACGACCTCGGCCACGCCACCGAGCGCGTCGCCGCGGCGGTGCAGGCGGCGCGCGCGCTGCCGTTTCCGTTCACGCTGACCGCGCGCGCGGAGGGCTTTCTGCGCGGCAACACGAATCTCGACGACGCGATCCGGCGCCTGCAGGCCTACGAGAACGCGGGCGCCGACGTGCTGATGGCGCCCGGCCTGCCGGACCTCGCGACCGTGCGCGCCGTCTGCGCCGCCGTGTCGAAGCCGTTCAACTTCATGGCCGGCATCAAGGGCAAGTCGTTCACGGTCGCCGAGCTCGAGGCGGCCGGCGCGCGGCGCATCAGCCTCGCCACGTCGCTCTACCGTGCGGCGATGAGCGGCATGCTCGACGCCGCGCGCGAGGTGCGCGACAAGGGCACCTTCGGCTATCTCGATCGGGCGATCGCGACGCCGGAGTGGAATGCCTTCATGCAGGCGTGAGCCGGTGAGCAGCGAGCGACCGTTCGACGGCGTCACCATCATCGAGTTCGGCCACTTCATCGCGGTGCCGTGGGCGGGACAGGTCCTGGCCGACGGCGGCGCCCACGTCGTCAAGATCGAGCCGCTGGAGGGAGAGCCGAGCCGCCACATCGCGCCGCTCGGCGGTGGCGAGAGCCGGCACTTTTTGATTCGCAATCGCGGCAAGCACGCGTTGCCGCTCGACCTGCGCCATCGCGACGCGCGGGAAATCCTCGATGCGCTGCTCGCGCGGGCCGACGTCGTGCTGACCAACATGCGCCCGGGGCTGGCCGCCGAGCTCGGCGTCGAGTACGAGCAGCTCGCCGTGCGTCACCCCCGCGTGATCGTCGGCAACGTCACCGCGTTCGGGGCGCGCGGCCCCGACGCCGGCCTCGCGGGGATGGACCTCGTGGTGCAGGGCCGCAGCGGCTTGATGGTGACGGGCGGGCGCGTGAAGGACGGTCTGCCGACGGCCGGCGAGTCCCCGATCGCCGACTACATGGCCGCGGCCCTGCTCGCGTTCGGGGTCGCCGGCGCGCTCTATCGACGCGAGCGCACGGGCCGGGGCGGCCGCGTGGACACCTCGCTCTTGCTCGCGGCGCTCGCGCTGCAGAACAATCTCATGGTCCGCGTGGAGGCGCTGGACGGCCCGCGTCACGCCGCGTTTGGCGAGTGGCTCACGCGGGCGCGCGCGGGCGGCGTGCCGTTCGCCGAGCAGGTCGAGCGCATGCCGCGCAACCGCGTGGTCGCCTCACAGGCCGTCTACATCCGCACCTACGCGACGAAGGACGGAGCACTCGCCGTCGCCTGCGGCAGTCCCTCGCTGCGCCGCAAGTTCATCGCGGCGATCGGTCACAAGGATCCCGCGCTGACGGAACCCGTCGCCGACGTCGAGGGCCACTACGCGGCGCTGCGCGCGGCGGTGGAGGCGACGATCGCGTCGCGGACGACCCAGGAGTGGAAGGCGGCGCTCGACGCCGCCGGTGTTCCCGCCAGCGGCGTCGCGCTGCCCGTCGAGATCCTGGACGATCCGCAGCCGGCGGCGAACGCGATGTTCCAGCGCTTCGAGCATCCGACGCTGGGGCCGGTCACCGTGCTCGGCCCGCCCGTGCAGGTGGACGACGGCGGCTTCGTGCCGGGCCCGCCGACGCCGCCGTTCGGCAGCGAAGCGCGCGCGATTCTCGCGTGGGCGGGCTTCGCCGAGCGCGACGTCGAGCGCCTGCTCGCCGGCGGTGCGGTCACGCCGACCTCGTGACGCGCCGGGCTCTCGCAGGACTTCTCGGCGCGACTCTGCTAGCATCGTCGGCCATGGTGGAGCCCTCGCCCGAGGCTCGCGCGGAGCTCGCCCCGAGCGGCACGCTGCGCGCCGGAATCAATTACGGCAACTTCATTCTCGCGACGAAAG
>QHSO01000106.1:17133-23727 GCA_003220475.1 Candidatus Rokuibacteriota bacterium | reverse complement strand
GCCTTGAATAGTCGTGAGGCCTGTGTTGCTGGCCGGTGAGACGATGGCGATCCCATTGAGCGGCTGATCAATCGTGTAGGTCACGCCACCGATCGTGAACGTCGTCGTGCTGAATACCAGGCGGACAGTGCTTGACGTCGTGATCGTGCCAGAAAGTGTCGCCGACGCGGTGGCGCTGCCGACACTCGGTGTCGTCTGATTCATTTGCAAATCGAACGTCGTGCCGACCGGAATCATCCCGCCGCTGCCGATCGCATTGCTGTCGAAGGTGCCGTAGCTGATGTTCCCGGGATCCACTGACGTCGATCCCAGGGCGTTGAATGTGATGCTGCCGCCGCCGACGGTAATCGTCGGGCTGGTTGAAAACGCTCCCCCATCGAAACGGCCCAATGTGGAGTACGTGATCAAGGCGGCGTACGAGGTCGTCGGCATGGCTCCCCCGCGAGTGTGTGACACGTCGAAGCGGCTCACGATTTTCGACGTCCGTGTATGTGCCTCGTCTGCGCCAACGCAGTGTATTTTCTATTCGATGCGCACTTATACTCTGGAAACGTGTGGCGATGCCGACACCTGAAAACTTTCCCGACACCGAAAGTCGATGATCGAGCGTGATACGGCGCGAAATTCCTTGTTACGCGATCGGAGTGGCATGTCGGCGATGTTTACTGCGCGCGGATCGAACAGCGCGGACGCTCGTGTTCTGACCGCACGGCAGGGCTGGCCGCGGATTGCGGGAGTGCGCCGGTGATGGGCGGCGCGGTTCGACTGTCGACGCGGCTCGCGACGACGGACGACGCGGCCGCCATCGCCGCCATCTACAACGACGGCATCGCGGATCGCGTGGCGACGTTCGAGACCGAGCCGCGCACGGCGCAGCAGATCGCTGCGCAGCTCGCCGACAAGGGCGAGCGCTATCCGACGGTCGTGGTCGAGCGCGACGGGCAGGTGATCGCGTGGGCGTCGGCGGGCGCCTACCGCGCGCGGCCGGCGTACGCCGGCGTTGCCGAGCATTCGGTCTATGTGGCGCGGGCCGCGCGCGGCAGCGGCGCGGGCCGCGTGGCGCTCGACGCCCTGTGCGACGTCTATGCCGCGCGCGGGTTCCACAAGCTCGTGTCGCGGATCTTTCCCGAGAACACGGCGAGCCTGGCGCTGCACGAGCGGTGCGGGTTTCGCGTCGTCGGCGTGTACCGGCGGCACGGGATGCTCGACGGGGCCTGGCGCGACTGCGTCATCGTCGAGAAGCTGCTCGGCGGCATGTGACGCGCACCGACGCCGCGGCCGCCGCGACGTAGAAATTCTTCGACCCGAAAGAACTATCGGTATACTCCCCAAGGGCCGCGGAGGGCCCGGCGAGCGCATGCCGACCGGTCGGGTGCTGGTGGTGGACGACGAGACGAACGTCACGGAGATCGTCGAGGAGTATTTCACCTCGCTCGGCTACGACGTCGACGTCGCCCACGACGGCGCGGCCGCGCTGATCCAGGCGGCGGCCGTGCGGCCCGACGTCGTGCTGCTCGACATCAACATGCCGGAGATCTCGGGCGATCAGGTGCTCGACCGCTTACGGGCGCTCGATCCGACGGTGCCGATCGTCATGCTGACCGGCAATGCCGACGAGAACCTCGCCCGGAGCTTTCTGCACCGCGGCGCCCTCGACTACGTCGCCAAGCCGTTCCAGCTCGACACGCTCGAGCGCATCGTCGCCACCGCCGTCGCCGTCGGCCGCCGCTGAGCGGGGAGATACTTAATTGACTTAACTGTTTAGTCGATGCACCATTGTGCGGTGGCTCCCAGACGCAATGGTGCACGGCGCGGGCAGTGGACCGCGCAGGCCGAGCAGCTGCTCGATCTCCTCAATGCGCTCGGCAACACGATCTTCCGTCAGTTCCTCTGGCAGCGCTCCGCGGAGCTCGACCTCACATATGCGCAGGGGCAGGTCCTGTTCCACGTGGCCGCGCATCCGGGCTGCCGCATGGGGGACGTCGGCAAGGCCTTCGGCGTCACGCTGCCCGCCGTGACTCACCTCGTCGACCGTCTGGAGCAGAAGGACTTCATCACCCGCGCCGGCGATCCCGCGGATCGGCGTGCCTACGTGCTCGAGGTGACGCGAGCCGGCGGCGCGCTGGTGGACGAGCTGCACGCGATGCGGCTGCGCGGCCTCGAATCCGTGCTGGCGCGGATGGCCCCCGACGATCGCACACGCGTCGTGCGCGGGCTCGAGGCGCTCGTGGAGGCGTCGATGGAGGCGGCCGAGCGATGAAGCACGCGGGCCGCCTGCTCGTCCTCGTTGCCCTGCTCGCGGCGGCCGGTTGCAGCGACCGTGCCTCCGGCACGCAGCGCGCGACGGCGCCCCCGGTGCCCGTGCTGGTGGCCGAGGCCGTGCGCCGCGACGTGCCGCTCGACGTGAGCGTCATCGGCACCGTGCAGGCCCTGACCACCGTCGGCGTGAAATCGCAGGTCTCGGGACAGGTGGTGAAGGTCAACTTCACCGAGGGCCAGGACGTGAAGGCCGAGCAGCTCCTGTTCACCATCGATCCGCGTCCGTTCGCAGCGGCGCTGGCGCAGGCGAAGGCCAACGTCGGCCGTGACACCGCGCAGATGCGCCAGGCGGAAGCGGCGCTGGCCCAGCGTCAGGCCGAGGTGCAGCAGGCGATGGCCAACCTCGAGCGCGACCAGGCACAGCTGGAGAACGCGCGGGTGCAGGAGCGACGCTACAAGACGCTGGTCGAGAAAGAGCTCGTGGCGCGCGAGCTGTACGATCAGTTCCGCACGAATCTATCGGCGCTCGAGGCCACCCTGAACGCCGACCGCGCCGCCGTCGAGAACGCCCGCGCCGCCGCGCAGGCCGCGGCGGCCGGCGTCGAGAACGCGCGCGCCGTGATCCAGGCCGACGAGGCGATGGTGGAGACGGCGAACCTGAACGTCGGCTACACGACGATCCGCGCGCCGATGAACGGTCGCACCGGCAACCTCATGCTGCAGGCCGGCAACGTCGTGAAGGCCAACGACGACAATCCGATGGTCGTGATCGCGCAGGTGCACCCGATCTATGTCTCGTTCGCGGTGCCGCAGCAGCACCTGACGGCGATCAAGCAATACAGCGCCGCGGGGCCCGTGAAGGTGCGCGCGACGGCGCCGGGCGCCGCCAAGCCTGCCGTCGGCCGTCTCACCTTCGTGAACAACACGGTGGATCCGACGACCGGTACCATCCAGCTGAAGGCCACCTTCGACAACGCCGAGAACGTGCTGTGGCCCGGCCAGTACGTCGACGTCGTCCTCACGCTGACCACGCAGCCGGCCGTCGTCGTGCCGTCGCAGGCGGTGCAGCCGGGTCAGCAGGGACCATACGTGTTCGTGGTGACGCCGGACCTCACCGTGCAGCCGCGACTGCTGGAGCTCGGCCGCCGGCTGGCCACCGAGACGATCATCACGAAGGGACTCGCCCCCGGTGAGCGAGTCGTGACGGACGGCCAGCTGCGGCTCGTGCCGGGCTCGCGCGTGGAGATCAAGTCCGCGAAGGCATCGTGAGCGCGTCGTGAACACCGAGCTCTTCATCCGCCGTCCCGTTCTCACCACCCTGCTGATGGCCGCCGTGCTGATCTTTGGCGTGATGGCCTACCAGAAGCTGCCGGTCAACGACCTGCCGAACGTCGACTTCCCGACGATCCAGGTCATTGCCAACCTGCCGGGGGCGACGCCGGAGACGATGGCCTCGGCCGTGGCCACGCCGCTCGAGCGGCAGTTCAGCACGATCGCCGGGATCGACTCGATGACGTCCACGAGCGCGCTCGGCGTCACGAACATCACGATCCAGTTCACGCTCGAGCGCAACATCGACGCCGCGGGCCAGGACGTGCAGGCGGCCATCGCGAAGGCGGCCACGCTGTTGCCGCCGGGAATGCCGACGCCGCCCATCTATCAGAAGGTCAACCCGGCCGACCAGCCCATCCTTTATATGGCGCTCAGCTCGCCCACCCTGCCGCTCTATACCGTGGACGAGTACGCGCAGACCTTCCTCGCGCAGCGCATCTCGACGATCAGCGGCGTGGCGCAGGTGACGATCTTCGGCTCACAGAAGTACGCCGTGCGCGTCCAGGTGGATCCGCGCGCGCTGGCCGCACGAGGCATCGGGATCGACGAGGTCGAGGCCGCCGTCGCGCGCGCCAACGTGAACAAGCCGACCGGCACGCTGTGGGGGCCGAGCCAGGCCTACAACGTGCAGGCCACCGGTCAGCTCATGGATGCCGCCGCCTATCGGCCGGTCATCGTCGCGTACCGCAACGGCTCGCCGGTGCGGCTCGAGGAGCTCGGCCGCGTCATCGACGGCGTGCAGACCGACAAGGTCGCCGGCTGGTTCAACGGCGAGCGCGCCGTCGTGCTCGCGGTGCAGCGGCAGCCGGGCACCAACACCATCGAGGTCGTCGACGCCATCCGCACGCTGCTGCCGGTGTTCCGCGCCCAGCTGCCGGCCGCGGTGAACCTCAACGTCGTGTACGACCGTTCCGTCGCGATTCGCGAGTCGGTGCACGACGTGCAGTTCACCCTCATGCTCACGATCGCGCTCGTGGTGATGGTCATCTTCCTGTTCCTGCGCAACGTGTCGGCCACGATCATCCCGAGCCTCGCGGTGCCGCTGTCGATCGTCGGCACGTTCGCGATCATGTACGCGCTGGGCTACACGATCGACATCATCTCGCTCATGGCCCTCACGCTCTGTGTCGGGTTCGTGGTGGACGACGCCGTGGTCATGCTCGAGAACATCGTGCGCCACATGGAGCACGGCGAGGATCGCATGACGGCCGCGCTGCGCGGCGCGCGCGAGATCGGCTTCACGATCCTGTCGATGACGCTCTCGCTGGCCGCCGTCTTCATCCCGGTGCTGTTCATGGGCGGCGTGGTGGGCCGGCTCCTGCACGAGTTCGCGATCACCATCGGCGCCGCCGTGCTCGTCTCGGGCCTGGTGTCGCTGACGCTCACGCCGATGCTCTGCAGCCGCTTCCTCAAGCCGCCGGGCGAGCAACAGAACCGCCTCTATCGCGCCTCGGAGCGGTTCTTCGACGGCATGCTGCACCTCTACGACAGGACGCTGCAGTGGACGCTCAGCCACCGCCGCACCACGATGGTGGCGTTGCTCCTGACGTTCGCCTTTACCGCGTACTTCTTCCTCGTCATCCCGAAGGGTTTCATTCCCACCGAGGACAACGGGACGATCTTCGCGTTCACGGAGACGGCGCAGGATATTTCCTTCGACGCGATGGAGGCAAAACAGCGCGCGGTGGCCGACATCATCCGGCAAGATCCTGCCGTTCAGCAGAGCATGTCGTTCATCGGCGCCGCCGGCTCGAGCGTGGTGCTGAACAACGGGCGGGTGTTCTCGCTGCTCAAGCCGCGGGATCAGCGGCCGCACGCCGAGAAGGTCATCGAGGGCCTGCGGCCCAAGCTGGCCACCGTGCCCGGCATCCGCGTCTACCCGCAGATCCTGCCCACGATCCGTATCGGTGGCCAGCTGACCAAGGCCGTCTACCAGTACACACTTCAAGATACGGACACCCAGGAGCTTTACTACTGGGCCCCCGTCCTCTACGACCGGCTGCGCCAGCTGCCGGGGCTGCAGGACGTCAACTCGGATCTGCAGATCACGAGCCCGCAGATCACCGTGGAGATCGACCGCAACAAGGCCTCGGCGTTCGACGTCAGCGCCGACCAGATCGAGAGCGCGCTCGGCGCCGCATACGGCGCCAAGCAGGTCTCGACCATTTATACGCCCGCGAACCAGTATTGGGTGATCCTCGAGGTCGATCCCCGGTTGCAGCGCGACCCCACCGCGCTCGGCCTGCTCTACGTGCGGTCGGCGAAAGGCACGCTGGTACCGCTGGCGTCGGTGGCGACGATGACGCCCGGCATCGGACCGCTCACGGTGAACCACCTCGGTCAGCTGCCCGCGGTCACGATCTCGTTCAACACGCGCCCGGGCGTGGCGCTCTCCGAAGCGGTGGCCCAGGTTCAGCGCGTCCAGCGCGAGCTCCGCGTGCCGGCGACCGTGAGCGGAACGTTCCAGGGCACCGCGCAGGCGTTCCAGGCCTCGTTGCAGGGACAGGGGATGCTGCTGCTGATCACGATCCTCGTGATCTACCTCGTCCTCGGCGTGCTCTACGAGAGCTTCGTCCACCCGCTGACGATTCTGTCGGGCTTGCCGTCGGCGGGCGCGGGCGCGCTGCTCACGCTCTGGCTGTTCGGCATGGAGCTCAACGTCTACGGTTTCGTCGGCATGATCATGCTGATCGGCATCGTGAAGAAGAACGCGATCATGATGATCGACTTCGCGATCGAGGCCGAGCGCGGTGGCATGACGCCGGCCGAGGCGATCTATAAAGGCTGCCTGCTCCGCTTCCGTCCGATCATGATGACGACGATGGCGGCGCTGCTCGGCACGTTGCCGATCGCCCTCGGGATCGGCGCCGGCGCCGACGCGCGTCGTCCGCTCGGGCTGGCCGTCGTGGGCGGGTTGCTCGTGTCGCAGCTGCTGACGCTCTACATCACGCCGGTGCTGTACCTCTATATGGAGTCGGCGCAGAAGTACCTCGTCACGCACCC
>QHSO01000106.1:0-17054 GCA_003220475.1 Candidatus Rokuibacteriota bacterium | reverse complement strand
CCCGCATGCAGTCGTCGACCGTGTCACGGTCGACGGCGAGGAAGGCGGCGCCGCGCGGGCCGGCGGTGTCGAGCGCGGCGCGCGTGCAGGCCGCGGCGTCGGCGCGTTTCTGCTGGCCATCGACGCCCGCCTTCTCGTAGATCGCCGTGTCTCGCGCCGATGCGCAGCCGCCGACCAGGACCGCACTCAAGACCAGGGTCGTGATGATTCGCATGTCAACGCTCCGCTGGATGCAGCTCGATGCTCGTGGTCGTCGCGCGCCCGCTGGGTAGCGGCTCCAGCGCGACGGTGTAGAGCGCATCGCCCCGGCGACGCAGCGCGAGACGCGCGTGCGACGGATCGCCCGACTCGAGCACCAGCGTTTTGCCGTGCTCGCGCCAGGTTCCCGACGTCGTCGAGGTGCGAGCGCCCTCTTTCCAGGTCTCTGTGAACGTCCCGTCGGGCTTGAGATCCAGCGTGATTTTCGCGCCGGCCGGTCCCGAGTAGATGCCCTGGAACTCGGTGGCCGTGCCCTCCCAGCGTCCCGCCGAATCGCTCGGAATGCTCGCAGACGGGTCGCCGGCGAGCGCCGAGATCGGCAGCACGAACAGGGCGCTTATCGTTACCGCGCGTACGTAATTACCCATGCCCGACGTAGGCGCAAGCGACATGCCAGCGAGGCCGGCGCTAGCGGATGGAGCTGATGTAGTCGGGGAGCGGCTCGATATCGGCGTCGGCGACCGGCTGTGCAGCCTGCGTCATCGCGCCATCGAGATCGCCACGCGTCCGCGCCTTGAACCCGCGCATCTGCGCGACAGCCGTCCGGCGTCGCTGCGCGCGGACGCCGGCGGCGCGCTCGGAGGCGGCGCCGGACGTTGGGCCGCGAAGAACGCGGCGAGGTCGGCCATGTCGCTTTCGCTCAGAGCGGTGGCGATCGGCGCCATCTGCGGGTCCACGCGCCGCTTGTCGCGATAGAGCAGCAGTTGCCAGTGCAGGTAGATCGCCACCTGGCCCGCGATCGACGGCACCGCGGGGTTGCTCGAATTGCCGTCGGGGCCGTGGCAGGCGACACATGCCGCGGCCTTGCCGCGCCCGGCTTCGACGTCGGCGGCGGGAGCGAGAGTTGGAGCGAGAAGCGTCGCGATGAGAAGGGCTCCAACGGGTCGTGGGGTCACTGCGTGGAGAAGAATTCGAACGGCCTTTTTTATTGGACGTAAGGGGGGGCTGGACGGCCCCCCTCACAACCCCCCGATTCACGCTGGGAGCAACACCGTTGTTGTCGCCAATGCCTCGCGTGCGAGACCTCGCTGCGGCTGGCGCTGGGTCTATCTCCCGTAGCTGACTCGGTAGATCGCGCCGGCGTAGTCGTCCGAAATCAGGAGCGAGCCGTCCTTCATTTGACGGGTGTAAACCGGGCGGCCCCAGATCTGGTCGGCCTGTAGCCAGCCCTCGGCGAATGGCTCGTACTTGGGCACGTCGCCCTGGCGCAGCGTCACCATCATTATGCGAAAGCCGGTCTTCTGGCTGCGGTTCCACGAGCCGCGCTGCGCGAGGAAGATCCGATTCTTGTACTCGGCGGGGAACATCGAGCCCGTATAGAACTCCACGCCGTTGCCCGCTACGTGCGGGCCGGTCTTCAGGAGCGGCGCCGCGAACTCGCCGCACGCGCGGCCGCGGCCGAACTCCGGATCGAGGATGTCGCCCTGGTGGCAGTAGGGATACCCGAAGTGCAGGCCCTTCTTGGGCGCGACGTCGAGCCGGTCGCTCGGCACGTCCTCGCCCAGCCAGTCGCGCGCGTGCGTCGCGAAGTAGAGCTCCTTCGTCACCGGGTGCCAGTCGAAGCCGACGCTGTTGCGCACGCCATGGGCCCAGTACTCGAAGCCGGTGCCATCCGGATTGATGCGCGAGATGTTGGCGTGCGTGTCGGGCGGGATACAGATGTTGCACGGCGCGCCGATGTTGAAATACAGCTTGCCGTCCGGGCCGAACGCCAGGTACTTCCAGCCGTGCGGAGCGTCCTTGGGCAGCGTCTCGTAGACCATCTTCATCTCGGGCGGGCTGTCGAGCTTGCCCTCGATCCCTTCCATCTTGGTGATCCGGTGGATCTCGGCGATGTAGAGCGCACCATCCTTGAAAGCGACGCCGTTCGGCAGATTGAGGCCCTTGGCGATCGTCTTGATCTCGCGGCTGCCGCCCTTGTCGACGACCGCATAGACGTTGCCGGCGACACGGCTCGAGACGAACAGCGTTCCCCGGTCACCCCACGTCATCACGCGCGCGTTGTTGATGCCGTGCGCCCAGAGCTCGACCTTGAAGCCCTGCGGCACCTTGATCCGGTCGACGGGAATCTCGCCTGCCGCCTTCGGGGCCGGCGGCTGTGCGATCGGTGACAGCTGCGAGCTCTCCAGCTCCTTTGGCTGCCCTTGCTTCCAGGACGGCGGCGCCTGCTGGGCGGCGACGAGGCCGGTGGCCAGCACGACGGCGACGAGGACGGCGAGGGCCAGTGCGTATCGCGGGCTGAGCTTCATGGTCGATCCTCCGGCGGGGCCAACGGGTGATTGGACTCGGATGGCGCCAGACCGTAGCGCGCAGGGCCCGCCCTGTCAACGCACCGGCAGCCCTTGACGAGGGGGGGTGCCTCGACTACGATCAGGCCCGCGTTGCGAGACCGGGGTGACTCGAGCCGTTTGGAGGTGCAGAGATGACCTGGGAAGCGCCCGAGGTGACGGAAGTGCGGATGGACGCCGAGATCAACTCCTATCAGGATGATTTCGGCAGCGAGCCGGACGACCGCTTCTAACGTCTGACCTGACTCACCACGAGTCAGCTGCAGCCCCTCGCGTCCCTTTCGGGGTCGACGCGAGGGGCTGTCGTATCTTGGGGGACAACGGTTGTTGATTCGTGTCCTGGGCTCCGCCGCCGGGGGCGGGTTCCCGCAGTGGAACTGCGGCTGCCCGAACTGCCGCGGAGTGCGCGACGGTTCGCTGCGCGCGACCGCCCGCTCGCAGGAGTCCGTGGCCGTCGGCACCGAAGGCGCGTCGTCCTACATCGTGTTGAACTGCTCCCCCGAGATCCGTGCCCAGATCGAGAGCTTCCCTGGCCTGCATCCGCGTGGGCCGCGTCATTCGCCGATCGCCGCCATTCTCCTCACGAACGGCGACCTGGATCACTGCCTGGGGCTCCTTTCACTGCGCGAGTCACATCCGCTCGTCGTCTACGCCACCGAGCCGGTCCAGCGCGGCTTCACGCGCGACAACGTGCTCTACCGCACGCTGGAGCGCTTCCCCGGGCAGATGACGTGGAGGCTGCTCAAGCCCGGTCGAGAAGAAGAGATCGTCGGCGTCGACGGCAAGCCGACCGGCCTCACGGCCGAGGCGGTGATCGTTCCCGGCAAGGCGCCGGTGCATCTCGAGCAGTCGCGTCCGGCGGATCCCGAGGACAGCGTCGGCTTCCTCATCCGCGAGAGCGGAAGCCGGCGACTGGCGTACTTCAGCGGCGTGGGCGCCGTCACTGCGGACGTGCGGCAGGCGCTGGCGGGCGCGGATGCGGTGTTCTTCGATGGGACGTTCTGGTCGGGCGACGAGCTGCCTGCACTGGGCCTCGGAACCAAACGCGCGGAGGACATGGCGCACGTGCCGATCGGCGGACCGACGGGGAGCCTCGCGCAGCTGGCGGGACTGCGCGCCGGCAGACGCATCTACATCCATCTCAACAACACCAACCCGTTGCTGCGTGACGATTCCCCCGAGCGACAAGCGGTCGGTGCCGCCGGCTGGGAGGTCGCGTGGGACGGTATGGAGGTCCGGCTGTGAGCGAGCACGGCGCGCGACCCCCGCTGCCACGTGACGAGTTCATCGAGTGGGTGCGGCGCGAGGGCGAGTACCGCTACCACGATCATCATCGCTATCACCATCTGATGCACGACGGCAAGCTCACGCGGGTCCAGCTGCAGCAGTGGGTGCTGAATCGCTACTACTATCAGACGCGCGTGCCGATCAAGGACGCGATCATCCTGTCGAAGTCCAACGACCCGGCGTTCCGCCGGATGTGGATCCGCCGCATCCGAGATCACGACGGCGATGTCGCAGGCGAGGGCGGACTGGAGCTCTGGCTGCGGCTGGCCGACGGTGTCGGTCTGGATCGTGAGGAAGTGGCGTCGTGCCGCTCGGTGCTGCCCGGCGTGCGCTTCGCCTGCGACGGGTACGTTCAGCTCGTGAGCGAGCGCAGTCTCGTCGAGGCCGTCGCATCGTCGCTGACCGAATTCTTCTCGCCAGACCTCATGACCCGGCGTGTCCTGGCCTGGGAGCGGCACTATCCGTGGATCGCCAAGGACATGCTGGATTATTTCCGCACGCGCCCGCCGCGCGCGCGGCAGGACTCGCACGAGGCGATCGAGTTCGTGATCGCGCACGCGACGACGTACGAGCTGCAGGAGAAATGCATCGCCGCGCTCATCCGCAAGACCGAGATCCTGTGGCATCTGCTCGACTGCCTCTGGGTGGCGTACGTCGAACCCGGCTGGGGGCCCGGCGGCGCGCGCGCGTGAGCGAGCCACGCACCCTCACGGCCGACAGCCGCCCCGTCGTCGCGGCGAAGGCGCGGCTGCGCTGGGACGCCCGGTCGTCGCGCCATCTATTGCTGTATCCGGAGCGCGGGCTGATCCTCAATCCCACCGCGGCCGACGTCATCCAGTTGTGCACGGGCGCGCATACCGTCGCCGACATCGTCGATCGCCTCGCCGCCAAGTACGCGCCGCAGCCGCGCGAGACGGTCGAGCGCGAGGTGCTGACCTTTCTCGTGAACATGGCGGACCGCGGGTTGATTCGCGAGCACGATGACTGAGGAGCCGCGGCCGTATACGCTCGTCGCCGAGCTGACGTACCGCTGCCCGCTGCGCTGCGTGTACTGCTCGAACCCCCGCGACTTCGCGCGGCACGGCGACGCATTGGGAACGGATGACTGGCTCCGCGTCTTCCGCGAGGCCGAGGCCCTCGGCGTGGTGCAGCTCAACCTCACCGGCGGTGAGCCGCTGCTGCGCGACGATCTCGAGCCGCTCGTCGAAGGCGCGCGCACGCTCGACCTCTATACCAACCTGATCACCAGCGGCGTGCCGCTCACCCGCGAGCGGCTGGCGCGGCTCAAGGCGGCGGGCCTCGACAACGTGCAGGTCTCCATCCAGGACGTGACGGCCGCCGGCTCGGAG
This sequence comes from Candidatus Rokuibacteriota bacterium, assembly GCA_003220475.1. Lineage (GTDB taxonomy): Bacteria > Methylomirabilota > Methylomirabilia > Rokubacteriales > CSP1-6 > AR12. Next base: position 11,872 of record QHSO01000106.1, on the reverse strand, counting down.
CGCATCGCCGGTCACCGCTCGTTCGAGCGCAAGCTCGAGGTCGCGCGCTGGGTAAAGGCGCTCGGGCTGCCGCTGACCGTCAACGTGGTCTTGCATCGCGAGAATCTCGATCACGTCGCGGAGGTCATCGCGCTCGCCGAGTCGCTGGCCGCCGATCGGCTGGAGCTCGCGAACACGCAGTATCTGGGCTGGGCGCTCGCGAATCGCCGCATGCTGCTGCCCACGCGTGAGCAGCTCGACGCCGCGCGCGACGTGGCACGCGAGGCGCGCCGCCGGCTGCGCGGCCGCATGGAGGTGCTGTTCGTCACGCCCGATTACTACACCGACCTGCCGAAGGCGTGCATGGACGGCTGGGGCCGCCGGTTCCTCGTCGTCACTCCCGACGGGCTCGTGCTGCCGTGTCACGCGGCGCACACGCTACCCGGACTCAGCTTCGACAACGCGCGCGAGCGGCCGCTGGCCGAGATCTGGCAACACTCCGCCGGCTTTCAAGCATTTCGCGGCGAGGCGTGGATGCCGGAGCCGTGTCGCAGCTGCGAGCGCCGCACGCTCGATTTCGGCGGCTGCCGCTGCCAGGCCTACCATCTCACGGGCGACGCGACCGCGACCGACCCCGCCTGCTCGCTGGCGCCCGCCCACGCGCTCATCGAGGCGGCGCGCGCGCAGGCCCAGGCGCCCTCGACGGAGGTGATCTACCGGACGGCGCGCGCCGCCGACGGCGTGTGAAGCGCCGGCGCGTGGACGCGAGTCTCTGGATCCTCCTGGCGCTCGTCGTCGTGGCGACCGCCGTTGCGTTTGCCCGCGACGCGTCGCTGCCGGGGCGCGGCCTCGCCGCCAGCATTCAACTGCTGCGTGGCGTCTGGCTCGAGCTGGCGCTGGGCTTCCTGCTCGCCGGCCTGCTCGAGGTGTTGATTCCAAAGCCGATGCTGTCGCGCTGGCTCGGCGGCGAGCATCTCGGACAGGGCATCGTGATCGGCTGGGTCGCCGGGTTGCTGATCCCCGGTGGTCCGTACGTGTTCTTTCCGATCGCGGCCAATCTGCTGCGCCAGGGTGCGGCACCGGCTCCCCTGATCACGCTGCTGACCGCGAAGACGCTCGTGAGCCCGGTGCGCATGCTGACCTACGAAGCCCCGCTGCTCGGCTGGCCGCTGACGCTCGCGCGCTTCGTGCCCGGCGTGCTGCTGCCGCCCGTGATGGGGCTGCTCGGCCAGTGGCTCTACGGCATCTTCAAGCGCTAGGCAGATCCACCCAGACGCGCCGGGCGGCCGCCTCGCGCGCGGCCTCGAGCACGAGCTGCGCGCGAAGGCCATCGGTGAGCGAGGGATCGGCCGGCGCCTCGCCACGGATCGCGGCCAGCAGTCGCGCCGCGAGCGGCGCGATGGTGGCGCGCCCGATGAGATCCATCGGGTCGCTGCCCTCGACCTCCACCGTCTCGACGGGAACGGGCGTGAAGCCGCCGCCCCTGGTCGCCATCGCGAGCGTGCCCGCGTACCAGCGCGGGCTCGCGCGCGTGAGTCGGTAGGCGAGCGCGCCGCGCGTTCCGGAGATCTCGAGGGCGTGCTCGTTGCGTCCGTGCGCGGCGCGGCTCGCGACGAACGAGACCTGCGCGCCGGAGGTCAGCTCCCCGATCAGGCTCACATAGTCTTCGGCGTCGGTGCGCCGGGCGGTGCCGGCGACCGGCTTGTCGGGATACGCGATACCCGCATGCGCGGTGACGCGCTCGAACTCGCCGCACGTCCACCGCACGAGGTCCACGACGTGCACGCCCATGTCGCCCATCGCGCCGTGACCCGCCTGCTCTCGATCCATCCGCCACGTCGTCGGCGCGTCCTCGTCGGCCCAGCGTGCGCCGAGCCAGTCGGCGCGCACATGCAGCACACGCCCGATGGCGCCCTCGGCCATGAGCGCGCGCATCCGCTGCATGGCCGCGGGAAAGCGCCAGTTGAACCCGGTCATCCCGACGCGTCCAGCGCGCGCGACGTCGGCGACGATCGCTTCCGCGTCCTCGCGCGAGGTCGCCAGCGGCTTTTCGCACAGCACGTGCGCTCCGCCGGCCGACGCCGCGCGCGCGATGGCGCGATGCAGGTGGGGCGGCGTCGCGATGACGACGATGTCGGGGTGTTCGGCCGCGAGCATGTCTTCCCAGCGCGCGTAGGCGCGCGGCACGCCATAGGCGGCGGCGACCTTGCGAGCCGCGGCCTCGTCGCGCTGGCACACGGCGATCACCCGCGCCCCGGCGGCCTGGAAGCCTGGTACGTGAGCGCGGCCGAAGCCGAGCCCGATGATGACGACCGTGGGCGCCGCCGCGGCCGTCACAGGAGGAGCCAGCCCGCCACGCCGCCGAGCACGACGACGAGGATCGCCGATACGCGGCCGTGATAGAGCAGCAGGCCGGCGATGAGTGCCACCGCCACCGTGGTGACGTCGTGCAGCGCAGATCGGGCCAGCGTGTACGCGCCGGCCGTCGACAGCCCGATGCCGACCGGCAACAGCGCGCGCTCCGCCGAAGCCGCCCAGCGGTGGGTGCGCAGTCGCTGCCACTGCTCCGCGACGAGGACGACGATGAGCGACGTCGGCAGGAACATCGCGACCGTGGCGAGCAGGGCTCCCAGCAGGCCGTGGGCGCGATAGCCGACGAACGCGACCACGAGCATCGTCGGTCCCGGTGTGAGCTGCGCGAGCGTATAGCCGTCGACGAATTCGCGGGCGGTCACCCAGCCGTGGCGGACGACGACCTGACGCTGCATCTCGGGAATCACCCCGAGACCTCCGCCCACGCAGAGGAGGCTCAGCCAGAGGAACGTCCACGTCATCAAGAGCAAATCCGTCATTCTTGCTGGGGGCCCCGAAATGGCCCCCAGACCCCCACCGCTCGGACGCGCCCCGGCGAAGCCGTGGCGCGCCTCGGGATTACGAGCAGATCTCTCATCGCGCCGGCTTGGGACGGTTCAGCCAGAGCCCGACGACGGTCATCACGACGATGACGACAGGCGTGTTGAGCCGCAGCGGTCCCACCGCGACGAACGTGACGGCGGCGATCGCCAGGGCGCGCGCGCTGACGAGCGCCGGACGAGCCATACGAAGCGTGGTCACGGCGACAAGCCCCACCACCGCCGCGCTCATGCCACGCATGAGCGTCGCCACGTCCGGCGTCAGCCCACGGGCGAGATAGATCGCCGCGAGCACGACCAGGATCACGCCGCCAGGCACGATCACCGCGAGCAGGCCACCGAAGGCGCCGCCGACGCCGGCGAGGCGGTGGCCGAGCGTGATCGCGAGGTTGGAGAACGTGGCCCCGGGCAGCAGCTGCGCGAGCGTGAAGTCCTGCAGAAACTCCTCGGCGCGCATCCAGCGCCGGCGCGTCACGAGCGCATCATAGAAGAACGCGGCGCGGCCGCCGCCGATCGACAGGATGCCGGTGAGCGCGAAGGCGCGCACCACACGCGCGATGGACAAGGGCTCGGCCACGCGGCGGTCAGGCGCTCACGCGAGGAAGCGAAGCAGCGCGGTGGCGAGGCCGAGGAAGATCGTGACGCCGAGCACGTCCTGCAGTGCCGTCTCGAACGGCCCGGCCGTGAGCGCGGGATCGAAGCCGAGGCTCTTGGAGACCATCGGAATGGCGGTGCCCGCCGCGCCCGAGAGGTTCACGGAGATGAACATCGACACGGCCACGACGAGGCCGAAGGACAGCGTGCCGTGCCACACCGCGCCGAGCACGCCGACGACGAGCCCGCACACGGCGCCGATGATCGACGTCGTCTGGATCTGGCGCAGCAGCGGCTCCCACCACCGCGCGAGCTGCACGTGGCCGGTGGCGAGACCGCGCACGACCATCGTCACCGACTGCAGTCCGGTATTGCCGGAGATCGCCTGAATGACCGGCATGAACGAGGCGAGCAGGATCACGCGGCTCAGCGTCGCGTCGTAGTAGTGGATGACGATGCCCGCGCAGAGCTCGATGAGCAGCGTGGTGAGAATCCACGGCAGCCGCATCAGCGCGATCTCGCGCGGCGAGCGGCGCTCGAGCTCGGAGGCATCGGAGCCCGCGAGCCGGAAGATGTCCTCGGAGGCCTCCTCGCCGAGCACGTCGATGACGTCCTCGACGCTGATCGTGCCGAGCAGGCGTCGCTCGCGATCCACGACCGGCACGGCGACGAGGTCGTACTTGGCGACCAGCCGCGCCACCTCTTCCTGGTCCGTCTCCGGCGAGACGCTCACCACGCTCGCGTCGCGGATCGCCCACATGGGTGTCGTGGGCGCGGCGGTGAGCAGTCTGCGCAACGGCACGACGCCGACCAGATGGCGATGGTCGTCCATGACATAGAGCTCGAAGCCGCGGCCCTCGGGCGCCGACTTGCGAATCTGCTCGATCGCCTCGGCCACCGTCGCCGATTCCGGTACGGCCACCGTGTTGGGCGACATGAGCCGCCCCGCCGTGTCCTCGGCATATTCGAGCAGCTCCTGAACGTCCTCGGACTGCTCCTCCTTCATCATCTCGAGGAGGCTCTCGGCCTGCGCGGGCGGCAGTTCCTCGACGACCTCCGCCGCATGGTCCGGCGGCATCTCGTCGAGGATGCGCGAGACCTCGAGCTGGTCGAGCGCCTGGACGAGCTGCAGCAGCGTCTGATCGTCGAGCTCGGAGAGCACCTCGCCCGCGCGCTGGGCCGACAGCAAGCGGAAGACCGTCACCTGCGCTTCGAGCGGCAGCTCGCGCAGCAGCGCCGCCACGTCGGCCGGATGCGCGGCCGTCAGCAGATCGACGAGGCGACGGCGGTCGCCGCGCTCGAGCAGCGCCTGCACAGTCTCCGCACTGCGCGCGGACTCTTCCATGCGGCCTATTGTCCTCGATTGCACCAGCGGGATCGAGCGTGATTCAGCGTGCGGTGACGATGAGACCGAGTACCCGACGCCAGTATCGGCCTTCGGCCGACTTCGCGTCGTAGAACTCGAGCGCGGCCCGCGCGCGCGCCTCGGCGTCGGCGCGCCCATACGTCGTCAGCATCCACGCGGCGGTGGCTTCCTCGGGCGCCGCAGCCGCCGGCGCGGCGGTCGGTGCGGGCAGCGCCGATGGCGCGGGCATCGTCTCGCGCGGAGGAGCGGCGCGCCGCGCGGGCGTCGGCGCGGCGGGCGCTCGCGGAGGCAAGTCGGCCGCATCGGACGGGCGCGCCGCGACCGCCGGCGGCGCCGCGTCCGCGCGTGCGGGCGGCTGGAGCGGCTGGGGACTCGCGCCGCGCGGCGCCGCGGCGTCGGGCCGCACCGGCTCGCTCGTCTTCGGCAGCGTTACAGCGGGCGGCGCTTCGTCGGTGGCGGTGCGCGCCGACGTCGTGCTTTCGCGTGCTGGCGGCTCGGTCACACCGCTCGGGCTTGCGGCTTGGGGAACGCTGGTGGCGCGCGCCGGCGGTTCTGCGCTCTGTCGCGCGCGGCCCGACGTGAGGCGCAACGCGAGCACGACGTTGGAGACGGCGAGCGCGATGCAGGTGATCGCGAGCACGCTGACCAGGAGGTGCCGCGTCCGCTCGGTGCGCTCGCGCCGCTCACGGAGAAACTCCTCGAAGCCCTCTGTCATGGCGGTCGGAGGGCATGCAATAATCCCACCATCGAAATCGGGAATTTCGTTTTCTCCGTGCCGATGTTGTGATGCGCACAGGAGGAGGAGGACCGGATGCAGGCCGTCAAGGATTCGAGCGGATTGTACGAGGTGGAGCGGCGCGCGCGGCACGCGGAGCGGCCGGGCTTTCGCATCAGCGAGCTGCAGATTTCGCCCACGCAGCAAGTGCCGTGGCACTTCCACACGAACATCCAGGACACGTTCTACGTGCTCGAGGGTGAGCTGCGGATCTTCGTGCGCGATCCGAAGGACGAGGTACGGCTCCGACCGGGCGAGACGTACGTGGTTCGGCCGGGACGGCCGCATCTGGTCACCAACGCAGGACGGACGTCGGCGACCTTTCTGATCCTGCAGGGAATCGGCGAGTACGACTACGTCCCGCTGACGTAACAGCGGTCAGCGGAACTCGCGGAAGAACGCGCGCACGTCCTCGGCCAGCGCGGCCGGCACTTCCAGCGCGGCGAAGTGTCCCCCGCGCTTCATCTCCGTCCACCGGCGCAGGTTCGTGTACACGCGCGTGACCCACGAGCGCGGCGGATGCAGGATCTCCTTCGGGAACGCCGCGTACGCGGTCGGCGCCGTCACCGGTCGCTGCGCCGTGATCGGCCATGGTGCGTGGTTGCGCGCGTAATACGGCCAGAACGACGAGTTGATGGCGCCGGTGACCCAGTAGACCATCACGTTCGTCAGCAGCGTGTCGCGGTCGACCGCGCGCTCGACGTCACCGTCGCAGTCGCTCCACGTGCGGACCTTCTCGACGATCCACGCCGCGAGTCCCACCGGCGAGTCGGTCAGCGCGTACGCGAGCGTCTGCGGCTTCGTGCCCTGAATCGCCTGGTAACCCGTCTCCTCGCGCAGCCAATGGTCGAGTTCCTCGAGATACGCGCGCTCGTCGGCGGCGAGCGTCGCCGTCGTCGCGCTGCGATCACGCGGCACGGCGAGGAGATTGACGTGGATGCCGACGGAACGAGAAGGCGTAGCCCGGCAGCGAGGGCGCCACCACGGTGAACGCATCAGCGGGGTCGCCGCCGAAGCGCGCGGGATCCGTCAGCATCGGGATGAGCCGCTGGAACTCGACGATCGAGCCGGGCCAGCCGTGCGAGAGCAGCAGCGGCATGGGACGCGGTCCGACGCCGGGCTCGTGGATGAAGTGCAGGTCGATGCCGCCGAGCGGGACCGTGAACTGACGGAGCGCGTTCAGCTTCGCCTCGTGCGCGCGCCAGTCGTACTGCTCGCGCCAGTACGCGACCAGCGATTTCATGTACGTCAGGTCGGTGCCGTAGCGCCACGGCTCGCCGGCGATCTCGTCGGGCCAGCGCACGCGCGCGAGCCGCGCGCGCAGATCGTCGAGCACGTCATCGGACACGCGGATGCTGAAGGGATGCGGCGTCACGCGGAGATTATAGAGGTGGGGGGCCCGCGGCGGGCCCCCCACGTTGGACAGCGACTTATTTCGCCGGAGCGCAGTTGCCGAAGTTCGTGCCCGCAGTCGGAGCGTACGCGCCCTGACACCAGGGAACGACGACGGCCGCCGCCATCGCTGACGGGACGATCGTCGGACCGAGCGTGACCTCGGAGTTCACCTGACGCGCGAGCGCCAGATGCTCGCGCAGCGTCGGCAGTGAGCGCGCCGCGTACGCCTTGACGTCGGCGTCGGATGCGCTCTGCGCCTCGCGCTCGAACAGCGCGACGTCTTCCGTGTGATCGCGGACCATCTCCGACATGTACGCGCGGTCGAAGTCCGCGCCGCTGAGCCCGCTCAGACGGTCGCGCATCGCCTGGTGCGTCGTGTCCAGCGTGCTCGACACGTCGATGCCTTTGCTACGGGCGAGCGTAGTCAGTTCGGCGTTGTTTTTCCCGTGATCCGTCACCATGCGCTCGGCGAACGAGCGCACCGATGGTCGCGCGGCGCGCTGCGTGGCGACACGACCGAGCTCGATCTCAGCCACGTTGCCGATCGCCGCCTTGTTGACGAACTCACGATCCGCATCGTTCAGCTGCCCCTGGGCCGCCACCGGGACAGTGAGAGCGATCAGGGCCACGGCAACGAAGCTGATGACAGTCAGCGCTTTCATGATTTCCTCCTTCGGGGAAACCCCCGGGCCCGCACGCGCCGCAAGACGAGTGCCACCGAGGTGCGGTACAGTGGCCCGGGCCCGCCGCCCGAAGGAGAGCCGCGTGCGAGAGAACCGACTCAAAACGATATGGAAGCGTGGCGAAACGGTCGTCAACGGTTGGCTGGCCATTCCGACGGGGTTCACCGCCGAGGTCCTGGCGCATCAAGGCTTCGACTCGCTGACGGTCGACATGCAACACGGTGTGGTGGATTACCAAACCGCTGTCAGCATGCTGCAGGGTATTTCAACGACGGGCGTCGTCCCACTGGCGCGCGTGCCGTGGAACGATCCCGCCCGCTTGATGAAGATCCTCGACGCCGGTGCGTACGGCGTCATCTGCCCCATGATCAACACGCGCGCGCAGGCCGAGGCGCTGGTCGCCGCGTGCAAGTATCCGCCGCTCGGCTATCGCTCGTTCGGTCCGGTGCGCGCGTCCATTTACGCGGGCAGCGACTACGCGGAGCGCGCCAACGAAGACATCGTCGTGATGCCGATGATCGAGACGGCCGAGGCGCTCAAGAACCTCGACGCGATTCTGTCGACGCCCGGTGTGGACGCCATCTACGTGGGCCCGGCGGATCTCAGCCTCGCGCTCGGCTGCAAACCGCGGCTCGATCAGACCGACACGCCCGTCGTGGAGGCGCAGCAGCAGATCGTCGAGGCATGCAAGCGCCACAACGTCGTTGCCGGCATCCACAACGCGACGGCCGCCTATTCCCTGAAGATGATCGCCGCGGGCTATCGCTTCGTCACGCTCGCGAGCGACACGCGCCACCTCGCCATGAAGGCGGCGGAGGAAGTGGCCGCCGTGCGCAAGGGTGTCGGCACCGGCGTGGTGCCGGCCTACTGATGACAGGCGGGTCGCTCCTCGATGACGCGCTTCGCGCGAGGGCGAGCGCGCATCTCGCGGTGTTCGAGCGGCGGGCGCTGGCGGTCGATGGGCGGCGGCCGGCGGCCGTGGCCGTCGTGCTGCTCGGCGATGCGACCGGACGCGCGTGCTTTCTGCTCACGCGGCGTGCGTCGGGTCTGCGCCAGCACGCGCGGCAGTGGGCGCTGCCCGGCGGGCGGCTCGAGCCGGGCGAGTCGGCCGTCGACGGCGCGCGGCGTGAGCTGGCCGAGGAAGTCGGGCTCGTGCTCGATCCCGACGCCGCGCTCGGCGTGCTGGACGACTATCCGACGCGCTCGGGCTTTCTCATCACACCCGTCGTCTTCTGGGGCGGCGTCGATCCCGTGCTCGTGCCGAACCCCGACGAGGTGGCGTCCGTGCACTGTGTGCCGCTCGACGATCTCGATCACCCCGACGTGCCGCGTCTGGTGACGATTCCCGAGAGCGACCGACCGGTCATCCAGGTGCCGCTGCTGTCGACGCTGGTGCACGCGCCGACGGCGGCCGTCGTGTATCAGGTGCGCGAGGTCGTGATGCACGGTCGGCCGACGCGCGTGGACCACTTCGAGCAGCCCGTGTGGGCGTGGGGGTAAGGACGATGTTCACCATCATCGAAGGCGGCGGCGAGCGTCGCGTCGACGCGCGCGTCGAAGACGGCCGCGTGCAGCTCACGGCGGACGCGCTGCGCGAGGCGCTCGGCTGGGAGCTGCACGACGGAACACTCTGCAACGACACGATGTGCGTGCCGCTGCCCGCCGGCTCTCGACTCGGCGAGGGCGGCGTGTTCGATCTCGGTGAGGTCGCCGCCACGCTCGATCGCCCGCTCGCGCTCGATGCCGAGGCCGGCGCGGCGTTCGTCGGCGTCTCGGCGGGCGAGCGCGCGCAGGCGCTCGGCAGCCTCATCGCGCCGGACTTCACACTGTCCGATCTCGCCGGCCGACCGCACATGCTGTCGTCGTATCGCGGCCGCAAGGTCTTCATGGTCGCGTGGGCCTCGTGGTGAGGCTGCCGGCTCGACCTGCCCGTGTGGCAGGCGCTCTACGACGAGCTGCGCGACCTTCGGTTCGTCGTCATCGCGATCGCGCTCGACAAGAGCGCGGACGACGCGCGGCCCTGGATCGAGAAAGCGGCGCCGACCTATCCGGTGCTGATCGACACACAGCACGTCGTCGCCGACCTCTACAACATCGTGAACGTGCCCACCGCGCTCTGGATCGACGAGCGCGGCCGCATCGTGCGCCCCAACGACGTCGTCTTCGGCACCGACACGTTCAAGCACATCACCAACCTCGAGTCCGCGCGGCCGCTGGCCGCCGTGCGGGCCTGGGCGCGCGGCGAGACGTCCGGGTTCGCCGCGAGCGAGACGCGCGGTCTGCAGACGCTGCCGACCGCGCTCGACCAGCAGGCGCGCGCGGAATTCGGCCTGGCGGAATGGCTCGCGCGACACGGCGCGCGTGACGCCGCCGAGCGTCACTTCGTGCGCGCCGGCGAGCTGGCGCCGCACGACTTCACGATTCGCCGCGGGTCGATGCCGATCCGCGGCATCGATCCGATGGGGCCGCAATTTCGCGAGATGCTGCAGGCCTGGGTCGGCGGCGGCCGCCCCTACTATCGCCCGCTGCCCGACACGCGTGGCTAGAACGGTCCTCGTCGTCTGCCAGGCCAACACGTGTCGCAGCGTGATGGCCCACGCGCTGCTCGAGAAGATGCTGGCCGAGCGCGGCCTCGACGGGCGCATTCGCGTGCGGTCCGGTGGCATCGGGCCGCACGCACGCGACGGCATGATTGCCTCGCTCGACGCGCGCATCGTCCTGCGCGAAGAGGGCATCCATCTCGGCGAGGACACGATCGTCTCCACGGATCTCAAGGCGCACGACGATCTCCTCGCCGGCGCGGATCTGATCCTGACGATGACCGAGGAGCAGCAGCGGCTCGTCCGCGCTCGAACGAACGGCGCCGACCGCGCCGTGTACACGCTCAGCGAGTTTGCCGGCGACAGCGGCGACATCCGCGACCCCGTCGGCCAGGACGAGGCGCGCTACCGAGCGACGCGCGACGAGATCAAGCGCCGGCTCGAGGCCTCGCTCGAACGGCTACTACGGCTGCTGGCCTGATCGGCCGGCGCGCGTTTGTCGCCGGGCTCGCCGCCGGCCTCGTGGCTCGCGGCGGCGTCGCGTGGTCGGCGGTTCCACGCGTCGGCATCCTGACCGACCACATCCCGCTCGCGGCGATCTTCGTGCAGGGTCTGAGCGACGCGGCGTGGGACGTCGGCGAGGACGTCATCGTGCTCCGCCGCGGCTCCGGCGCTGACCACTGGCGCTCCGCCGCCCGTGAGCTGGCGCGCCTGCCCGTCAGCGTCATCGTCGCCGGAGAGCACACGGCGGCGCGGGCCGCGCGCGAAGCGACCGACGCCATCCCGATCGTCGCCATCGATTTCGAGCACGACCCGATCGCGAGCGGCTTCGTGCGCACGCTGGCGCGGCCCGGCGCCAACGTGACCGGATTCTTCTGCGACTTGGACGACGCGATGGCTCGGCTGGCCCGCGCGCTGCTCGAGGCCGTGCCGACGACGCGCCGGATGGTGGCGCTGACCGACGGCGCGAGCACCGACGCGCAGGCGGGCGCGCTCCGCCGGGCTCGCGCGGCGCTCGGCGTCGAGATCGAGACGCTCGACAGTGCCGGCGGCTCGCCCGACGCCCTCGCCCGACGCGTGGCCCCCGCGCACGCCGCCATGATCGTCCTGACCTCGCCGCAGCTGCAGGCCGACGCCACGCCGCTGGCCAAGCGTGCGATCCGCCGAAAGGTCGCTTCCGCGGGGGCCTTCGTTCGCTACGCGCAGGTGGGCGGACTGCTCGCGCGGGGGCCGAGCGTGCCCGACACATTTCGCCGCGCGGGCGCGACGGTGGACCGCTTGCTTCGCGGCGCGCGTGCGGCCGACCTGGCCGTCGAACGCCCGCCGCGCTTCGAGCTCGTGCTCAATGCGCGGACCGCTGCCGCGCTGGAGGTGCCGCTGCCGCCAAGCCTGTTGTCGAGCGCCGACCACATCATCCGTTAACTTGGGGGACCCCTAACGGCTTCCCCCAAACCCCCTCATTCGCGCGTGGGCAGTCGACCGTCCCCCAAACCCCCCTCAATTACCCATGGGCAGTCTGTTGTTCCTGCCTTGTATCTTCAGTTCAGACCGCGGTTGATAGAGTGAGGCATGAAGCGGACGACTACGGGCGACAGCTCGATCTGCCTACGGTCACCAAGACCGAGCGT
>QHSO01000105.1 GCA_003220475.1 Candidatus Rokuibacteriota bacterium | reverse complement strand
GTGGTATTAATTCACTCCACATTCCACTCGATCGAGGAGGATCTCCTGTGGCGAAGATGATGAGCAAGTCCGCAGTCATGGCGCACCTCGCTGGCAAGACCAATCTCTCGAAGCGGCAGATCGTCGAGCTCTTCGACGAGACTCTGGCGCTCGCGTGCAAGGAAGCGAAGAACGGTTTCGTCCTTCCGGGCTTCGGGAAACTGGTGCTGGCGAACCGCAAGGCGCGGATGGGCCGCAATCCGCAGACGGGCGAGCCGATCAAGATCCCGGCCAAGCGCGTGTGCAAGTTCCGGCTCGCGAAGAGCGTGAAGGACGCCGTGCTTGGGAAGAAGTAGGTCCCGCCGCCCGGCCCCGGACCTCGACGCTTCCTCTCCAGAGACTCGACGCTCCTCGGCGCCGTCTCTCGCATCCGCGACGCTCCCGCGGGTCTGGCAGGGCATCGGATATCGGCCCCTGCCCGATCCCGCGGCGGCCCGCGCGCTCTTCGACTTCGCCGCCGTCGCCTGGCCCTCCACGCCGCTCGTGCTGGCGTGGGGCGCGTACGTGGCGGGCGTGCGCGGCGAGCGCCTCGTCGGTGCCGTCGCCGCGGAGCGCGACCGCGGTGACTTCCTGCTCCACGGGCCGGTCGTCAGCACCGACGACGGGCCAGACGATCCGCTCGAAGTCGCCGCGCAGCTCCTCGCCGCGGCGCTCGATCACGCCACCGCGCTCGGCGCCACGACGGTGTTCGCGCGCCCACAGGGGCTCGACCGCGTGTGGGTGCGGTTCGGCTTCATCCCTGTGCCCGAGGTGACGCTGCCCGCGCCGCTCGCCGCTCGCACCGGCGTCGGGCTCTATGCGTGGCGCGGCGGCAGCGCCCTTTGGACGCTGCGCGAAGCTGCGGCGAACTGAGGCGCGCGTGCGCGTCGCGGCACTGGCTGGCGGCACCGGCGCAGCCAAGCTGCTCCGTGGTCTCGCAGCAGCGCTCGATGCCTCGGCGCTGACCGTCGTCGTCAACACGGGCGACGACGCCGAGGTGTGGGGGCTGCGCGTCTCGCCCGATCTCGACTCGGTGATGTACGCGCTCGCCGGCGTCCTCGACACCGGGCGCGGCTGGGGTCGGGCCGATGAGACCTTTCGCTGCCTCTCGGCGATGGCCGTCTACGGGGCGCCGACGTGGTTCACCCTCGGCGACCGGGACCTCGCGACCCATCTCGTGCGCACACGCGCGCTGCGCGACGGTCAGTCGCTGTCGGCGATCACGGCGCAGCTCTGCCGGACGCTCGGCGTCGCGGCGCGCCTCCTGCCGATGAGCGACGATGCCGTGCGCACGACGATCCGCACGCCCGAGGGCCGCCTCGGCTTCCAGGAGTATTTCGTCCGCGACAAATGCCAGGCCGAGGTCGTCGGCATCGACTACGACGGCGCCGACCGCGCGCGGCCCGCCCCCGGCGTCGTCGAGGCGATCCGCGAGGCCGACCTCGTCGTCGTCTGTCCCTCGAATCCCGTCACCTCCGTTGGGCCGATCATCGCTGTGCGCGCCATCGCCGACGCGCTGGCCGCCGCGCGCGCGCCCGTCGTGGGCGTGAGCCCGATCGTCGGCGGTGCCGCCGTCAGCGGACCCGCCGGCGCGCTGATGCGCGCGCGAGGCTTGCCGGTCTCGCCGGTCGGGATCGCGCACGCGTACGCGCCGTGGCTGCAGACGCTGCTCGTCGCCCGCGACGATGCCGCGTGCGCGCCGGAGCTCGCGGCGCTCGGCGTGCGAGCGGTGCCGACCGACGTGATGATGCCGGACGCCGAGCGCGAGCGTGCGCTGGCGCGCGCCGTGCTGGACGCCGCGCGCGCGCGGCTCCCGCTACAATAGGCGGCATGCTCGTCGCCGCCGTGCCCGTGAAGGATCTCGTCAACGCCAAGCAGCGCCTGGTGCCGGCGTTGGCCGTCGCCGAGCGCGCCGCGCTGGCCGCCGCGATGCTCGAGGACGTACTGACCGCGCTCGCCGCGGCGCGACTCGATCGCGTCTGGGTGGTGACGCGCGAGCCGGCGGTCAGCGCACTGGCGCGCGCACGCGGCGCCGAGCCGCTCGTCGAGGACGCCAACCGCGGGCACACCGCGGCGGTGGCGCGCGCGCAAGCGGAGGCCGCGCGTCTGGGCGCGCGCGTGTTCGTCACGATTCCAGGCGACGTGCCGTGCGTGACCGCCGACGAGATCCGGCGTCTCGTGCAGGCCGCCGCGCCGGGAGCGCCCGCGTTCGCGCCCTCGCGTTCCGGGCTGGGGACCAACGGCGCGGCCCTGGCCCCGCCCGACGCGATGCCGCTCACGTTCGGCGAGCCGTCGTTCGAGAATCATCTGGCCGCCGCCCGCGCGCGCGGCCTCGAGCCGCGTGTCGTTTCGCTGCCCGGCCTCGGGCTCGACGTCGACGCGCCGGACGATCTGGACGCGCTGCTCGCGGCGCCGGGCGCGACGGTCAGCGCGCGACTCGTCGCGACGTGGCGGTCCAACGGCCGCGTGCAGCCGGCCGGCGTGCCGCGAGCCTCGTGACCGTGCGCTACGAGGTCATCGGCATCGAGGGCATCGGCGAGGTCCGGCCCGGCGACGACGTCGCCGCGCTGGTGCTCGCCGCGGCGGCGCGGCAGTCGACGCCGATCGCGCCGGGCGATCTCGCCGTCATCAGCCAGAAGATCGTCTCCAAGGCCGAAGGCCGGCTGCTGAAGCTCACGGACGTGACGCCGTCGGCGGTCGCCGTCGCAATGGCCTCGGGTCTCGGCAGGGACGCGCGACTGGTCGAAGTCATCCTGCGCGAGTCGCGTCGCGTCGTCCGCATGGATCGCGGCGTGCTCGTGACCGAGACGCATCACGGCTGGGTCTGCGCGAACGCGGGGGTGGACCAGTCCAACGTCGAGGCCGACACCGTTGCCCTCCTGCCGGAGGATCCCGACCGCTCGGCGCACGCGTTGCGAGAGCGATTCTCCGCGGCGGCCGGAGGCGAGGTTTGCGTCGTGATCGCCGATACGTTCGGGCGGCCGTGGCGCGAGGGCCTCACCAACATCGCGATCGGGGTTGCGGGTTTCGCACCGCTCAAGAGCTATCTCGGCGAGCGCGATCCCGCAGGGCGACCGCTGCAGGCGACCGTCCTCGCGCTCGCCGACGAACTCGCCTCGGCCGCGGAGCCGGTGATGGGCAAGCTCGACCGCGTCCCCGCCGCCCTCGTGCGCGGCCTCGTCCTGCCCCCCGACGACGGCATCGGCAGCAAGAGCCTGCTGCGCGATCCGGCGCGTGATTTATTCCGTTGAGGATGACGACATGTCGATACCGCGCGCACTCGAACCGACGCCGTTGAGCGGAGCCACCCCCCATCTAGAACAGCCCACCCTCGGTCATAGCCGAGCACACGGACCCCGCTACAAATGAACATCGCAATATTGGGCGGTACCGGCAAGGAAGGCTCCGGTCTGGCGACGCGCTGGGCGCTGGTGGGCCACGCGATCATCATCGGCTCGCGCGACGCCGCGCGCGCGCACGACAAAGCCGTCGAGCTGCGCGAGCGCACCAAGAAGCTGACGATCGTCGGCAAGGCAAACGCCGAGGCGGCTGCGCTCGGCGACGTCGTGGTCATCGCGCTGCCGGCGACGGGTCTCGCGGCGACGCTGCCGCCGGCGCGCGAGGCGTGTCGCGGCAAGGTCGTCGTGAGCACCGTGGTCGCACTGAGCTTCGGCGGCCCGCGGCTGTTCACGCCGCCGCCGGCGGGCTCGTCCGCGGAGGAAGTGCAGGCGCTGCTGCCGGAGGCGAAGGTAGTCGCGGCGTTCCACCACATCGCCGCCCACGAGCTGGCCGAGGCCGAGCACGACATCGACAGCGACCTGCTGATGTGCGGCGCCGACGTCGAGGCCAAGACGGTCGTGACGGAGCTCGGTCGCTCGATGGGCCTGCGCGTCATCGACGTCGGTCCCTTGTCCAACGCGGGCCCGGTCGAAGGGATCACCGCCCTGCTCGCGACCATCAATCGCCGCTACAAGCTCAAGAACGCCGGTATCAAGATCACCGGCCTGCCGTCCTGAAGGAGACTCCCGCCATGGCCGAGACCTCCGTCGTCGTCGATCATACGCGGCTCACCGCGTTCATCGCCGACGCGCTCTGCGCGATGAAGATGCCGCGCGAGCGCGCGGCCGTCACCGCCGAGCTCATGGTGCGGACAGATCTCCGCGGCGTGGACTCGCACGGCATCGATATGCTGCCGCGGTATCACGAGCTGTGGCAGGACGGCTTCGTCGTGATGGACGCCGACGCCGTCCTCGAGAAGGACAGCATGGCCACCGGTCTCTACGACGGCGCGAAGGGACTCGGACACTGGGTGTCGTCGCTGGCGATGAACCTCGCCATCGACAAGGCGAAGACCTACGGCATCGGCATCGTCACCGTGCGCAACTCCGGCCACTTCGGCGCGGCCGCCAACTACTCGATGATGGCGCTCGAACACGACATGATCGGCGTGGCCACCACCAATTCCGCGTTTATCGCGATGGTGCCGACGTTCGGCCGCGCCCCAAAGCTGTCGACTAATCCGATTTCGTTCGCAGCCCCGGCCGGGCGGCACGCGCCGTTCGTGCTCGACATGGCGACGACCACCGTCGCCTTCGGCAAGCTGCGCATCGCCAGCCGCTGGGGCAAGCCGATTCCCTCGGGCTGGGCGCTCGACGACGGCGGCGAACCCACCACCGATCCCGACGTCGCGATGAAGCATCGGCTGCAAACGCCGCTCGGCGGAACGCGTGAGCTCGGCAGCCACAAGGGCTACGGCCTCGCGGTGATGGTCGACATCCTCTCCGGCATCCTGCCGGGCGCCGTGTACGGCGACCTCTTCCAGCGAACCGACCGTGCGCAGCGCAAGCTGCAGGACACCGGCCACTGCTTCATCGCCATCGACCCCGCGCGCTTCCGCCCGCTCGCGGACTTCAAGCGCGACATGGACGATTTCTTCGATTCGCTCAAGTCGACGCCGCCCGCCGAGGGGCAGACGCGCGTCTACGTCGCGGGCGAGCCGGAGGCGGAGTGTGAGGCGCGCCGCCGCCGCGAGGGCATTCCGCTCTCGCCGGGCCTCATCGAGCGCGTCGGGGTGCTGGCGCGCATGCTGGGTCTGCGCCCGCTCGTCTGAGCGCCACGCTGACGCGGGCCTCGGCTCACGCGCGCGAGACCGCGAGCCCCAGGTAGATGACGACAACGGCCAGCAGCAGCACGACACGGTCGAGCCGGCCGACGGCCGTGAGGGCGCGCGTGGCGTCGCCGCCGCCGCGGATGGCGGCGTCGAGTATCGGCAACTGTGCGAAGTCGCGCTGCGCGGCGAGGGCGACGGCCACGATCACGAGCGTGAACTTGGCGGCGAGCATGAGGCCGGCGCCCGACTGCAGCACGCGCTCGAGCGGGCCCAGCTGGGTCACGTTGTAGAAGCCGGATAGCACGACGAGCGCGACCGCGGTCCACGTCACCGGGCGCGCACGCCTGGCCGCGTCGGCGAACGGCCGTGGATCGCCGCGCCGCGCGCCCGGCAGCAGCACGTGCGTCTGATACGCGAGCCCGCCGATCCACACCACGGCGCCGACGAGGTGGATCCAGAGCACCACGAGCCGCACGTCAGCGAGATGGACCCACACGGCCGGCCGCAGCTCAGCGCGCGGAGCCGGTGAGGGCGGCGACCGCCCCCGGCACGTCGGTGAAATCCGTGAAGATGTGGTCGGGCGCGCACGCGGCGAGCTCGTCGCGCGGATGCTGCCCCGTCGCCACCGCGACCGCGACGGCGCCGCAGGCACGCGCGCAGTCCACGTCCAGTGGGGTGTCGCCGATGATCGTGACGCGCTCGAACGGGAACTCGCGACCCGCGACGACGCGCGCGCGCTCGCAGGCGATAGCGGGCAGGCGGCGGCGATCCATGTCGTCCGAGCCGAAGGCGCCCACGCGGAACAGCGGCCACAGTCCCGTGGACGCCAGCTTGAGCCGAGCGCCGGCCTCGACGTTGCCGGTGAGCAGGCCGACGAGCGCGTCGTCGCGCGCGGCCAGCGCGCGGACGACGTCGGCGATGCCGGGCAGAACCTGCACGCGCGAGCCGTCGCCGATGATCCGGCGCAGCTCCTCGAGGTACGCGGCGTAAAACCTGTCGAGCCCGCGCGCGATCGTGGCCTCATCGAGGCCGGCACCGCGCAGCAGGTCCCACACGATGCGCGGATCGGTCTTGCCGCGGAAGTCGTAGGTCTCGATGGCGCCGGCGGTGCCGTACGTGGCGTCGAGCGCGCGGCCGAAGGCGGCGCGGCCGGCGCCGCGCGCCGTCACCAGCGTGCCGTCGACGTCGAAGAGGAAGAGCCGCACGTCAGGGCGCGAGACGACGTAGGCGCTCGATCACGGCGGGCAGCGCTTCGACGACGGCGTCGACCTCCGCGGCCGTCGTCCAGCGGCCGAGCGTGAAGCAGAGCGAGCCCTCCACCTCGTCGCGCGCGCAGCCGATCGCGCGGAGCACGTGCGACGGCTCGCCGCTCGCCATGTTGCACGCCGAGCCCGACGACGCGGCGACACCGCGCAGGTCGAGCTCGAGCAGCACGCCGTCGGCCTTGACGCCGGACACGACGAAGCTGGCGTGGTGCGGCAGCCGCGCGGCGCCGCGCGCGCCGGTGATCCGCGCGCGCGGCACGCGCTCCAGCACGCCCTCGAACAGCCGATCGCGCTGCGTTGCCAGGCGCGCGATCTCCGCGGGCCCTTCGACGCGCGCGAGGTCGGCGGCGACGCCCATGCCGACGATCGCCGGCAGGTTTTCCGTGCCCGCGCGATAACCGCTCTCCTGCCCGCCGCCGACGACGACGGGGCTGAGCTTGACGTCCGCACGCACCCACAGCGCGCCCGCGCCCGGCGGTCCGTACAGATCGTTCGAGGACAGCGTCAACAGGTCGATGCCGAGGTCGTCGACGGCCACCGGGACGCGGCCGGCGGCGCCGACGGCGTCGACATGGAAGGGCACGCCCCGCGCTCGCACTGCGCGTCCGATCTCGCGCAGCGGCTGGACCGTGCCGATCTCGCCGTTGGCCGCCATCACCGATACCAGCGCGGTGTCGTCGCGCAGGGCACGCGCGACGGCCTCCGGATCGATGCGGCCCTCCGCATCCACCGGCACGTAGGCGATCTCCCAGCCGTGCTTGGCGAGATGGCGACAGGCGTTGAGCACCGAGATGTGCTCGACGGCCGAGGTGACGACGTGACGCCCGCTCGCGCGCTCGGCGAGACCGCGGATGGCGAGATTGTTGGCCTCCGTCGCGCTCGCGGTGAACACGACGCCGGCCGGCGTCGCGCCGACGAGGCGCGCGACCTTGGCGCGGGCGCCGTCGAGGGAAGCGCGCGCCTCGAGCCCCAGGGAGTGCGGCGCCGAGGGATTGCCGACGCCGCCCTCCAGGAACGGACGCATGAGCGCGACCACGCGAGGGTCGACGGGCGAGAAGCCCGCGTAGTCGAGGTACACGCGGGTGACGCCCGAACCGGTTCTAGCGAGTCTTTCGGAGGAGGAAACGGTAGACCGCGCCATCCCTCTCGATCTCCAGGAGCTCGTGACCCGTGCGGGCCACCCAGCTGGTCATGTCGGCTTCGGAGGCCGGGTCGTCCGAGGTCATCTCGAGGACCTGACCGACGGCCATTTGCTTTATCGCATCGCGGGTTTTGAGCACCGGCATCGGGCAAAAGAGCCCGAGGCAGTCGAGTTTGTGGTCGGCAACCATGCGCATATAAGTCGCTGAAAATTCTGACATTGACAGCCAACGCGGGCAACAAGAATAATGGATCGCCCATGCCGGCTGATGGCTCCCAAGATCTCGTCGTCGCAGGCCAGCGTCTGCGTAAAAAACTGGCCGTGGCCCTGACGCTATCCTCGGCCGTGCCCCTGCTTGTCCTGGCCTGGGTCGTGCGCAGTTTCGTGCTGCCGACGCTGCCCAACGAGCAGTCGATGTTCATCGGCGGCCTGCAGGCGCTCCTGGCCTCCACCGTGATCGGCATGATCGTCGGCGCCTACATCATCTGGGACGTCGGCCGCACGGTGGCACGCATCGCGGAGATGCTCGCCAGCGAGCGCGCCATCTCCGGGCTCGGCCGTCGAAAGGACGAGGTCGGCACGCTGATGACCTCCTTCAACCGGATGCTCGAGACCATCGAGCAACAGGCGGGAGAAATCAACAGTTTTGCCACGCGCCTGGACGCCGCGTACAAGGAGCTCGAGTCAACCAACGCCCGGCTCAAGGAGACCTCGTTCAAGGACGAGGTGACAGGCCTCTACAATCGCAGATTCTTCTCGCTCCGGCTCGAGGAGGAGCTGTCACGCTACCGCCGGTTCAACCATCCCGTGTCCGTCGTCCTGCTCGACCTGGACGGCTTCAAAGCCGTCAACGACGATCTCGGACACGCGGTCGGCGACGACACCCTGCGCGACGTGGCCCAGATCCTCATGAAGCACTCGCGCGGCATCAACGTCGTCTCGCGGTACGGCGGCGACGAGTTCGCCGTGCTTCTGGTCGAGACGTCGAAAGCGGGCGCCAGACTCTACGCCGACCGCATCCGTGAGGTCGTCGCCAAGTACCCCTTCTCGCACGGCAAGATCGTCACGGCCAGCTTCGGCGTCGCCAGCCTGCCGGACGACGAGGCGACGACGGCGGAGGACCTCTTCCGCGCGGCCGACGAAGCGCTGTACGCCGCCAAACGGGCGGGCAAGAACCAGGTGGCCGCCGCATCGGGCTCGGCCGCGAAGGTTTCGTAGCGTGGAAAACGGCTCGCGGGACATCCTGATCGTCGACGACGATCGGCAGGTCAGAGAAGTCCTTCACCAGATCTTCATGTCCGCCGGCTACGGCTGCCGGTTGGCAGAAGACGGTCGCGCCGGTGTGGAGGCGTACACCGCGCAGCGTCCGGAGCTCGTCGTCACCGACCTCAAGATGCCGGTGATGGGCGGCATCGAGCTGCTCCAGCAGATTCGCGCGGCGGATGGCGACGCGGCCGTCATCGTGCTCACCGGCGCGGCCGACGTGAAGACCGCCATCGAGAGCCTCAAGCTCGGCGCCTACGACTTCATCATGAAGCCGGTCAACGTCGAGGAGCTGCTCATCGCCGCCGAGCGTGCGCTCGAACGCCGTCAGCTGCTCATCGAGCGGCGCGCCTACCAGGCAATGCTCGAGCGGCGGGTGGAGGAGGCGACGCAGCACCTGACCGCCGCGTATCAGGAGCTCGAGGCGACCTACGGCACGACGCTGGAGGCGCTGGGCTCCGCCCTCGATACGCGCGACATCGGCACCGAATCCCACTCGCGTCGCGTGCACGGCTACGCCCTGGCCACGGCCAAGGAGTACGGCGTGCCGCAGGAGCTGTTGCGCGATCTCGCGCACGGCGTGCTGCTGCACGACATCGGCAAGATCGGAATCCCCGACGCCATCTTGCTGAAGCCAGGCCCGCTCACGCCCGAGGAGTGGAAGGTGATGCGCACGCACCCCGAGATCGGCAGGCGCCTGATCGAGCGCATTCCCTTCCTGCGTGGCGCCGTGCCGATCGTGTACTCGCACCACGAGAAGTGGGACGGTAGCGGCTATCCGCGCGGCCTCGGTGGCGAGGACATTCCGCTCGGCGCGCGGATCTTCGCCGTGGTCGATGCGTTCGACGCGATGACGTTCGATCGGCCGTACTCGAAGGCGATCACCTTCGACGCCGCGAAGGCCGAGATCAAGCGCTGCGCCGGAACGCATTTCGATCCGGCCGTCGTCGAGGCGTTCCTGCGCGTGCCCGCGCGGTTCCTCGACGAGATTCGCCGCCGTTCCGTCGAGCCCTGACGCCGCGCTCCGGCCGTCGTGGATGATCCTCGACCGCCACGCCGTGGCTCAAAGCTGTCCGCTCACCAGCCGCTGATCGTCGGACAGGCGCATTTTCGTGTGGTTCCGGCTATGGCACTTCGGTTGCTGAGACAAAGGTCGTATGAACGCGAGACCCATAGCGCGCTCCGCGAGTGGCGCCGTCGCGATCGCCGGTGTCGAGCCGTCCTACTGCCGCCGCTTGCTGCAGAGCCTTCGCGCCGGCAACGGCTCGCGGCCGATCTCGGCGATCAACGCCGGCGAGGATCTTCCGAAACAGCTGGCGGCCTCGATGCCGTCGGTCATTCTCTTCGATCTCGGACCGACGCCCGACGCCAAAGGTCTCGGCATCGTCTCGGCGCTCAGCGCACTGGCGAAGACGATCGTGCTCGCGGGCACGGACGACGACGCCCTCGCGGTGCAGGCGCTCAAGGCGGGCGCCGCAGGCTTCTGTCCGCGTGACACGCCGACCGACCTGCTGCGCCGAGCCGTCCAGCTCGTCGAGGCCGGTGAGATCTGGGTCGGCCGCCGCGTCATGGTGCGGCTCATCGAGGAGCTCGCGCTGCGCACCGCCGCGCTGACGCCCGCCATCGCCGGCGCCGAGCAGCTGACGCCGCGTGAACGCGAGCTCGTGAGCCTCGTCGCCGCCGGCGCGAGCAACAAGGACATCGCGACCCGACTCGCGATCTCCATCAAGACGGTCAAGACACATCTGACGAGCGTCTTCAAAAAGCTCGGTCTCTCCACGCGTCTCGAGCTCGCCGTCGCCGTCGGCCGCTCCGCTACGCCTCAGACAAAGGTCGGATAGACCCAGGTCCGATTGTTCGCGCACGTCGAGTCATGGCATCAAGGCATGCCTTGACGCAATCGACCGCCGCCAAAATTTTCGAAGCCAATCTGTCAATCGTCGTCGTCGCCGACGCATCATTGCGCCGGCGATGCCACACGATTCTCGCCGCGGAGCACATCGCCAGCCGCGGCGCCTCGCTCGCCGACGCTCATCGCGTGCTGCGCCGTTATCCGCCGAGCGTGCTGTTGCTCGATGCCGCGCGCTCTCCGCGTCGGGCGCTGGATGCCCTGCCGCTCCTGCGGCGCCTGAGTCCGAATGCCGGCGTGCTGCTTCTCGGCCGGCGCCCGGCGTCGAGCACGCTGCTGCTCGAGGCGGCGCGTCGCGGCGCCTGGGGACACCTGGCCGAGCGCGATCTGTCCCGCGATCTTCCCAAGGCCGTGCGCATGGTGGCCGACAGACAGTCCTGGCTACCG
>QHSO01000006.1 GCA_003220475.1 Candidatus Rokuibacteriota bacterium | reverse complement strand
GCGTTTTGGCGTCGAGCTTGGTGTCCGTGATGTCGCAGAGCGGCTTCAGCACGCCCTCGTGGAGGATCGACACGGCCAGCTCACGCCACGCGCGCGACGTGCCCGCCGGCCACGGCAGCGTGTCGAAGGCCTCCGGCCGCAGCGTCAGGCTCACGGCGCCCTGTTGGGTGACGACGCCGAGCGAGCGGTTCGTCGGGTGAAACGCGAGCGGGTCGGCGAGCGGCGCCACGTCGAACCAGCGGCGCGCGGCGTCGCTGAGGTGCGCCAGCGAGAAGTGCTCGACGTCGTGCACGAGACGATGGTTGGGGAAGATCGTGAGGCCGGGCCCGTCGAGGCTGAAGAAGGCCATGAGCTTGTCGTCCGCGCCCCGATGGCGCCGCGCGTATTCCACCGCCGTCTCGTAGCGATGGTGGCCGTCGGCGATGATCACGCGCGCGCCGCCCAGCGCGGCCTGGACGCGGGCGATCGTCGTCGGATCGGTCACGCGCCAGAGGCGATGCCGCTCGCCCTTGAGATCGCGCGCTTCTGCGATCGGCTCGCCGCCCGGCGTCGATGCCGCGAGGAGCGCCCCGCTCGGATCCGCGACGAGCATGAACAGCAGGCCCGTGTCCGCGCCCGTTGCCTCCAGCAGCCGCATGCGATCCTGCTTGGGCCCGGAATGGGTGCGCTCGTGCGGCAGCACCTCGCCGCGCGCGTAGTCGGTCACCTGGCCCAGCGCGACGAGCCCAACGCGCGTCACCTCGCGGCCGTCGACGCGATATGTCTGGTGATACGGATACACGGCCGGCGCCGCCTCGCGCGCCCACAGCCCCTCGGCGAGCCACGCGTCGAGCGTCGCGCGCGCCCGCGCGTACTTCTCGGCGCCGCCCTCCGCCTCATCGCGTGGATACGAGATGCGGACGATGTTCGCCGGGCTCATCGCATAGAGAAGATCCTGCTGCTCGGGGCTGATCTGATCGTACGGCGGCGCGACGACCTTGCCGAGATCGCGCTCGCGATCGATCGCATAGCGGTGACCGTGGAACGCCCGCACGCGCACTAGTGCGCGGCTCCCGCGGGCCCCTGGCCGCGGACGACCTCGGCCGCACGCGCCGCGGGCGGCGTGTTGCGGCTGCGACCGATGGTGATGCGCCCGTCGATCAATACCATCGAGATGCCCGGCAGGTCGCCGGCGGCGAGCGCGCCGAGCGTGTCCGCGGCGATCGAGCCGATCGGCGCGTCGCAGATGACGAGGTCCGCTGCGCGCCCGGCCGCGATCACGCCGCAGTCGAGCCGATAGACGCGCGCGGTGTTGCCGGTCGCGCATGCGATCGCCTCGGCGGGCGGAAGGCCGCCCAAGCCCGCCAGCAGGCTCAGCGTCCGCAGCACGCCGAGCGGAATGACGCCGGTGCCGGAGGGGGCATCGTTGCCGACGATCAGGCGGTGCATCGCGCGCGCGTCGCGGACGACGCGCAGCGTGTGCAGCGCCGTCTTCATGTTGCCGCACTGCACGATCTCGAGCGCCATGTCCGTCGCGACGAGGCGCTCGATCTCGGCCGGCGTCATCGACGTGGTGCCGCCGTTGATGTGGCCGACCACGTCGGGATTGGCTTCCAGCACAACATCGGCGTTGATCGGATTGCTGCCCGCGATCGACGGCCCGCCCGTGTGGATCGTCACGGTCATGCCGTGCGCCTTCGCCCATCGCACCATCGGCGCCGCATCCTTGCCCGTCTTCACCGAGCCCAGGCCGATCTCGCCGACGAGACGCACACCGGCCGCCGCCATCTCGACGAAGTCGGCCTCGCTCATGCCGAGCTCGAGGATCGGGGCACCGGCGTGCACCTTCACGCCGCCCGGCCGGAAATTCGCGTACGCCTTCGCGGCGACGATCGCGAGTGCCTTGAGGCCGACGATGTCCTTGGGCCGTCCGGGCAGATGCACCTCGCCGGCCGAGATGGCCGTCGTCACGCCGCCGTGCATCCCCGAGTCGATGAAGTCGACGGTGCGCTGCCGTGGCGTGAAGTCTCCGAAGACCGGATGCACGTGCGAGTCGATCAGTCCCGGCATCACCGTGGTGCCGCGCGCGTCGATCACCGTGTCCGCGTCCTCGTCCAGCGCGCGTCCCACGGCGGCGATGCGCCCGTCGCGGATGACGAGGGAGTCGGCATCCAGCAGCGGGCGGGCGATGTCGCCGCTGACGAGGGTGCCGATGTTGCGAACGAGGGTCTTCATCGCGCGCGGGCCTCCGTCGCGGGAGTGTGGCAAATCGGGCCGAAGGACGCAACCCTCGCGGCCTACGCCGCGGTGCCGGGACGCAGGCCGACCGCGATGGTCTCGAACAGGCGCCGATAGACCCCGAGCTCGGCGACGTGGAAGGCTTCGGCGAGCCCGCGCGCCCGTCCGCGATGCAGCGAGCGGTACGTATTGAGGCCGAGCATCGCGCGCGGATAGTCGAACTCGGTCTGCTGACTCGGGAACTCCTGCATGGCCAAACGCTTGCGATCGGCCGCGGCCGTGACGTCCACGACGGTGTTCGCGACCAGGGGCGTCCACACCTCGTAGCCCCAGCACGCCACGCTGGCGGCCAGGCGCGCGCGGCGCGCGGCCTCGATGAACAGACAATTCGTGATCCAGTGATCGTGGTGCAGATCGGTGAGAAACGGCAGGAAGACCGCCGACGGCACGCGACGCGCGAGCGTGTCGGCGAGCGCGCTCACGGCGGCCGCGGTCACGGCGAGCACGCCGTCGGGCTGATCGAGGAAGACCAGATCGCTCACGCCGAGCACCGCAGCGGCGCGCTGCGCCTCCTCCTTGCGGCACGCGACCAGCGTCGCCTCGGAGTCTGCCGCCTCGCGGGTGACCGGTCCTTGCAGACGCGCGGCGGGATAGCCCTTGCTGCCGTCGGTGACGTAGACGAACGTCACGCGGGCGCCGGCGTCGGCCGCCAACGCGATGGTGCCGCCACAGCCGAAGACCTCGTCGTCCATATGAGGCGCGAGCACGACGATGCGCCCGGTGGGCGGGGTCGCGCGTGCCGGCTCGACGTCGCGGCGCAGCAGCATGAGCTGCAGCCGCAGCGAGTTCTTCACGGGCTCGGGCACATAGCGGCCGTAGACGGCCCGCAGCGCGACCTGCAGGAGTCGCGTTAGACGAGGCTCGCCGACAACACGCCGTAACACAGTAGCTCCGCGGTCCGCGCCGACAGCATCCTGCGCAGATAGCGTCGCGGGTTCTGGGGCGCCCAGACCATCAGCGCGCGCAGCAGCAGCTCGGTCTGCCACACGAGACGGAAGGCGTGCAGGCACGTCCGCGCCGCCGCCAGCCGGCGGCCGCGGTCGCGGTAGTACCAGCTGAGATGCTTGGCGCGCTCGACGATGCCGACGGTGGCGGCGCGTCGCGCTTCGGGATCGGCCACGCGTCGGCGCTCGCTGGCGAGCAGACGCAGCATCATGAGCTCGCCCCGCTCCTGATCGCGACGGTGCAGCGAGTCGGCCGAGATGCGGATGACGGCGAGCGGGCGGTCGACGTAGACCAGCGACTCGCGGCGCGCGAAGCGCAGCAGGAATTCCCAGTCCTCCGACGACGTCCACGCCTCGTTGAAGCCGCCGGCGCGCTCGAGGGCCGAGCGCCGTACGGTCAGCGCCGGCGTCTTGATCGGCACCTCCTGCAGCAGGCAGAGGTAGAGCGCGCGCGCGGACAGCAGCAGCCCTTCGCGATAGGCGCGCTCGGCGAGCAGCCGCGAGAAGACCCGCGTGCGACGCATGAACGAGGGCACGAACGTCGCGCCGTCGACCTTCTCCAGATCGCTGAACACGCCGCCCGCCGACGGATAGCGCGCCAGCGCCGCGATCTCGGCCTCGACCTTGTCGGGCTTCCAGAGGTCGTCGGAATCGAGGAAGGCGACGAGATCGCCGGTGGCGGCGGCGATGCCGGCATTGCGCGCCGCGGACACGCCCGCATGCGGGCGGCGCAGATATCTTACGCGCGCGTCACGCAGGCGGCCGACGCGCTCGGCGGTGTCGTCGGTGGACCCGTCGTCGACGACGATCACCTCGAGGGGAGGATGAGTCTGGGCGAGCGCGCTCTCGATCGCCTCCACCACCACGCGGCCGCGGTCGTGGGTGGGAATCACGACGGACACCGTGACGGGACGCGCTCGGTCCGCCATTGCGCGTCGGCGTCGCAAAAGTCGTACCCGTGAGCCGACGCAACGCCCGACGTGCAACGCGTTGCGCTGCCGGTGGTGCCGTGTGACGCGCGAGTTACACGCTCAGGTACGCGCGGCGCAGCGAGACGTCGGCGTCGAGCGCCGCCATCGTGCCCTCGAAGCGGATCTCGCCCTTCTCGATGACGTACGCACGATCGGCGAGGCGCCGCGCGAACTTGAGATTCTGCTCGGCCATGAGGATGGCGACGCCCTGGCGCTTGAGCGCGGCCACGTTGCCCGCAAACGCTTGCACAACGACCGGGGCCAAGCCTTCCGAGGGCTCGTCCAGGAGCAACACGCGGGGCCCCGTCATCAGCGTGCGGGCGATCGTCAGCATCTGCTGCTCGCCGCCCGACAGGCTGCCGCCGCGCCGGCGCGCCAGCTCCGCGAGCTTGGGAAACAGGTCGAACACGCGCGGCAAGGTCCAGCCGCTGTCGGGCCGCGCGCCCACGGCGAGGTTGTCGAGCACCGTGAGGTCGGCGAAGATCCGCCGGTCCTCGGGCACGAGGCCGATGCCCAGCCGCGCCACACGATGCGTCGGCACGCCGCGTAACGAGCGCCCCTCGAAACGGATGTCGCCGGCGGTCACCTCGACCACGCCGACGATCGCCTTCAGCGTGGTCGATTTGCCGGCGCCGTTGCGTCCGAGCAGCGAGACGACCTCTCCATCGCCGACGCGCAGACTCACGCCGTGCAACACGTGGCTCGGCCCGTAGACCGCGTGGACGTCGGCGAGCTCGAGCATCACGGCGCCTCGCCCAGGTACACGGCCTGCACCTCGCGATCGGCGCGCACGCTGGCCGGCGGGCCGTCGGCGATGACGCGCCCCTGGTGCAGGACCATGATCCGCTCCGCCACCGCGAAGACGACGTCCATGTCGTGCTCGGTGAACAGCACGGTGAGCCCGCGCTCGCGCGCGATCCGCGCGGTCAGGGCCATGAGCGCGCCGCGCTCGCCGGGCGCCATGCCGGCCGTCGGCTCGTCGAGCAACAGCAGCGCGGGATCGTTGGCGAGCGCGATGGCCAGCTCCAGCTTCTTGAGGTCGCCGTAGGCGAGCACGCCGGCCTGTCGCGCGGACTGCTCGAGCAGGCCCACCTGCTTCAGCAGTGCCCGCGAGGGCGCAACCTCCAGCCGCGCGGCCGGCGTGAGCAGGGCGCGGCTGCGGCCGGCGTGCGAGAGGCGCGCGACCTGCACGTTTTCCAGCGCGCTGAGGGTGGCGAAGGTGGCCGTGATCTGAAACGTGCGGCTGATTCCGAGACGCCAGATCGCGTGGGGCGGCAGGCCCGTGATGCGCCGGCCACGCCACCGCACCTCGCCCGCGTCGGCGCGCAGCTGGCCGGTGAGAATGTTGAAGAACGTCGATTTGCCGGCGCCGTTCGGGCCGATGAGCGCGCGGATCTCGCCGCGCGCGAGCACGAACGAGACACCGTCCACCGCGCGGACGCCGCCGAACGCGCGCCGGACGTCGACGACCTCGAGCACGGGCGTCGTCTCAGCCACGCCCGCGCGCTCCGAGCGTGCCGAGGATCCCACGCGGGAAGACGAGGACGATCGCCACGAGAATCACGCCGAGCACGAGCTGCCAGTACTCGGTGTAGCGTGTCACCACCGTGTCGAGCAGCTTGTAGAGCGCGGCGCCGACCGGCGCGCCGGCCAGCGACTGCACGCCACCGAGCAGGACCATCACGAGCGGCTCGACGGAGACGGCAACGGCGAGCGACTCCGGGAACACGCTGCCCTTGAGGAACACGAAGATGCCTCCCGCGAGCCCGCCGAAGAAGCCGGCGACGACGAAGGCCAGCCACTGGTGAGCGCGCACGTCGATGCCGACGGCCTCCGCGCGGCGCGGATGATCGCGCGCCGCGCGCAGCGTGAGACCGAACGGCGCGCGGCCGGCCACGGCCAGCACGGCCAGGCCCGCGCCGCTCGCGGCGAGCGCCAGATAGTAGTAGCGCACCGGCGACGCCAGCCAGCGGGCAGGCCAGATGCCGAGCAGCCCGTTGTCACCACCGGTCACGTCGTACCACTGATGCGCGATCGCGTACGCGATCTGCGCGAAGGCCAGCGTGAGCATCGCGAAGTAGATCGACGACAGCCGCACGCAGAAGAAGCCGATGACGACGGCGGTCGCGGCCGCGGCGAGCGGCGCGGCGGCGAGCGCCAGGAGCATCGGCGCCGTCGCCCATCGCACCAGCAGCGCCGCGCCGTAGGCGCCCATCCCGAACGCCGCCGCGTGACCGAACGAGACCATGCCGCCGGTCCCCATCAAGAGGTGCAGGCTCGCGGCGAATAGCGCGAAGGCGAGGATCTCGACGAGCACCCAGACGTAGAACGTGGGAAGCAACGGCGGGATCGCGAGCAGCAGTGCGGCGAGCCCGACGATGAGGGCGCGCGGCACGGCGACCTCGCGCCCCGCGATGATGGTGCCGCCCGCCGAGCGTCCCTGCGCCTCGGGGCGCCCCATCAGACCCCACGGCCGGACGACGAGCACGGCGGCCATCACCACGAACGTGAGCACCAGCGAGGCGCGCGGCAGCAGGAGCACACCGAAGGCGTCGATGACGCCGATGACGACGGCGGCGAGCAGCGCGCCCGGCACCGAGCCCATGCCGCCGACGACGACCACGACGAACGCCTCGGTGATGATCGCAGCGTCCATGACCGTCGTGAGCGCCACGCGCGGCAGCTGCAGCGCGCCGGCCAGACCTGCCAGCAGCGAGCCGAGGGCGAACACGCCGGTGAAGAGCCGTGCCTGATCCACGCCGAGCAAGGCCACCATCTCGCGGTCGAGCGTGGCCGCACGAATGAGCACGCCCCACCGCGTGCGATAGAACAGCCACCACAGCGCGGCGGCGACGCACGGGCCGAGCGCGATGAGGGCGAGATCGTACGTCGGCACGAGCTGCCCCGCCACGCGCACGGCGCCGGTGAGACCCGGCGCGCTCGGCCCCGTCTTGTTTTCGCTGCCCCACACGAGCTTCACCACATCGGAGACGACGAGGACGAGCGCGAAGGTCAGCAGCAGCTGGTAGAGCTCGGGCGCGCGGTACACGCGCCGCAGCAGCACGATCTCCACCAGTGTGCCGACCGCGCCCACGGCGAGGGCGGCCAGTGCCACCGCGACGTAGAAGGACGCACCGCCCAACGGCAGCGCGCCGGCCAGCGTGTAGGCGAGATAGGCGGCGAGCATGTAGAACGAGCCGTGGGCGAAGTTGACGACGCGGGTGACGCCGAAGATGAGCGAGAGCCCGGACGCGATGAGGAACAGGACCATCGCGTGCGCGAGCCCCGCGAGGAGCTGGACGAGGAGGAACGACGGGCTCAGCTGCCGCTTCGGAGTTTCTTCACTTCGTCGTCGGACGGCAGCACGTTGTCACCCGGCACGTACTCGTGATTCACCACGATGCCGACGCCGCGCTTCGCGTCGAGCTTGGTCGTGCCCACCCAGGCGCCCATCGTCGACTGCCCGTCGGACGCGCGATACGAGATCGGCCCGATCGGCGTGTCGACCTTCAGCCCCCGGAAGGCGGCCACGAGCTTGTCGGTCTCCGTCGAGCCCGCCTTGCGGATCGCGTCGACGATCGACAGGTACGTGATATAGCCGACCAGCGAGCCGAGCACCGGGTTCTTGTCGTACTTCTTGGTGAACCGCGCGACGAAGTCCTTGTGCGCCGGCGCCGCGATGTCGTACCAGGGATAGCCGGTGACGAGCATGCCCTCGGGCGCCTCGAGACCGAGCGGATCGATGTACTCCGGCTCGCCGAGCAGGATGCCGACCACGAACATCCGATCGAACAGCCCGCGCTTCTTCGCCTCGCGCACGAACGTGATCCAGTCGCTGCCGAAGAGCGAGACGTACAGCGCCTCGGGATTCTTGGCGAGGATGGCGCCCACCTCGATGCCCGCATCGATCTTGCCGAGCGCGGGCCAGCGCTCCTCCACCACCTGCACGTCCGGCTTGAGCTCCTTCATGCGATCGCGGAACGTCTCCCAGGCGCGCTTGCCGTACTCGTAGTTGGGACCGATCGTCGCCCACTTCGTGTACTTCAGCTTGCCGGCCTTCTCGGCGAGCATCCGCCCCTGCTCGTAGGTGTTGGGCCGCACGCGGACAACGTGGTCGTGGCCCTTGCTCCACGTGAGCGCCTCGGTGAGCGGCTCGGCCGCGACGAACAGCGTCTTGTTCTGCTTGGCCCAGTCGGAGACGGCGAGGCCGACGTTGGACAGGAACGTCCCGGCGATCAGCACGACCTGCTCGCTCGCCACCAGCTCCTGCGCGTGCTTCACCGCCTCGGCCGGCTGGCCCTTGTCGTCGCGCTTGAGGACGTCGAGCTTCTTGCCGAGCACGCCGCCCCTGGCGTTGACCTCGTCGATGGCGAGCTGGACACCGTTCCAGTACGGCCCGGTGAACGGCGCACCGATGCCGCTGAACGAGTTGATCTCGCCGATGCGGATCGTCGTCTGGGCGGCGCCGAGGGCGGCGGCCCCGAGGACGACGACGGCGGCGAGCGCAACAAGGGTACGGCGTGGACTCATGACGGCCTCCTGCGGCTCAGGACGCGGCGCGCGCGACGACGGTGGCATCGAGACGGCGCTCGACGTCGAGGATGTGCGCGTGCATCGCCGCGCGCGCCGCCTCGCCGTCGCGGCGCGCGATGGCGTCGTGGATGCCCAGATGCGCGGCGAAGATCTCGGCGTCGTCGGCCGGTGTGAGCTCGGAGCGCCGCGCCGCCAGCTTGACCTCGAGCGCGGTGAGCGCGTGGGTGACGGCGGCGTGGACGGGATTGCGCGCGGCCGCAACGACGGTGCGATGGAACTCGGCGTCGAGCCCGCGACGTCGGCGCGAGGTCAGTCCCGCCTGCGTGCGCGCCTCGAGACATGCGCCGAGCGTCTTCAGCTCGTGGTCCGTGATGCGCGATGCGGCGAGCCGCGCCGACTCGGGCTCGATCAGCGCGCGCGCCTCGGCCAGCTGCGCGAGCGACACGCGGCCCAGGCGGAACAGCGTCGAGAGGTCGCGCACCACCGGCGTGTCGTCGACCTCCCGGATGAAGTACCCGCCGGCGGAGCCCTGCCGCACCTCGACGAGACCACGGTGCTCGAGGGCCCGCAGCGCCTCCCGCACCGCCACGCGGCTGGCGGCGAACTCGCGCACGAGCTGACGCTCGGGCGGAAGCTTGTCGCCGTGCGCGAGGCGTCCTTCGTAGATCGCACGCTCGATCTGCGCGACGATGTGCTCGTATACGCGAGGCGCCCGAACGACTCCGAGCATCGGTGCGCGTCACTGTCCGATCAAAGGCCCCCGATGTCAAGGGCACCGCCCCGGGCGCGATCGGCACGCGCGAAACGCGCACCGGCGTCGCGTGAGTGTGCAGACAGTGCCATGGAAAAAATTTTCTTCCCACGCGCCGGGCGCGTCCGCCGTCAGTGCCGTGACGCGCGTGACACGCCCAACGCCGCGCACGCGACACCGCGCGCGCAGAAATCGCGCCTTTTCCGGTCTGGCTCGGGCGTTGCA
Source organism: Candidatus Rokuibacteriota bacterium (assembly GCA_003220475.1). Taxonomy (GTDB): domain Bacteria; phylum Methylomirabilota; class Methylomirabilia; order Rokubacteriales; family CSP1-6; genus AR12. Next base: position 35,488 of record QHSO01000006.1, on the reverse strand, counting down.
CCCTTCGCACGTATCCAGGGGCCATTCGAGACGTCCACTCCCGGACAGGAGGACTCGCAATGCGACGAATCGTGACATGGAGCATGCCGCTCGTGCTCGTTGCCCTGGCGTCCGCGGGCTGCATCGCGACCCGCGACTGGGTCAACGAGAACCTGGGCAAGCGGCAGGGCCAGATCGACGACCGCTTCGCTCGCACGGAGACGACGGTGCGTGATGTCGGTGACGCCGCGCGTGTCGCCCAATCGCGCGCCGAGGCCGCTCAGGAGCGCGCCGAGACGGCGTTTGGCCGCGCGGAGGCCGCGCATGGACGCGCGGACGCCGCGTTCGGCCGCGCCGACGAGGTCAACTCGCGGCTGTCGCGGCTGTGGACGGGGCGCAACAAGCGCAACGTGGTCGAGACGCTGCACGTGCAGTTCGGCTTCGATCGCGCCGATCTCTCCGACGGCGCGCAGACTGCGCTGCTCGACATCATCAAGGAGCTGAAGAGCAACGCGGACCTCACGGTCGACCTCGAGGGCTACACCGACCCCACGGGGCCGCGTGGCTACAACGTGGGTCTGAGCCAGCGCCGCGTGGAGTCGGTGCGCCGCTATCTGATCGAGAACGGCGCCGACCTCGCGCGCATCTACTCCGTCGGCATGGGCCCACTCACGGCCGTGTCCAGCGAGCACGCGAAGCTGCGCCGGGTGACGGTGCGCCTGATGGTCAATCCGACCGATTGAAGCGAGCGGAAGGTTCGCGAGGAATGTGAGCCCGGAGACGGTCGTGGTCGCGCCACCGCCGGCCGCCTCCGGGCTGGCACCGAAGCTACGAGAGCCGCGGCACCATCGTGGCCACCACCATCGCCCACGCCTGAGACGACAGCATGAGCTGTGTGTGGCGAGCTATGAGGAGTCGGCCGTCCGTACGGATGGCCGCCATTGTCGGATCACCGGAACGCAGGATGCCGCGCCAGGTCGCGAGCCACGTGCGAACGTCGTGCGTCTCGGACCATCGCGGAAACCAGAGGTCGAGCCGCAGGTGCGGGTAACGGCGTGTGACGTGCGCCACCAACCGCGCGATGACCAGCGCGCCCTGCGCGAGGTTCACCAACGCGACGGCGACCACCACCATGGTGGTCAGAAACCAACCAGGCTGACCAGCTCAGGCGGCGTGGCGCAACACCACCTCGTAGTCTCTGGGCGCGTGCTCGATGACCGGATTCCACGCCTCGTGCACGAGCCACTCGTACCCCGTCGGCGTCGAGAGCACGACCCGGCCACGATGGAAGCCGGACGCGGGCTCGACCTGCACGGCGAGCAGCGATTCGCCCTCGAGCGCGCGATTCACCGCGCTCTGGATTTCCGCCCGAACGGTCAGCGCGCGATCCGCGGCGCGCTCGCGTCGCTTCAGCCACACGAGCCACACGCCGACCAACGTCGCCAGCACCGCGGGGGCAATCAACGCCTGCATCATGTCATTCGCCTCCCAGTCCTAGAGATGCCGAGGGGTACCGGAGGGATTCGACGGCTCGCGGTACACTAGGCGCCCCAAGGAGGCGGCATGGACGAGCCGACTGCGGGCGCGATCACCACCGGCGTCGCCCAGGTCTTCGATCTGCACGCGTTGAAGGACTTCGCGTCCGACAAGCGTGTCCGCAAGATGCTCTTCAAGACGGATCAGCTGTGGTCGGAGATCGCGTGCTACGAGCCGGGCCAATCCACCGCGATGCACTCGCACCCCAGGGAAGAGGAAGCGATCTTCGTGCTGCAGGGCACCGCGAACATGTCGATCGACGGTCAGGAAGTCGTGGTGCCGGCGGGCTCCATCGTGAACTTCCCCAACAACGTGGCGCACGACGTACGCAACCTCGGCGCCGAACGCTGCGTGATCATGTTTCTCAAGGTCAACCCCAAGGTGCTCAAGAGCACGATGAATGGGTAACGTCGAGCGCTGCGACAAGACGCTGCCGCTCAATCAGATGATGTTCCACGTGCGTCGCGACGCCCAGCTGCGCGCGCGCTGGCGCACGGACTTCGAGGGCCTGGCGCGCGAGTTCGGGCTGAGCCGGGCCGAGATCGACGCGGTACTGGCCAAGGATCCGCGGCGGCTGATGGACCTGGGCGTCCACCAGTACTACGTGCCGCAGATCTTGCGGCTGTTCTTCGGCGCCGCGCAGAACAGCAACTCGAGCGAGGCGCTGGAGTGCTACAAGCGCGCGTTCCCCGAGGAAACCGCCCGCGCGCTCGCGCTGCACGCGCGCCTCGAGGCGTCGGCGCCGGCGGCGCGCGCGCCGCGGAGGTGAGCGTGGCCGACATCGTCGCCGCCATGGCCATGACCCATTCGCCCGGCCTCACCGGCTGGTTCGATCGCGCGCCGGAAGAGTTTCAGCAACAGGCGCTCGCCGCGACCGCCGAGATGCGGCGTCGTCTCGAGGCCGCGCGACCCGACGTGCTCATGATGTTCGGCAACGATCATCTCCTCAACTGGCCGATCAACAACGTCGCCGAGTACACGGTCGGCATCGCCGGCGAGCACGTGGGGCCGGCCGACTGGTTCGACGAGTGGCTCGGCATGGGAAAATACCGCGTGCCCGGCGAGCCCGGGCTCGCGCGCTTCGTCGTCAACGAGAGCGCGCGGCGCGGTCTCGCGCTCGCCTACCTGGGTGCCGAGATGCAGTTCGACGACGGCATCTCGGTGCCGACGCATTATCTGAACCCCGACGCGCGCTTCCGCCTGGTGCCGGTGACGATGAACTGCACGGTGCCGCCGATTCCGCGTCCCGAGCGCGCGTACTGGGTCGGCGTGGTGCTGCGCGAGATCATCCGCGCCTACCCGGCGCCGCTGCGCGTGGCCATCGTCGCCACCGGTGGCCTGTCGCACGAGCCCGGCGGTCCGCGCTACTTCTGGGTCGACGAGGCCTTCGATCGCTGGTTCCTCGACCTGCTCAAGGCGGGCGATCACGACCGGCTGCTCCGCGAGTGCACGCTCGAGCGGATGGAAGCCGCCGGCTCGGGCGGCACCGCCGAGCTGCTCGCGTGGATCGTCGCGCTGGCATTCACGCGCGGACCGGCCGACGTGCTCGCCTACATGCCGGCCGTGGCCTGGCGCTCCGGCACCGGCATGGTGGCGTGGAACGAGCTCGCGGCGTGAAGACGCACCATCTCGACCACGATGTCATTCACCAGGAGTGGAACAACGCGCTCGCACCGCGGGTCGAAATCGACCCCGGCGACACCGTCGTCTTCGAGACGCGCGACGCCGCCAATCGTTTCTACTCCAGGTCCTCGACCCACGAAGACGTGCTGCGACGCGGGCCGTTCCGCGGGCACCCGCTCACCGGTCCCGTCAAGATCCGCGGCGCGCAGCCGGGTGACACGCTCGTGATCGAGATCCTCGACGTGCAGCCCGGCGCCGATTTCGGCTGGACGTCGATCCGACCCGGACGTGGCCTGCTGCCCGAGACGGACTTCGCCAAGCCCTTTCTGCAGATCTGGGACCTCTCGGACGGACGCCACGCGCGGATGGACCATCGCGTGGCCGTCCCGATCGCACCGTTCCCCGGGGTGATGGGCGTGGCGCTCGACGAGCCCGGCGGTCACAGCACGATGCCGCCGCGGCGCGCCGGCGGCAACATGGACATCAAACAGCTCGTGGCCGGCGCGACACTGTTCCTGCCGGTGCTCGTCGACGGCGCCCTGTTCAGCGTGGGTGACGCGCACGCCGCACAGGGCGACGGGGAAGTCTGCGTCACCGCCGTCGAGATGATGGGCCGCGTCACGCTGCGCTTCGACGTCCGCCGCGGCCGGCAGCTCGCGGAGCCGCAACTCGTGACGCCCGCACCGCCGTCACACGCGACCAATCGCGGTCCGCACTACGCGACCACCGCGCACGGTCCGGATCTCTTCGCCGCGGCGCAGCAGGCCGTGCGCTACATGATCGAGCACCTCGTCGAGACACGCGGCTTCTCGCGCGAGGAGGCCTACGTCATCTGCTCCGTCGCGGCCGATCTCAAGATCAGCGAGATCGTCGACGCACCGAACTGGATCGTGTCCGCCTTCATGCCCGACGCGATCTTTCCTTAGCATGGCCGACGACCTCGCACCGCTCCGCGAGTGGCTGCGCGCGTGGCAGGCGTGCGTGCGCGCGGTCGACTTCGCCGGCGGCCGCAAGCTCTGTGCGCCCGACATCGTCGCCTTCGGCACCGTCGCGCCGTTCGTGCAGGGCCTCGACGTCGTCGAGCGCGAGCAGTGGCGTCGCGTCTGGCCGGTCATCCGCGAGTTCACGATCGACGTCGAGGGCGCGCGCGGCGCCGTCAGCGCCGATCGCGCCTGGATCGCCGCCACCTGGGACTCGCGCGGCATCCTCGCCGACGGCGGCACGTTTCCGCGGCCGGGCCGCTGCACGCTCGCCTTCGAGCGGCGCGACGACCGCTGGCTCGCGACCCACACGCACTTCTCGCTGACGCCCGCGCCGGGCGCCACCCCGACCCGCTGAACCAGGAGGACTCCGCATGCATATCGGCGTTTGCATCTTCGCCACCGAGTACGCGATCCGCATCGACGAGCTGGCGCGCGAGGCCGAGGCGCGCAAGTTCGAATCACTGTGGGTGCCGGAGCACACGCACATCCCCACCAGCCGCCGCAGCCCGTTCGCCGGCGGCCAGCAGCTGCCGGAGCAGTACAAGCACACGCTCGATCCGTTCGTCGCGCTGACGGCGGCGGCGGCCGCGACCGAGCGGCTGCGTGTCGGCACCGGCATTTGCCTGATCATCGAACGCGACACGATCACCACCGCGAAATCCGTGGCGAGCCTCGATCTCCTCTCCCATGGTCGCTTCGAGTTCGGCCTCGGCGGCGGCTGGAACGCCGAGGAGATGGAGCACCACGGCACCGAGTTCAAGACGCGCTTCAAGCGGCTCGAGGAGCAGGTGCGCGCGATGAAGGAGATCTGGACCAAGGACGTCGCCGAGTTCCACGGGAAGTTCGTGAGCTTCGATCCGATCTGGGCGTGGCCGAAGCCCGCGCAGAAGCCGCATCCGCCGATCCTGCTGGGCGGCGAGAGCGGCTACACCCTGCAGCGCGTCGTCGATTTCTGCGATGGCTGGTATCCGCGCGGCCGCGCGCCGGAGAAAGTGGTCGAGGGCATGAAGGATCTCAAGGCGCGCGCCGCGAAGGCCGGGCGCGACATGCGGACGATCTCGGTCTCCGCCTTCGCGACGCCGCCGGACAAGAAGGTCCTGGACGACTTCGCCGCCGCCGGCGTGACGCGCTCGATCTTCCTGCTGCCGCCGGAGCCGCGCGACAAAGTGCTGCCGCTGCTCGACCAGTACGCGAAGCTGATCCGGTAGTCGTTGTGGTGCGAGCCGCCGGACGTCGCGGGGCCGCTGTGCGAGCCGCAGCCGAAGGCGAGGCGAGTCTGTAATCCGGCCCCCGCCGTCCGAGGCGAGCCTATGAAAGAGTCGCACGAGCCGCCGGGGTGGGCTCTCGCGTTGCTCCGCGAGGCCCGCGTCGGCCGGCTCGCCACCGCCGACGCGGCCGCGCGGCCGCTCGTCGTGCCGGTGTGCTTTGCGTTCGACGGCACGGCGCTGTATTCGGCGGTGGACGACAAGCCCAAGCGCACGCGTCAGCTACGCCGCCTGGGCAACGTCGCCGAAAACCCGCAGGCCTCGCTGCTCGTCGATGTCTGGGACGAGGACTGGACGCGGCTGGCGTGGGTGCGCGTCGACGGCCGCGCCGACGTCCTCGCCGGCGGTGGCGACTTCACCCGCGCGCTCGAGTTGCTGCGCACGAAGTACCCGCAGTACCGCGCGATGGATCTGGAGCGCGACGGCGCCGTCCTGCGGCTGCGCGCCGACGGCGTGCGCTGCTGGCGCGCGATCGACCCGCCGCTCCTGGTGGCTGGCGTCTGACGCGAAGTCGGCGTCGCGTCCTCAAGCCGACTCGGCGTCGTAGCGAAGCGAGCTCAGCGCTGCGGTGTCGAGTCTCCGGCCGGCGGTACGACGGCGTCCGGGATCACCCGCACGACGAGATCGCCCATCGTCCTGAGCGCGGCGAGCGCGGAGGCGCCGATCTCCAGCGCGAGCAGCGGCGAGGCCTCGAACCGACGAACGAGCCGGAAGTCGGTGCCCGTCAGCCGCGCCAGCACGTCGTCCTGGGCGCGCGTGATCGGTGGGCGCACCTCGACGAGCACTCGGCTGCGCCCGCCGGCCACTGCCTGCTCCACGCGCGGATCGATGAGCACGGGGCCGGCGCCGGCCGACGCGCACGCCGTGACGACGAGCGGAACCACGAGCCAGCCGCGCAGTCGGTGCGCGATCTTCACGCCATGGTCCCGGCGCGTCAGCGCGCGGCGGCGCGCTCCTCGCGCCAGAGGCCCAGCGCGCGGATCGCCGGCTCGTCGGTGAACGAGAACAGGCACGCGGGCTCGCTCGTGCTGCCGTTGTCGTGCTCGATCCAGTGCCACGGCGGCGCGACGAACGTGTCGCCGGGCTCCCACGTCAGCTCGGTCTCATCGACACGGCTGCGACCGCGTCCCTCGATGACGTGGAACACGCGCGACGCGGTCGAGCGCGCCACGCGCGCATGCTCGCCCGGTCGCAGCCAGTGCGCGTCGGCGCCCATGGTGGGCAGCGGCGGTGCGCCGGTCAGCGTCACGTAGGCGCGCGTCACGGGCTGATCCGTCGGCGTGCTCGCGGCCAGGCCTTCCAGGGCCCGCCGCGTCTGCCGCCACGGCCAGCGGAACTCCGCCTGCGCCACGTCGCTGGTCGGGTCCGGCGCGCGCGCCGGCCGCGTCGGCGACACCCACGACGCGTCGAATGCGCGCACGAGCGGAATGTCGAGACCGTCCAGCCACACCACCGGCGTGCGTCCTTCGTGACCGTGATCGTGCCAGCGCATCGGCGGTGTGATGATGAAGTCGCCGCGCTCCATCGTGCACTTCACGCCGTCCACCGTCGTGAACGCGCCCTCGCCCTCGACCACCAGCCGCAGCGCCGCCGGCGTGTGGTGATGGCTCGGCGCCGTCTCGCCCGGCAGGATCACCTGCAGCCCCGCGTAGAGCGTCGACGTCACGGAGTACGTGCCCTTCAGCCCGGGGTTCTCCAGCACGAGCACGCGCCGCTCGGCCTGCTCCAGCGGCACGAGCCGCGCCGCCTCGTGCAGCAGCGGACGTGCCTCCCGCCACGACCAGCGATGTGGCACCGCCGCCGTCGTGCGCTCCCTCGGCAGCAGCACGTGCAGCGCGGTCCACAGCGGCGGCAGCGCGTGCGACTCGAGCGCCTGCGAGTAGTGTGGCGGCAGCGTCTCGTCGCGGGTGATCAGGCCCGACATCGACGTCCTCCCGTCGGAAGTTGCCCGATGATACACCGTGCTAGACTGCCGCCGATGCGCTTCGAGGTGGAGGTTTACAAGACCGACGTCGGCGAGTGGGTTGCCGAGGCCGTCGAGTACAAGGTAACCGCCACCGGCCGTACCGAGAGTGAAGCGCTGGCGCGCGTGATGGACGCGCTCGCCGCGCACTTCAAGCAAACCTCCAGGCGTTAGCGTGCTCCCGCCGACGTCGCGACGACGGTGAGCGCCGCCGGGACGACCTCGATCTCCACCGGCGTCGTCCCCAACGGATCGCCGTCCACCTGCACGGGCACGGGAATCGCCGCGTCCAGCGACAGGCGCGTCGCACGGCCGGTGCGCACGTCGCGCCGGACGACGTGACGGCCACGCCACACGGCCCACGAGTACGCCGCCAGCGCCGTGAGGCTGCTGCGCTCGAACACCAGCCAGTCGAGCGCGCCGTCGTCGGCGCGCGCGCCGGGCGCCAGCGGCAGCGCCAGCGCGTACAAGGGCGCGTTGGCGACAACACAGTAGGCCCCGCCGACGGCGATCTCGCCGGCGACGACGCGCACCGGCGGATGTCGATAGGTGACGAGCGAGGCCGCGAGCGGCGCGACGTAGGAGATACGCCGCACGCGACGCAGCGCCGCGCCGGAGGCGCGCCACGCGGCCAATCGGCGCACGACCTCCGCGTCGAAACCCGCGCTCAGCATCAGCGCGAAGAGCCGCTGGCGGCCCGACGCCGACGCGCGGCCGAGATCGAGCGCGCGCGTACGGCCGGCGGCCAACGCGCGCGCGAGCGCGGCCGGATCGTCGGCGAAGCCGAACGCGGCGGCGAAAAGATTCTCGTTGCCGGCGGGAAACACGGCCAGCGGCGTCCCCGGCCGCAGCTCGTTGATCACCTGCGCGACGGTGCCGTCGCCGCCGGCGGCGACCACCGCGCGGCACCGAGCCATCGCCGCGCCGTCGGCCAGGATCGCCGCGCGCTCGCGCGGGTCCCATACGACGCGCGGCGCCTCGCCGAGCTCGGCCAGCGCGCGGGCGAGCGCGTCGACACGGCGGCGATTGTCGGACGCGCCGCTGTAGGGATTCGCGGCGACGATGATCATCGTCGCCGCGAGTATAGCGATTACGCGAGCGCGCGCTCGACGACCGCCAGCGGCGCCGTGCCGGCCGTGTAGCGCACCTCCCGCACGCCGAGCAGCTGTCGCAGCTGTTCCGCCGGGACCCTCATCGGACCGGGATTCGGCGCCGCACCCGGCGCGGGCTGCGGGAAGGCGGTCGAGCGCGCCGAGTGGAACGTGATCGTCCCCTCGACCTTCTGAAGCACCTGATGGATGTGCCCGCTGAGCGCGGTCACCGAGCCGAAGCGGCGCAGCCGGCCGATGACCTGCTCGCCGTCGGCGGTGGTCCAGCCCCACGCCGGATAGACGGCCCACAGCGGCACGTGCGAGAACACGACGATCGGCGTGCTGGCCGACTGCGCGTCGAGATCCCGGCTGAGCCACGCGAGCTGCTCGTCGCCGAGCGCGCCACCCACGCCGGCCTTGTACGCGAGCACGTTGACGAGGCCGACGAAGTGCACGCCGCGGTAGTCGAACGACTGATAGCCGCGGCCCTCGTACGTGCCGGCGCCGAAGCGGCTGAGGTAATCCTTGCCGCCGTCCAGCACCACGTCGTGCTCGCCCGGGATGTAGAAGATCTTCTCGGCCTTCACCGCCTTGAGCGACTCGGCCAGCGTGTCGAAGGCACCGGGCTTCTGGCCGTGGCTGAGATCACCGGTGTGCAGCACGAACGCCGGCCGCGGCTCGAGCGCATTGAGACGCGCGATCGAATCCGCGAGCGTGCCCGCCGCATCGCGATTGGCCTCGCCGTTGAAGCCCACGTGCGTGTCGCTGATCTGGGCGAACGTGAAGTCCGCGCCGGCAGCCGTTGCCGCGTCGAGCGTCGTCGCGGACAGCACGCCGCCGCGCGCCGCCCACGCGGGGCCGGTCCCCGGCCAGGCCAGGCACTGCATGGAGCGTCGTCGTTCCATTGAATCCTCCGAGCGCCGTCGTCAGCGAACGACGACGGTCGCGGTCATGTGGGGATGGAGCGCACAGAAGTACGTGTACGTTCCGCGCGCGGTGAAGCGATGCGCATAGCGCTCCGCGTGCTCCAGGCCGCTCGAGGTATACGCGCGGTCCGTCGCCGTCACCGTGTGCGTCTCGTCGTCGCCGTTGGTCCACGTCACGGTCGCGCCGACGGGAACCGTGAGCGTGGCCGGCATGAAGTGGAACGCCTTGATCTGCACCTCGGGTGTGGCGGCGTGGCCGGTGGGAGCCAGCGCCAGCGCGCCCGCCAGCGTCAGTGCGAATAGTGCGCGGCTCATCGGGCACCTCCTCTCACAGGCGCCAACGCGTCCAGGCGCGGCGCGTTCCATTCGCGCGCGTGGGGAACGATTGGGCGGCTCGCGCGTTGCGGTGGATGACAACGGTGGGCGCGGTGCTATGGTGCCGGCATGCATGAGGAGCTCGCGCGTGAGGCGCTCGGCCACGTGGACGCGCTCTACCGGCTGGCGCGCTATCTCACGCGAGCGGACGCCGACGCCGAAGACCTCGTGCAGGAGACGTACGCGCGCGCGGTGGCCGGTGCCTCGGGGTACATGCCCGGCACCAACCTCAAGGCGTGGCTGTTCAGAATCTTGCGCAACACGTTCATCAGCACGTACCGCCGCCGCCGCGCGAGCCCGGAGGTGAGCGGACTCGAAGTGGCCGACGCGCCCGCGACGGAGGAATGGCTGCGCGACGACCTCGAGCTGGACCGGCTGCGCAAGATCGTGGCCGAGGAGATCGAGGCGGCGCTGATGAGCCTCTCGGAAGACGCGCGCACGGTCGTGCTGCTCGATCTGGAGGACTTGAGCGAGGTGGAGATGGCCGCGGTGCTCGAGTGTCCCGTCGGAACGGTCAAATCCCGGCTCGCCCGGGCGCGCGCGGCGCTGCGGCGCCGCCTGCGGGATTACGCGCGATGAGCGAGCCGCCGCCCGAGCGCGCGGTGGAAACCGCGCTGAGCGAGGCGCTCCAGCGCCTGCCCGAGCGGCGGGCACCCGCACGGCTCGTGCGCGGCGTCGAGGACGTCCTGGCCACCGCCCCCGCGCGGCGCTCGCGCTGGCGCCGCGTGCTCGTTCCGGCGCTCGCGGCCGCCGCCGTCGTCCTCGTGGCGACGCCGGTCGTCGTCTCGCAGCGCAACGCGGTCAGCCGCGCGGCGACGGCGACGATGGTGAGCGAGGCGATCGGCGATCATCTGCGCATCGTTCAGGCGCAGCGTCCGCTCGAAATCGAGAGCGGCGACGGCCATCGCGTGCGGCCCTGGTTCGAAGGACGGCTGGAGTTCTCGCCCGTGGTGCCGTTCGGCGGCGACGCCGAGGTGCCGCTGCGCGGCGGCGCCCTCGCGTGGTTCCTCGATCGCAAGGCGGCGGTGTTCGTCTACGGGCTGCGCCTGCACACGGTGACACTGTTCGTCTTTCGTCCCGAGGGTCTGCCGTGGCCGGGCGGCCACGACGTGCACCGATCGAGCGCGCGCGGCTTCACCGTCGTCATGTGGCGCGCGCACGGGCTGGGCTACGCGCTGGTGTCGGATGCCGATCCCGGCGAGGTGCAGGCACTCGCGGCGCGCTTCGGCGGCGCCTGACCCCCGGGGCGCGGGAGTATCATGACGTTCATCATGAGCGGCGCGCTCGCGGGACTCCGCGTAATCGATTGCTCTCGGCTCATCGCCGGCGGCGTGCTGGCCACCCTGCTCGCGGATCATGGCGCCGACGTCATCAAGGTCGAGAATCCGAACGGCGGTGATCCGCTACGCACCTGGCTCCGCGAGCGCGGCGAGCTGTGGTGGAAGGTCTACGCGCGCGGCAAGCGCTCGGTCACGCTGAACCTCACGCAGCCGCGCGGCCAGGAGCTGCTGAAGCGGCTGGTGCGCGACGCCGACGTCTTGATCGAGAATTTCCTGCCCGGCACCTTCGAGCGCTGGGGGTTGGGCTGGGACGTGCTCGGCGCCGAGAACCCACGACTGGTATTCGCGCGCGTCTCGGGCTGGGGCCAGGACGGGCCGTACCGCGATCGCCCCGGCTTCGGCACCATGGTCGAGGCGATGAGCGGCTTCGCCCACACGACGGGCGAAGCGGACGGTCCGCCGACGCTGCCCTCGTTTCCGATGGCCGACGTGGTCGCCGCCCTCGCCGGCAGCACCGCGGTGCTCGCCGCGCTCCGCCATCGCGACCAGGTGTCGGGCCGAGGGCAGGTCGTCGACATATCGCTCTACGAGCCACTGCTCTCGGTGCTCGGCCCCGACGCCGCCGGTTATGCGCTCGACAAGACCGTGCGCCAGCGCCACGGCAACACCTCCGACAACGCGAGCCCGCGCGGGACGTACCGCACGATCGACGACAAGTGGATCGCGCTGTCCGCCTCCACCCCCGGCTCCGCGACGGCCGTGTTCACCGCGCTCGGCCTCGGCGACCTGCTCAGCGATCCGCGCTTTGCCACCAACGACGCGCGCGTGGAATACAGAGAGCTCGTGGACGCCACGCTGGCCCAGGCCATCGGACAGCGCACGCTCGACGAGATGCGCCAGCTGTTCGAGTCGCGCGACCTCACCGCGTGCCCCGTCTACGACATCGCCGACATCACCAGGGACCCGCACGTCGTCGCGCGCGGCATCCTGATCGACGTGGCGGACCCTGCGCTGGGCGCGGTGCGCATGACGGCGCCCACACCGCGTCTGTCGGACGCGCCGGCGGCCGTGCGCTGGACGGGGCCGGAGCTCGGCGCCCACAATCGCGAGGTCTACGGCGCGCTCGGCGTCAGCGACGCCGAGCTGGAAAACCTCGGGCGCGACGGGATCGTATGACCCGGCCACTGCTGCGCGTGCTCGGCGCCGCGCTGGTCGTGCTCGGTGCGTGCGGGCTCGCCGCGGCCGCCGATTACACCGGACCGCTCATCGACGCCCACTCGCACGTGTCGAGCGCGACGGCGCTCGATCCGTACGTCGCCGCCATGAAGCGTCACCACATCCGCAAGGTCGTGCTCCTCGGCGTGGGCGGGCTGCAGCGCGAGGAGGCGGAGTGGATCGAGGCCGCGGCCAGGAAATACCCCGACCTCGTGGCCGCCGGCGTTCGCATTCCCGACCCGACCAACATGGCGGCGGCCGGTCAGCTCGACGTGGAGCTGGCGCGCACGAAGGCACGCGTGATGGGCGAGGCGCACATCCGCCACGTCGCGCGCAAGATCGAGCGCGACCCGTCGGCCCCGGCCTTCATGCAGATCCTCGAGCTGTCGGCCCAGCGCGGCGTGCCGGTGGTGATCCATGACGAGCTGACGCCCGCCGCGTTCGCCTCGCTCGAGGCCGCGCTGGCCGCGTATCGTCAGGCGATCATCGTGCTCGCCCACGCGGGAGGTGCGGCGCCCGCGGCGCTCGAGCGCCTGCTCGAGCGCAACGCCAATCTCATGGTCGATCTCTCCGGCATGCACTTTCAGCGCACGCCCTCGCTCGCGAAGGAGAAGGGCCCGCTCGATCCGGCGTGGAAGACGCTGATCACGCGCAAGCCCGATCGGTTTCTCATGGGCATCGACGTCTGGGGCCCGCCGACTTTCGAGCCCGCGATGCTCGACCGACTCATGACGTGGACCCGTCGCGTGCTCGGCGAGCTGCCGCCCGCCGCCGCCGAGCGCGTGGCCTGGAAGAACGCCGCGATCCTCTACCGGCTGGACTGACGTGACGGCCAATCCCTTCGCACACGCGACCGCGTGGTCGCTGCTCGAGACGATCTCCGCGCGTCACGGCGCGCGCGAGGCGATCGTCTTCGGCGACGAGCGGCTCAGCTTCACGGACCTCCGTGATCGCGCGCGCGCTTTCGCGGGCGGTCTGGAGACGCTCGGTCTCGGCAGGGGCGACGCGCTGGCCATCTGGCTGCCGAATCGACCGCTGTGGTTCGTCGCGCAATACGCCGCGGCCAGCCTCGGGCTGGTCGTCGTCGCGCTCAATCCGCGCTATCGCGCCCACGAGCTCACCTACATTCTCGGTCAGTCGAACGCGGCGGCGCTGCTCCTCACCGATCGACTCGGTCCGGTCGATTACTTCGACACGCTCGAGCAGGTGCTGCCCGATCTGGCCGACGCCGTGCCCGGCGAGCTCGGTAGCCCGCGCTTTCCCAAGCTGCGCCACGTGATCGTCGATGCGCCCGACGTCTATCCGGGATGCCACCGCGCCGACGACCTGCTGAGCGACGTCACGGGCGCCGCGAGAGCCGTCGGCGCCGACGATGTTTTCACGATTCTCTACACCTCGGGCACGACGTCGTTTCCCAAGGGCGCGATCATCACGCACGCCAATTGCGTCCCCCACGGCTGGAACGTCGGCGAGACGTTGCGCCTCACGGCCGCCGATCGTGTGCTGCATGCGCTGCCGGCGGCGGGCACCTGGGGCGGCGTGAACATTCCGCTCACCACCTGGAGTCATGGCGCCTGTCTCGTGCTGATGGACGTCTTCGATCCGCTGCGCGCGCTGCAGCTGATCGAGCGCGAGCGGTGCACCGTGCTGAACGCCGTGGACAGCATGCTGATTCCCCTGCTCGACCATCCCGACCTCGGTCGTCGCGATCTTTCCTCGCTGCGCACCGGCGGCGTGGCCGCCGTCGGCGGCGGACGTCACGGCCTGCTCGAAGACGTGCTCGCGCGGCTGGTCCCGCTGGCGTTCCACCCGTACGGCATGACCGAGGTCAACGCGATGGCCCTGCTCCACAGCCTCGACGAGTCCGCGGCCGAGCGGCTCGTGCCCGGCGTGTGGCCGGCGCCGGGCCTGCAGGCGCGCGTCGCCGACCCCGAGACCGGCGCGCCGTCGGGCGTGGAGATCGAGGGCGAGCTGCAGTTCCGCGGGCCGCTCGTCACCGGCGGCTACTACGAGAAGCCCGAGGAGACGAAGGCCGCCTTCACCGCCGACGGCTGGTTCAAGAGCGGCGACCTCGGCGTCCAGGATGCGGCCGGGCGTGTGATCTTTCGCGGCCGGCTCACGGAGACGCTGCGCATCAGTCATCACATGGTCGCGCCCGGCGAGATCGAGGCGTTCTTGCTGGCACACGCGGGGGTCGCGCAGGCCTTCGTGGTCGGCATTCCGGATCCGAAGACGAACGAAGCGCCCGTCGCGTACGTGATCCGCAAGCCTGGCGCCGCGCTCACCGAGGACGAGCTGCGCGCCTGGTGCCACGGCAAGATCGCGTCGTTCAAGATCCCGCGCGCGGTCCGCTTCGTCGCCGACGTGCCGCGCACGCCGAGCGCGCACGGCGACAAGGTGCAGCGCGCGAAGCTGCGCGAGCAGGCGCTGAAGGAGTTCGGCCGATGAGCCTGCGCACGGCGCTCTGCGATCTACTGGGCATCGAGTATCCGATCGTGCAGTCGGGCATGGGCAGCGCCGCCGGTCCCGAGCTCGCCGCCGAGGTGTCGCGCGCGGGCGGGCTGGGCATCGTGGCCGGTCTGGGCGTGACGTCCGACGAGCTGCGCAAGCGCATTCGCCACGTCCGCTCCGTGACCGACCGTCCGTTCGGCGTCAACCAGTGGCTGCACACCGAGCTACGGCCGCCGGCCGATCCCGCGCGCGTGCCGCCGACGACGATGGGCGCGGTGCAGCAAGAGCTCAACGTCTTTCGCGAGCGGCTCGGCATCCCCGCCGTCGACGGGCCGGCACCGGGCATGCCGGATCTCATCGACGCGGAGTTCGAGGTGATCCTGGAGGAGCGTGTGCCGGTGTGGTCGATCGGGCTCGGCAATCCCGTGCCGGCGATGGTGCGGCGCTGCCACGAGCGCGGCATCAAAGTGATGGCCATGGTCGCCACGGTGGAGGACGCGCGCGCCGTGGAGAAGAACGGCGTCGACATCATCGTGGCCCAGGGCGGCGAGGCCGGCGGCCACCGCTCGACGTGGATCAAGCAGCCGCGCGAGGCGGCGAACGTCGCCACGCTCACGCTCGTGCCGCAGGTGGTCGACAGCGTGCGCGTGCCCGTCGTCGCCGCCGGCGGCATCGCCGATGGCCGCGGCCTGGTGGCGGCGCTGGCCCTCGGCGCCGTCGGCGCGCTGCTCGGCACACGGTTCGTGGCGACGCGCGAGTCCATGGCGTCCGAGGTCTGGAAGAAGCGCCTGCTGGAGAGCGACGGCGCTCACACCACGCTGACCGAGGCGTACACGGGGCTCTGGGCCCGCTCGCTGCCGAACCGGTACACCGAGGACTACGCGGCCTCGGGCGCGCCCGTGCTGCCGGCGCTCATGCAGCAGCGCGCCGCCCAGGACATCTTCACGACCGCCGCACGGCAGGGCGACGCCGAGCACAGCATGCTCTACGCCGGCCAGTCAACCGGTCTCGTCCACGATGTGCCGGGTGCGGCGGAGGTGGTGGAGCGGATCGCGCGCGAGGCGCGCGCCGTGCTCGAGCGGCTGGCTACTTCTCGCTGAGCAGCCGCTCGATCTCCTGGCGAAAGTCGGCGAGCGGCCGCGCGCCGGTGAGCAGCAGTCCCTCGACGGTATCGTCGGGCCGCGTCCGCCCGATCACGAACGACGGCGTGCCGCGCACCCCGGCCGCGGCGCCGTCGCCGAAGTTCTTCTGCACGGCGGCGGCGTACTTGCCGCTGTTCAGACACGTCCCGAACGCCGCGCGGTCGAGCCCGAGGCGATCCGCATAGGTCGGCAGCTGCTCGGCCGCCAGCGCCTGCTGGTTCTGGAAGAGCAGATCGTGCATGTCCCAGTACTTGCCCTGCTCGCCGGCGCAGCGCGCCGCCTCGGAGGCTTTGCGCGCGTAGGGGTGGATCTGATCGAGCGGAAAATCGCGAAACACCCAGCGCAGCTTGCCCGCGTCGACGTACGTGCTCTTCAACGCCGGCAGGGTCGTCGTCACGAACTGCTGGCAGAACGGACACTGGTAGTCGGAAAACTCGACGATCGTCACCGGCGCGTCGCGCCGACCGAGCGCGGGATTGTCGCCGGTCGTCACCGTGGCCGTCATGCGCGCGGGCGGCTGGGACGGCGCGGCCAGTCGCTGCAACAGCTCGCGCAGCGCGCGCAGCTCGCCGCGCATCGCGGCCAGCTCCTCGCGCACGCGATCGAGGTCCGCTCGGATCGCGGCCAGCGCGGGGTCTTCGGCCCCCGGCGTCTGCGTCCGGGCGGGCGGCGACGTCTGCGCCCACGCAATGGGCAGCGCGCTCGCGATGAGCGCGACGCAGACCACGGCGCTGGCAATCAGTCGGAACCTCTTCGGCACGTCGACATTGTATGCACGATCGGCGAGCCCGCCCGCGGAAATCGCCGAAAGCCGGGCGACGTTCGCCGGGAGTAGAATGCGCGTCGTGAAACTCGACGTCGGCATGCTCACCCACGACCTCACGTCGATCCCCGCCTACGCGCGCAAAGTCGAGGCGCTCGGCTACGACTGCCTCTGGTCGGCGGAGACGCAGCACGACCCGTTCCTGCCGCTCGCCGTCGCCGCCACGGTGACGTCGACGATCAAGCTCGGCACGTCCATCGCCGTCGCCTTCCCGCGCAGCCCGATGATCCTCGCGCATGTTTCATGGGATCTCGCGAAGGCATCGGGCGGGCGGTTCATCCTGGGCCTGGGCTCGCAGGTCAAGGGGCACAACGAGCGCCGCTTCTCGGTGAAGTTCGAGTCGCCGGCCCCCAAGATGCGCGAGGTCGTCCTGGCCATGCGCGCGATCTGGAGCACGTGGCAGAACAGGACGAAGCTCGATTTCAAAGGCCGGTTCTTCCGCTTCGATCTCATGACGCCGTTCTTCGATCCGGGCCCCATCGAGCATCCGCACGTGCCCGTATACATCGCCGGCGTGAACCCCGCGATGTGCCGCGTGGCCGGTGAGGTCGGCGACGGCCTGCACGTGCACCCCTTCAACAGCCCGACGTATCTGCGCCAGATCGTGCGGCCCGCCGTCGAGGAAGGCATGGCGAAGGGCGGCCGTGCCGGCGCACCCTTCACCTACGTCACCTCGTCGTTCGTCGTTGTCGGCGACACCGAGCCTGAGGTGGCGCGGCAGAAGCAGGCGGTCAAGCAGCAGATCGCCTTCTACGCGTCGACACGCACGTACGAACCCGTCCTCGCCGCCCATGGCTGGCAAGACCTCGTGCCGCACCTGCATCGCAAGTCGGTGGAGGGCGACTGGAAAGGCATGGCCGACCTGATCACGGACGAGATGCTTGAGACCTATGCGGTGGTCGGCTCGTACGCGACGATCGCCGCGCGCCTGAAGGAGCGCTACGCGGGCCTGCTCGATCGCACGGCGTTCTATCAGCCCGACCAGCAACCCACGCTCGACGATCCGCGGCTACCGCATGTCATACAAGAGTTCAATCAATGATGGGCCGACCGTCGGCCACGAAAGCGCCCCGACGGCAAACATGAAAGGCTTCAACGCGTGAAGGCCCTCGTCTTCCACGAGTTCGGCGGTCCCGACAAGCTGCGCTACGACGACGTCCCCGATCCGAAGCCCAAGCCGCACGAGGTGCTCGTCCGCGTGAAGGCGTGCGCGCTGAATCACCTCGATCTCTTCGTGCGCGAGGGCATCCCGGCGCTCAAGACGCCCCTGCCCTTCTGGACCGGCTGTGACATCGCGGGCGACGTGGTCGAGGTTGGCGCCGCCGTGTCCGGCGTGAAGGTCGGCGAGCGTGTGGCCGTCAACCCCAACCTCACCTGTGACCGCTGCGAGTTTTGCGCGGCCGGCGAGGACAGTCTGTGCGTGAAGTACGGCATTCTCGGCGAGCACGTGCCCGGCGGCCTCGCGGAGCTCGTCGCCGTGCGCGCCGACAACGTCCTGCCCCTGCCCGCGCACGTGAAGTACGAGGAGGCGGCGTCGTTCGTCCTCACCAACATGACGGCCTGGCGGATGGTCGTCACGCAGGGCCGTGTCGCTCCGGGGCAGGACGTGCTGGTCATCGGCGTGGGCGGTGGCGTGTCGTCCACGGCCGTACAGATCGCCAAGCTCTGCGGCGCGCGCGTGATCGTGACGTCGTCCAGCGACGCCAAGCTCGAGCGCGCGCGCGGCCTCGGTGCCGACGTCGGCATCAACTACAAGAGCAACCCGCAGTGGGCCAAGGCGGTGTTCGACGCCACCGACAAGCGCGGCGCGGACGTCGTCATCGAGAACGTCGGCGCGGCCACGTGGAAGGACTCGATCCGCTCGCTCAAGGGCGGCGGACGGCTGGTAACTTGTGGTTCGACGTCGGGGCCGATCGGCGAGACGCTGATCCCGCTCGTGTTCTGGAAGCAGGTGCACATCATCGGCTCCACGATGGCCAACCGCAAAGAGTTCAACGACGTCATGCGCCTGTTCTTCGCGGGTCGTCTGAAAGCGATCATCGACGAGGTCGTGCCGCTCAAGGACGGCGCCGCCGCGCAGGCGCGGCTGGCCGAGGGCAAGCAGTTCGGCAAGATCGTGCTCGTTCCGTAGAGGAGGCCCATGACGACGTCGCGCATCGCGCTCGTGCTGGTCGCGCTCGCGTTCGTTCCCGCCGCGGCGGCCGCACACCACGGCTGGAGCGGCTACGACGTGAGCCAGGTGCTGAACCTCACCGGCACGATCCGCGAGGCCGGCTACGAGCATCCGCACGGCTACGTGAAGCTGGAAACGTCCGGCAAGACCTGGCTGGTCGTGCTGGCCCCGCCGTCGCGCATGGAGAATCGCGGCCTGCCGCGCGAGACGCTCAAGGCCGGCACCACGGCGAGCGTCGTGGGCTATCCCAACCGCTCGGATCCCGGCGAGATGCGCGCCGAGCGGATCACCATCGGCGACAAGACCACCGAATTGCGGTGAGCCGGCGGCGGGACGCTCGCTGATGCACCCACCGAGCGGCCCCGCCTGGCTCGTGTGGCTCGAGACCTCGAGCGTCGCCGTCGCCATGCGGCAGTGGACGTGGCTCTATCCCGCCGTGGAGATCGCCCACATCGTCGGCTTCGTCACGCTCGTGGGCGCGGCGCTCATGTTCGACACGCGACTGCTGGGCCGCTCGCGGCCGCTGGCCGTGAGCGCGCTCGAACGTCACCTGCTGCCGTGGGCGCGCGGGAGCCTGCTGTTGGTCCTGCCCACGGGCGTGCTGATGTTCGCCGCGCACGCCACCGAGATGGCCGCGAACCCCGCGCTGCGACTCAAGCTCGTGCTGCTCCTCGCCGCGTTCCTGAACGCGGGCGTCTTCCACCGCTGGCCGTTCCGCACGGTCGGCGACTGGGACACGGAACTGCGCGCGCCGCTCGCCGCACGCGTCAACGGCGCGCTGTCCATCGCGCTCTGGGTGAGCGTGATCGCGTGTGGGCGCCTGATCGCGTACTTCTGAGGCGCCGGCGCGACTGACACTTCCTGGCGCAACAGGGTAAATATTTTCCCGTCTTCCCGCCGCGCACGACGGGTGGTCTATTTGCCGTTAGCGGATACGACGTGAAAGAGATCGATTTTCGACTGCTGCTCGAGCAATTACCGGCCATCGTGTGGGCGACCGATCTCGACCTGCGCTTCGTCTACTCGCGCGGCGCCGGGCTCGCTGCGCTCGGTCTCGGTGCCGACGAAGTCGTCGGTCTCTCCCTCAGCGATTATCTCGGCACGCCCGATCCCGCCGATCCGACGCTGGCCGCCCACCTCGCTGCGCTCGGCGGCGTGCCGACCGTCTATGAGCACGAGCAGGAGCGACGCGTGTACCGGGTGCACGTGGAGCCGTGGCGCGCCGGCGGCGCGGAGATCGTCGGCGTGCTCGGCGTCGCGCTGGACATCACCGAGCGGGCGCGCGCGGAGGCCGCGCTGGCGGGCAGCGAGCGCGCGCTGGCCGACTTCTTCGAGAACGCCGCGCTGGGCCTGCAGTGGATCGGGCCCGACGGCACCGTGCTGCGCGTCAACCAGACGGAGCTCGACCTGCTCGGCTACACCCGCGAGGAGTACGTCGGCCGCCACGTCGCCGATTTCCACGTCGACCGTGACGCGGTCACCGACATCCTGGCGCGGCTCGGCAGCGGCGAGGCCGTGGACGCGTGGGAAGCGCGGCTGCGAGCGCGCGATGGCTCGATCCGGCACGTGCTGATCTCCGCCAATGGGCTCTGGGAAGACGGACGCTTCGTGCACATCCGCTGCTTCACGCGCGACATCACCGACCACCGGCGGATGGAAGAGGACCGCCGCCGGGAGGATCTCCGGCAGCACGTGGCGAGCCTCGCCCACGCGGCCGCCCACGAGATCAACAACCCGCTGGCCGTGATCTATGGCAGCATCGACCTCATCGCGCGCACGGCGGCGCCCGAGATGCAGGCGCGCATCGACGCGTGCCGCGAGGCCATCGCGCGGGTCGCGGACATTCTCGACCGGATGAACAGGCTCGCCCGACTGCAGATCTCACAAGGCTGGCCGGCAGACCTGCCTCCGATGCTCGATCTCAGAGCATCGAGTGCCTCGCCAGCCCCCGAGCGCGACACGCCCAACCGCCCGCGCCGCTGAGGCATCGCCGGGAAGCTTGGCGCTGCCGCATCGTTCGTGGTTCACTCCATTCGATGACCCGTGTAACTGAGCTCGATACGCCCGCGGTGACCGTCCGCCTCGACATCGTCGAGCGCAACATCCGGCGCGTCCACGACCATCTCGCCCGGCTCGGCATCGCCAATCGGCCGCACGTGAAGACCCACAAGATTCCTGCGCTGGGCCGCATGCAAATGGCCGCCGGCGCCGTCGGCATCACCTGCCAGAAGCTCGGTGAGGTCGAGGTCTTCACCGACGCGGGGGTCGCCGATGACGTGCTGCTCACGTTCAACGTGATCGGCCGCGCCAAGGTCGAGCGGCTGGTCGCCCTGACGCGGCGGCTGCGTCGGCTGGCCGTCGTGTTCGACAACGACGTGGTCGCGCGCGCGATCTCGGAGGGCGCGCGCGCGGGCGGCGTGGAGGTTCCGTTCCTCGTCGAGTGCGACACGGGCTTCGGCCGCAACGGCGTGCAGACGCCCGAGGCCGCGCTCGAGCTGGCGCGCACGGCCATGCGGCTGCCGGGCCTGCGCTTCGAGGGGCTCATGACGTTTCCCAATCGCGAGCCCGGCACCCGCGCCTTCCTCGAGCGTGCCCTCGAGCTGTTCAAGCGCGACGGCACCGCCGTGCCGGTCGTCTCGGGCGGCGGCACGCCGGCGATCTTCACCGCGCAGTCGATCCCGCAGCTCACCGAGCACCGCGCCGGGACGTACATCTACAACGACCGTATGGTCGTGGCCTCCGGCACGGCGACGTGGGACGACTGCGCCATGCGCGTGCGCTGCACGGTGGTGAGCCGGCCGACCGCCGACCGCGCGATCCTCGACGCGGGGAGCAAGGTCTTCACCTCCGATCTCTACACGGTGACGGGCTACGGGCACGTGCTCGAGTACCCGGAGGCCACGGTCGTCACCCTGTCCGAGGAGCACGGCGTGGTCGAGCTCTCGGCCTGTCGCGCGCGGCCGCAGATCGGCGACGTCGTCGAGGTCGTGCCCAATCACTGCTGCGTGGTGAGCAACATGGTGGACGAGGTCTACGGCGTGCGCGACGGCACGGTGGAGGCCGTGTGGCCGGTCGCGGCGCGCGGCGAGGTGCGCTGAGCATGAACGCCAAGAAGACGCTCGCGATCCTGGTGGGCGGCGGCCCGGCGCCGGGCATCAACGCGGTCCTCGCCGCCGCCACCATCGAGGCGCGTAATCACGGCCTGCGCGTGCTCGGCTGTTACGACGGCTTCAAGTGGCTCGTGCAGGGTGACACGCAGCACGTCACCGAGCTCGAGATCAATGACACCTCGCGCATCCACTTCGACGGCGGCTCGATCATCCGCACCTCGCGCACGAACCCGAGCAAATCCGCGGAGAGCGTCGGCCAGGTCGGCGATGCGCTCCAGCGGCTCGGTGTCAATCACCTCATCACCATCGGCGGCGACGACACGGCCTATTCCGCGTCGCGGCTGGCCAAGCAGGTGCCGGGGCTCACGGTGGCGCACGTGCCCAAGACGATCGACAACGACCTGCCGCTGCCGGGCGACGTCGTCACCTTCGGCTTCACCACCGCGTGCAATCTGGGCAAGGAGCTCGTCCGCAACCTCATGCAGGACGCGCAGACCACCGAGCGCTGGTTCTTCGTCACCGTCATGGGCCGGCACGCCGGCCATCTCGCGCTCGGGATCGGCGGCTCGGCGGCGGCCACGCTCACGCTCATCGCCGAGGAGTTCTCCGCGCCGCAGATCTCGCTCGACACAATCGCCGACACGCTCGAGGGCGCCATCATCAAGCGGCGTGTCCAGGGCCGCGAGCACGGCGTGGCAATCCTCTCGGAAGGCCTCGGCGAGAAGCTCGATCTCACCACGCTCGGCGACGTCGAGCGCGATGCCTACGGCAACGTGCGGCTCGCCGAGCTGGATCTCGGTCAGATCCTCAAGGATCGCGTCACCGCCAGCCTGAAGAGCCGCGGCGTCGACGTGACGATCACCGCCAAGGAGCTCGGCTACGAGCTCCGCTGCTCCCCGCCGGGTGCGCACGACATCTCGTACTGCCGCAGCCTCGGCTACTGGGCCGTCCGCTTCCTGCTCGAAGGCGGCAGCAACGCGATGGTGACCATCCAGGCCGGCCGCCTCGTGCCCGTTCCGTTCGGCCTGATGCTCGATCCCAAGACCGGCAAAGTCCGCGTGCGCTACGTCGACGTCGAGTCCGAGATGTACCAGACGCTGGCGGCGTACATGATTCGGCTCAAGCCCGAAGACTTCGCCACGCCGGAGTCGCTCGCCGCGCTGGCCAAAGCCGGCAACCTTTCGGAAACGGAGCTGCTGTCGCGCTTCGGTCCCCTCGTCGGGCGCACGTGAGCGCTCGGCGCCGGGACGCCTGAGGTACACTCGACCGATGCAGCGCTGGACTCGACTCGAAACGTCTGCCTATGTCCTGCTGATCGCCCTCGCCGCGCTCTTCATGGCCGTCGTCACCCACGACGCGTGGCGGATGATCGGCCGCGCGTGGACGGGCTTCCCCGTGATGGAAAATCTCCTCGTGGGCGTCGGCGGCATCCAGCGCGAGCGCGTCGAGCCCCTCGACCTCGTGCGCGCCGTCAACGGCCAGGTCGTCACGTCCTCGCGCCAGCTCCAGAAAGAGGTCGAGCGCCATCCGCCCGGCACGCGCATGCGCTACCTGCTCGTGCGCAGCGGCTCGCTCGTCGAGGAAGACGCTCCGAGCCGCGAGATGACGCTCGGCACGTTCAAGCATTACGTCATTCAGTACCTGGCCGGCGGGATCCTCGTCCTCGCTCTCGGCGCGCTGGTCGCCCTGTTGCGCCCGAGCGGGCCGAGCACCCGGCTGTTCGTCGTGTTCTGTCTGACGACGGTCGTCGTGAACGTGGGCTACTGGGACCTGTCGGGGACGCATCGCTTCACGAAGCTGTTCTTCGTGGCGTGGACGTTCCTGCCAGGGATCCTCGTGCATCTCGCACTCGTCTTCCCCGAGCGCACGTCGCTCGCCCGCCGATGGCCGCGCAGCGTCTGGGTCCCGTACGCAGCGTCCGCGGCGCTGTGGCTCTGGTTACAGGTGCCGATGTCGCGCGACTCGTGGGCCGCCGGCGCGGGGCTCGTCGCGATCTACTGGACGGCGGCGCTCGTCGAGCTGCTCGTCAGTCTGGCGCAGACCGCGCGCACCGGCACCACGCCGCTCGTGCGCCAGCGTGCGCGCGTGCTGCTGGCCGGCTTCGGCATCGGGTACCTGGCGCCTGTCGTCGGAACCACCGTGGAGGTCGTGCTCCACCAGCCGATCCCCTTCTTCCACGAGCTGTGGCAGCTGACGTTCGTCTTCCCGCTCGCGGTGGCGTACGCCATCGTGCGCTACCAACTCTTCGACATCCGCACGGTCGTGCGCGTGGGGACGATCTACTCCGTCGCCACCGCTGTCGTCGCCCTTGGCTACGCGGGACTGCTCACCGGCCTGAACGTGCTTTTCGGTCGGCTGGATGTCGGAATGTCGGGCATGATGACGCCGCTCGTCGTGGCATTCGTCGTCGTGCTCGTCGTCAACCGGCTCTATGCCCGCACACAGGCGCTGATCGATCGCGTGTTCTTCCGCGCCCGGTACAATGCGGGCCAGGCGCTGGTGCGGCTGGCCGACGCCATGACGACCACGCTCGACCTTGACCGTCTCGCGGCGTTGATCACGGGGACGATCGACGAGCTGCTGCACCCGGGGCACGTCGCACTCTTTCTCGCCAACGACGAGCGTGGAGCATTTCGCCGTGTGGGCCGAGGCGACGGGCTGGGCGCGGACACGGTTTTGGCCACATGCCTGGCCGGCCGGCGCACGCCGCTCTCACGCGAGACGCTCCTGGCCGATCCCGCTTTCGAGGACATCCGCGCCGCCTGCCTGGCGGACCTCGACGCGCTCGAGGCCGACGTCGCAGTGCCGATCGTCTTTCGCGATCGCTTGACCGCGCTGCTGGTCCTCGGTGCTCGGCGTGGCGGCGCGCCGTACACTTCGGACGACCTGCGCAACCTGCGCATCATTGCGACGCAGGGCGCCGTCGCCCTCGAGCACGCACGCGCATATCACGCGCTGCAGGCGGCGCTGCGTCGCGTGCAGATTCTCGAGTCGATCCGCGCCGGCCTGTCTAAGTTCGTGCCGCGCACGGTGCAACGCCTGATCGAGCAGGCGCCGGACGCGCCCGAGTTCGCCAAGCGCGAGACCGACGTCTCGGTATTGTTCGTCGACATCGCCGGCTACACGCGGCTGGCCGGACGCCTGGACGCCGCGACGGTGGACCGGCTCGTCGAGCGCTACTTCGGCGCGTTCCTCGACGAGATCCTCAAGCGCGGCGGCGACGTCAACGAGACGGCCGGCGACGGTCTCATGGTGATTTTCCAGGACGCCGATCCCCGCCGTCACGCCCGCGCCGCGGTGGCCACCGCGATGGCGCTGCTGCACCGCGCGAACGACATCAACGCCGCGGAGCCGCTCGACGAGCCGATTGTGCTGCACGTTGGCGTGAACTCGGGCCGCGCGGGCGTCGGCGCGACGAAGATCGAGGGCACCGCCGGCACGCGCTGGACGTACACGGCGTCCGGCCCGGTGACGAACGTCGCCGCGCGGCTCGCCGCGCTGGGCGACGACGCGATCCATCTCGGCGAGGCGACGGTGGCGCGGCTGCCCTCGCGCGTCGGTCTGGAGGATCTCGGCGAGGTGCCGTTGCGCAACGTCGGCGAGCCGGTGCGCGTGTACCGGCTCCGCGTGCCCGAGCCCGTCGGCGTCGGCGCCTGACGCGCGGGGCGTCGCCGCGCTGCCGCCGCCGCGTCTCGTCGCGGCCATGGGACGAAAGTCCGATTGCGGTGCGGACCCGCCGCGGTCAGCGTCGTGGCGTGAGCTCAGTGCAGCCGCATGCCCGTGATGGAGTAGACCTCCCAGCTGCTGGTCACCAGGTGCTCGATGCTCCGCTGCTGCTCGGCGACGAGACGCGCCAGCAGGGAGCGACCGCGACCGATGACTTCCTCGCCGGTCAGCCGCGCGCCCGAGACCTCGGCTTCGGCCACGACGACGACGAGCATCACGCGATGGCGACGATCGGGCGAATAGACGTCGGCTCTCGCGACGGTGAAGGCGTTGAAGAGCGGATTGTATTCGATCGTTGCCGGCTCGTACTCGTAGTATTCGACGTTGTCGACCCATCGGCGCTCGACCATACGACGGCAACGCTAGCGGGTCCTCGGGCCGCGCGTCTTGACCGACGGCGACATTCACTTGACCGCGCGCGCCGCGCCGCCCAAGCGCGGTGATGAGCCGCGGGGCGCGGCGGGCGATGATCTCGCTCACCGCGGCGACCGGGCTGCTCGAAATGATCGAAGCCCGCGGCCGCGATCCGGACGAGGTCCTCGGACCACTCGGGCTGGATCGCCGCACGCTCGGCGATCCTCACGGATTCATCGCCGACGCCGACTTCGCGCGCGTGCTCGAGGCGGCGGCGCGGGCGACCGGCGATGACGCGTTCGGTCTGCACTTCGGCGAGCACTACCACCCCAAGAATCTCGGCGCGCTGGCCTACATCGTCGTGAACTCGCCCACGATGGGCATCGCGTTCGAGAACGCCGCGCGCTACCTGCGCGTGCACAACACGGGCGCCGAGGCGTCGTTCGTGCGCGAAGAGAAGTGGGCGTATCTGCGCCATCGTCTGACCGACGTCCCGGTCGAGATCCGCCGGCAGCACCAGGAGTGCAGCATGGCCGTCGGCCTCGGCGCGGTCCGATTGATGGCGGGCAGCAACTGGTCGCCGGTCGAGGTGCAGTTCGAGCATCCCGAGCCCGTCGACGTCTCGGAGCTGTACCGCGTGTTCAGCGCGCCGGTGACGTTCGGGCGCGAGCACAACGCGCTGGTCGTCGAGAGCGAGCTGTGCGAGCGGGCGATCCCGGCGGCCGACGCGCGGCTCTATCCGATCATGCAGCGCTATCTCGACGATGCGCTCTCGGAGCTCCCACCCGGGGACGATTTTGTTCAATCGGTGCGGCGCGCCATCGGCGAGTCGGTCCGACATGGCGAGCCGTCGCTCAGCCACGTGGCGCGGCGACTGGCGATCGGCGGTCGTACGCTGCAGCGGCGGCTCCGCGAGTACGGCGCGGACTTCAAGGGACTGGTCGACGACACGCGCCGGCGATTCGCCCTGCGTCACCTCGCCGACTCCGAGATCACGCTGACGGAAGTCGCCTACCTGCTCGGCTACTCCGAGGTGAGCGCCTTCAACCGCGCCTTCAAGCGCTGGACCGGCTCAACGCCCTCCGACCACCGCCGCCAGCGCGTCAGCCGTTAGCGCGACCTCAGCGCGCGCCGATGAGCCGGTGCGGGTGTATCGGCTCCGCGTGCCCGAGCGGGTCGCGGCCGTGGTGTAGCTTCCGCTCTTCGGGCCATCACCACCGGGGATGGACTCCACGCGCCGAATCTATTCGACAGCGCGCACCGGCGCGCGTACGGTCGCCGGTGTACGGGGTTTGCGCGGACAACGCCGAGCCGATGGAGGTCGAGATGGCGGCACGGACGATCCTCAATTCGACAGACACCTGGATGGAAGCGCTCGAGGTCTCGCGCGACCGGGTCCTGGCGGCCGCGCGATCAGGACCGCACGGCGCGGCGGTGCTCGCCCACGCGGCCGCCGGTCGCATCGTCGCGGCGTGGACCGCCGATCCGGCCCCGATCGATCCCGTGGCTCATGTCGAACAGACGCACGCGAAAGGGCGACGCCATCTGCGGCGGTTGCTCGAGCAGCGGTCAGACGCCGAGATCCGGTCACCGATGACGGGCCAGCTGTTCACTCGTCTCACGCAGCCGGCCGACGCCCCGAAGCGGAGAAGCATCGACTACACGTCGGTGACGTCCTACACGTACACGCCGCGGAAGCCGCTGCGACGCGTGCTCGACCACGCGCTGGATCACCTCAACCAGATCGACCAGTGGCAGCTCTGGCATCGTCAGGGCGTGGTGCCCACACCGACCGACGGCTGGGCCCCGTCGACCCTGACATTGCCCGAGGACCGTCTGCCGCTGACGGCGACCGATCTCGATGCGTGGCTCTGGCGCATCGACCAGGCGATGCGCTTGCTCGTTCAGCGCGCAGCGGCGCTCGGAGGAGATGATCTGGATTGGCAGCCGCCCGACGCCGGATGGCCGCTGCGACGCGTGCTGCACCACGTCGCCCGATCCGAGGTGCTGTATGCCGCGTCGTTCGACGAGGCGCTGCCCGAGGAACCCGCCGCCCGCTACGCGGAGGCCGACGCTCGTTTGAGCACGCGCCTGGTCGCCTCGCGCGCGGCCGCCGACGATTCCTCCATCGTCTTTCCCGATCCGTATGGGACGTTGTTCACGCTGCCTGAGGTCATCGCCGAAGTGCTCGCCCTCGAGGGCGAGCTCGTCGCACACGCTGCCGGCTAGGGATCAGGACGCCGCGCCAAACCGCGCGAGATGGTGATCGGCGTCGCCGAACGCCTGGGCGATCATCGTCAGGCGCCGGAACGTGTGGCTGATCTTCAGCTCTTCGGTCATGCCCATGCCGCCGTGGAGCTGCACGGCCTCCTGACTCACGTGGCGCGCGGCATCCGCGATCTTGATCTTGGCCGCGGAGACGACGCGCCGCCGCTCCGCGGCGTCCGCGGTATCGATTTTGACGCAGGCCAGGCACGCGATCGAGCGCGCCTGCTCGTACGAGATCAGGATGTCGACCATGCGGTGCTGCAGCGCCTGGAACGAGCCGATCGGCACGCCGAACTGCCGCCGCGTCTTGAGATAGTCGAGCGTCGCGTCGTGCGCGTACTTGATGGCGCCGACGGCCTCCCCGCACACCAGCGTCGTCGCGTAGTCGACGACGTCTTCGATCAGCCCGAACCCGTCGCCCTCGGGACCCAGCAGCGCGTCGCGGCCCGCGCGCACGCCGGAGAGCCGCACGTCGGCGACCCGCAGATTGTCGAGACCGCGGTAGTCGGTCACGGCCACGCCGGGCGCGGTGCGCTCGACAAGGAACAGGCTGATGCCGCGCGCGTCGTCGGGCGCGCCGCCGGTGCGCGCGGAGACGACGAGCGTGTCGGCCGAGCCGCCGTGCAGCACGGCGCGCTTGTCGCCCTCGAGCACCCAGCCGTCGCCGGACTTCGTCGCCCGCGTGGTCACGCGCCGCAGATCCCAGCGCGCGTCGACCTCGGTCTGCGCGAACGCCATCTTGTGCTTGCCCTGGATCAGCGCCGGCAAGATCCGCGCGCGCTGCTCGGCGCTGCCGCCGCGCGCGACGAAGCGGCCGCCGAGCCCGACGGTCGCCAGATACGGCTCGACGACGAGCGCCTCGCCGAACGCCTCAAAGACGATCAGCATGTCAATCGTCGTGCCGCCGAAGCCACCATAAACCGCGTCGAACGGCACGCTCAGGACGCCCATCTCGGCGAGCGCGGCCCAGACGTCGTCGCTGAAGCCCGCCGGCGAGGCGATGATCTTGCCGCGCGCGTCGAACGAATAGCCGGTGCCGAGGAACTTGCGCAGAGTGTCGGAGAGGAGCCGCTGCTCGTCGCTGTACTCGAAATTCATGTCGCCCCTCCGCCTACAGGCCGAGCGTCGCCTTGGCGATGATGTTGCGCTGGATCTCGTTCGAGCCGGCGTAGATGGTGGCCTTGCGCACGTTGCAGTAGCGCGGGAACAGCGTGGCCGTGAACGCGTCGAAGGGCGCATCCGGCGCCACCGGGCGGAAGATCGGCGCCAGCGGCCCGGCCGTCTGCATCATCAGCTCGGTCAGCGCCTGCTGGATCTCCGTCCCCTTGATCTTGAGCAGCGAGACCTCGGCGCCGGGCGGCCGGCCGCCGCGCAGCTGGTCGAGGAACCTCAGATTTGTGATCTCGAGGGCCATCAGCTCGACCTCGACGCGCGTCAGGCGATCGGTAAAGCGGGGATCGTCGAGCAGACCCGCACGCGCAGCCAGCTCTTTCACGCGCGCCAGCTCGCGTTTGCAGACGGCGATGTTGCCGGTCCCCATCCGCTCGTAGCCCAGCAGGAACTTCGCCACCGTCCAGCCCTTGTTTTCCTCGTGCACGAGGTTTTCGGCCGGCACTGCCACGTCGTCGAAGAACACCTCGTTCACCTCGCGGCTCTGATCGAGCAGCACGATCGGCCGCACCGTGATGCCGGGCGATTTCATATCGACGAGCAGGAACGAGATGCCGTCCTGCCGCTTTTCGGTCTTGGGATCGGTGCGCACGAGGCAGAAGATCCAGTCGCCGTAGTGGCCGAGCGTCGTCCAGATCTTCTGGCCGGTGACGACGTAGTGGTCTCCGTCGCGGACGGCGCGCGTCTTCAGCGACGCCAGATCGGAGCCGGCGCCGGGCTCCGAGTAGCCCTGCACCCAGAAGTCGTCCCCGTTGTATATGCGAGGCAGAAAGCGCTGCTTCTGTGCGTCGGTGCCGAAACGCAGCAGCACCGGCGCGCACATGCGGACGCCGAACGGCACGATGGGCGGACAGCCCGCCGCTCCACATTCCTCCTCGAAGATGTAGCGCTGCACGACCGTCCAGTCGGTGCCGCCCCATTCCCTGGGCCAGTGCGGCGCGATCCAGCCCTTCTTGGCCAGCGTCTTGTGCCAGCCCAGCAGCTCGTCCTTGGTCAGCTCGCCATAGCTCAGGACCTTGTCGCGCAGGTCGCTCGGCAGGTTCGCCTCGATCCAGGCATGGACCTCGTCGCGAAACGCGGTCTCCTCGGGCGAGTAGTTCAGGTCCATCGTCAGGCTCCTCTCAAATGGTCCGCGCCAGCTCGAGCAGGCGCCCGAGATTGGCCAGCCGCGCGTCGAGCGTATCACCGGCGGGCTCGACGCGAATCGTCGTGATGCCGGCGCGGCGGTACAGCGCCAGACGCTCGCGCACCATCGCCGTGGTGCCGAGCAGATTCGTCTTGAGCACGAGCTCGTCGGGCACGCGCGCGGCCGCGTCGTCGCGACGCCCCTCGAGCCAGAGCCGCTGCACGTCTGTCGCCACCTCGGCGTAGCCGGCGCGCCGATAGGCGTCGTTGTAGAAGTTGTGGCGGCGCGATCCCATCGCACCGAGGCTGAACGCCAGACCGGGCTTGCGCGGCGGAATGAGCTTCTCGAGGTCGTCACCGAACGCGAGCACACCGGCCGAGACGTGCAGATCGAGCGCGTCGAGCGCGCGGCCGGCCCGCTTCGCACCGGTCGCGAGATCGTCGAGGAACACGTGCGCGTGCTCGGGCATGAACGACGTGCCGAGCCAGCCGTCGGCGACTTCCCCGGTCATCTCGAGGCTGCGTGGCGACAGCGTCGCCAGATAGATCGGGATGCCCGCGCGCGGCTTGGCGGCGACGCGCAGGGCCTTGCCCTCGCCGCCGGGCAACGGGAGCTCGTACACTTCGCCCTTGTAGCTCAAGCGCTCGCCGGCCGCCGCGCGCCGCACGATCTCGACGGTTTCGCGCAGCCGGCGCACGGGCCGGTCGAACCGAACGCCGTGCCAGCCCTCAATCACCTGGGGTCCGCTGACGCCGAGACCCAGACGAAAGCGGCCGTTCGACATCGACGCCAGGCTCAGCGCCGTCATCGCGATCAGCGCCGGCGTGCGTGTCCCCGCCTGCATGATCCCGGTGCCGAGGCCGATGCGTGAGGTCCGCGCGGCGAGAAACGCGAGCGGCGCAACGGCATCGTGCCCCCATGCCTCCGGCGTCCACACGGACTCCGCGCCGAGCCGTTCGGCCTCGACGACGTACGCGCTCGTGCAGGCGCGTGAACAGCAGCGTCTCGCGCCAGTTGAGCGGGCCGAAGAACGGATGCTCGATCGTCACATCGAGCCGGGCGGCCGGATCCGCGGCGCGCGCGCGGTCGAAGAGCGGCTGACGCTGGCCGCGAAGGATCTCGAGCCATGCGTCGACCGTTCGCAGCGGCGCGTTCTCGAATCCCCGCCCGCCGCCGCGCGGCGGCGCCGTCCGCCCCTCGAGGATCGCGACGATCCCGCCCCCGAAATAGGTGTCCGCCGCGACGACGTGCGCCAGCACCTCGTTGGCACTCCACTCCTCGGGCTCCGGCCGCTCGGCAAAGCGCGCCGCCGGCACCGCGCGCGCGGCCTTCGCGAGGTCCGCCATCGCCGCCTCGACCTTGGCGACGATCTCGGCCGGCGTTTGCTTGGCGCCCTGTGTCTGGAGATACCCGCGAATGCGTGTCTGCTCGTCAGTCATCGGCCAGCGCTCCTTCGGCCGGCACGACCGCCGCGCGACAACACGCGCCTGCCGAATCTCGTGTCGACAAGATACGTGGGCAGAAGGTCGGGCCGCCGCGCGCGATGGCCTCGAGTGTCGGCTTGGGAGACTTCATTTGCCGGCTGCGAGGCTCAGTAATCCGGATCGCCTGGCATCAGAATGCGCCGCGCTCCGTCCGGCCCGAACACGACGCGCGGGGCGATCGTCGTCACCTTTCGCCCGCGCAGTCGCGCCAGCCCGTCGGCCGTCGACGTCGCGTCGGTGAAGAGCATCAGATTCCGCACGGTCGGATTGCGCAGGGAGATCTCGCCGCGCTTCTGTGCGTGGAGCGCCTCGGCCGGCGCGAGCCAGCGCAGGTCGGTGACCTCCTTGTCGTCGCCGGTCGGCGTTTGCTCTGGCGGCATCGGCGCAGCGAAGAAGCGCGTGTCGAAGCGTAGCGGGTTGCCCTCGGGCGTGATCCAGTGCGCGAAGTACGCGAGCCGATCCGTCGCAAGCCGCAGCTCTTCCTGCTTCACGAGCTCCCAGAACGCGCGATTGTCCGCCTGGCAGGCGCGGCGACACGCGCTGAGCGTCGCGGGCGCCACTTGAACGGGGCCGCCGCCGGCCGACGTCGCGAGCAACACGCCGACCTCCTCGAACGTCTCGCGGATGACGCCGATCCAGTGTGCGACCGCCAGCTCGGTGTCCGAAAGGTCGAGCGTCTTCGCGGCGGTCGCCGCATCGAGGCCGGTGCACCAGCGGATCGCGTCGGGCGGGTTGTCCTCGCGCGTGAGCTTGCCACCCGGGAACACGAAATCGCCGGCGGCGAACTTGCTCTTCGCGTGTCGCTGCATCAGAAGAATCTCGACGCCGCCGGCCGGACGATCGCGGAGCAGCACGAGCGTGGCGGCGGGCACCGGAATGACGGCCGCAGGTTTGACGGACACGGCGTAGTGTGACACGATGACGCGCGGTTGTCAGTCCCCGCGAAGGAGGCTCACCTCCATGGGCGCAGAATCGAACCTCAAGTCGAAGAACATCACCTTACCTGCGCCGCCGTCTCCGATGGCGAACTACGTCACCGCTGTGCGCGTGGGAAATCTATTATTCCTCGCCGGTCACGGTCCGGTCCGAGGCAGCGACGGCAAGATGGCGCGCGGCAAGGTGGGCAAGGATCTCTCGACGGAGCAGGGCGCCCAGGTGGCGCGCGAGGTCGGCCTGAATCTGCTGGCGACGACGCGCGCGAGCCTCGGCAGCCTGGACAAGGTCAAGCGCGTCGTGAAGGTGCTCGGCATGGTCAACTGCACCGACGACTTCGGCGAGCAGCCCAAGGTGATCAACGGCTTCTCCGACCTGATGGTTGAGATCTTCGGCGAAGCGATCGGCAAGCACGCCCGCTCCGCCGTCGGCATGGGCTCGCTGCCGATGCAGATCCCCGTCGAGATCGAGATGATCGTGGAGGTCGAGTAGATGACGGTGCTGCTCGACCTCGCGGTTACCGCGATCTCGCTCGCGTTCCTGTCGATCCTCGGTGTCATCAGCGGCGTCGCGCTGCCCGGGCTCTTCATCGCCGCCGCCGCGCCGTGGCTCGACTGGATCATCCCCACGCGCGACACGAAGCGCTGACCGCCGGCCGCTGAATGGGCGCCAAGTACTTCGGCGCCGCCGTCCGACGCCGCGAGGACCCGCGCTTCCTGCGCGGCGAGGCCCGGTTCGTCGACGACGTCACCCTGCCCGGTCTGCTGCACGCAGCGTTTCTTCGCTCGCCCCACGCGCATGCGACGCTCGCGCACATTCGCACCGAGGCCGCCAGGACGATGCCGGGCGTGGTCGCCGTCTTCACGCACGCCGACCTCGCGCGTTGGATGAAGCCGCTGCCGCTCTTCGGTGCGCCGCCGCCCGGCCTCGCGGCCGCGGTGAAGTTCGAGCTCCGCCAGTCGGTCGACATGCTTATCGCCGGCGAGCCCGGCGCCCCGCTCGTGCATCCCGAGTGGGGCACCAACGTCGCCGTCGGCTTCCGGCACGCCATCGGCGACGCCGACCGCGCGCTGGCCTCCGCCGAGGTCGTGATCGAAGAGACGTTCCGAATCCAGCGCTACGTCGGGATGCCGCTCGAAGGCCGCGGCGTCGTCGCCGTCTGGGATCGTCGCGACGGGACGCTGACGACGTGGAACAGCACGCAAGTGTCGCACTTCGTCCAGCAAGGCCTCGTGAGCACGCTCGAGTTGCCGCCGCACCGCATCCGCGTCATCGCGCCGGACCTCGGCGGCGGCTTCGGCACCAAGGCCTCGGGCTATGCGGAAGACGCGCTGATCCCGATCGCCGCACGCGTGCTCGGCCGGCCCGTGAAGTGGGTCGAGGACCGGCGCGAGCACATGATGAGCGCCGCCCACGCGCGCCACCAGACGCACACGATTCGCCTCGGCGCCCGGCGCGACGGCACGATCCTCGGACTCGTCGACCGCATCTGGCTCGACCTCGGCGCCTACAACGCCTGGGGCGTGGTGCTGCCCTACAACACCGTCGCGCATCTCATCGGGCCACACCGCATCCGCGACATGCAGGTCGACGTCAAGGCAGTCGTCACCAACAAGACGCCGAACGCTCCGTATCGAGGCGCCGGCCGTCCCGAGACGGTGTTTGCGATGGACCGCGCGGTCGATTGCCTGGCGCGCACGCTGCGCCTCGATCCGGCGGACGTACGACGCAGGAACTATATCCGTCCCGACGAGCTGCCATTCGACTTCGGCATGCCGTACCGCGACGGCAACCCGATGGTCTACGACAGCGGCGACTTCCCGGCCGCGCTGGAGTCCGCGCTCGCCGCCGCCGAGTACGATCGCGTGCGCAAGGAGCAGGATGCGCTCCGCGCGCGCGGCGTGTGGCGTGGCATCGGCATCTCCGGCTACGTGGAGGGCACGGCCATCGGCCCGTTCGAGGGCGCGCGCGTCACGCTCGACGCCGCCGGCCGCGTGCAGGTCGCCACGGGCGCCGTGTGCTCGGGCCAGGGCCACGAGACGTCATTCGCGCAGGTGGCCGCCGACGCGCTCGGCGTGCCGCTCGACTGGGTGACCGTGACCGGCGGCGATACGGCGGGCGTGCCGTTCGGCATCGGCACGTTCGCGAGCCGCAGCGGCGTCACCGCGGGCAACTCGATCGCCGACGCCGCGGGCCAGGTCCGCGCAAAGGTCCTCGCAGCGGCCGGCGCGCTGCTCGAAGCCGCGCCGGAGGATCTCGAGATCGAGGACGGGCGGGTGTTCGTGCGCGGCGCGCCGTCGTCCGCCGTCGACTTCGCGCGGATCGTCCAGGCGGCCATTCCGACGTTCGCAAAGCCAGGCGTCGTCACACCCGACTTCGACGCCACCGCCTATCATCACGTGCCGACCGTCACGTTCGCGAGCGCGGTGCACGTCGCCGTCGTCGACGTCGATCGCGAGACCGGCGCCGTGAAGCTGGTCCGTTACGTCGTC
>QHSO01000005.1:12567-45708 GCA_003220475.1 Candidatus Rokuibacteriota bacterium | reverse complement strand
CCTCGTCAACATCGTGACGCGCGCGTGACGCGTCGCCTCGCCGTGCTGGCGCTGGCGATCACGGCCCTCGGCGTGGGCGGCTGCGGCTATTCCTTCCGCGGCACGTTGCCGTCGCACGTCCGAACCATCGCCGTGCCGATCTTCGCCAACCGCACCCAGCAGCCGGGCGTGGAGTCGATCATCACGCGCGCCGTCGTGCAGGCGTTCGTGACGAACGGCCGGCTGCAGGTGGTCCGTCCCGCGGACGCCGACGCCATTCTCGACGGCGAGGTCATGAGCTACGGCGTCGGCGCCATCGCGTTCGACAAGACGCTCAACGTGCAGCAATACCGTCTGCTGGTCGTGCTGAATCTCCGCATGCGAGACGTGCGGCGCAACAGCGTGCTGTTCCAGCAGGCCAACGTCGCCGAGCAGGCCGACTTTCGTGTGGCGGGCCCGGTGTCGGCCACCATTGCGCAGGAGGAGACAGCGCTGACCCAGGCGGCGGGCGAGATCGCACGCTCGATCGTGAGCCTCGCGCTCGACCGCTTCTGATCGGCGGCCCGATGGACTACGCCGCCTTCCTGCAGCTCGCCGGTCGTGGCCAGCCGCCGCCGGTCGCGCTGCTGCACGGGCCCGATCCGCAGCTGCTCGACGACGCGCTGGCCGCGGCGACGCGCGGGCTCTTTCGTGATGCCGGCGAAGCCGCGCTCGGCCGCGAGGTCTTCGAGGGCGCCGAGACGTCGGTCGACGACGTGGTGCGCTCCGCGAGCACGCTGCCGTTCATGACCGGCATGCGCCTCGTGGTCGTCCGGCGCTGCCAGGCGCTCTCGGCCAAAGGCGCCGAGGCGCTGGCCGCCTACGCGCGCGACCCCAACACCGCCACGTCGCTGCTGCTGCTCGCCGAGGACTCCCTCGCCGCCTCGCGCGATCGTCGTGAGCACTGGTTGCTGGGCGCCATTCCCGCCGCGGCCGTCGTTTCGCTGGCCACCCGCGACGCCCGCGGCGCCGAGGCGTGGCTGCGGCAGCGCGCCGCCGCCGAAGGCCTGACGGTCAGTGACGAGGCGGCGCGCCTGCTGGTGCAGTGGGTCGGCGAGGACGGCGCGACGCTGCTCGGCGAGGCGCGCAAGGCCGCGCTGGCGGGAGGGCACGACAACCGCGCCGTCGGCGTGAAGGAAGTGACGGCGGTCGTGGGCGAGCATCGCCTGAGCGGTGTGTTCGACCTCACCCGAGCCGTGCAGCGACGCGAAGCCGGCACGGCGCTGCGCACGCTCGACCGTCTGCTGGCCACGGAGGAGCCGATGCGGCTGCTGGCACTGCTCACGGCCGACGTGCGCGCCACGATCATCGTGGCCGATCTCACGGCACGCGGGCAGGGAGCCGAGCAGATCGCGCGCCTCGTGCGCAAGCCGCCGCCCGTCGTCGACGCCATCGCGCGCGGTCCGGCCGCCGCCCCGGCGGCGGTGCTGGCGCGCCGCCTCGAGCGCTGCTGGGAGGCGGAGCTGCGCGTGAAGTCGAGCGGCGAGCCGCACGCCGAGCTCACCGCGCTCGTCCTCGACCTCTGCCGGTGACAGGCCGGGCGCGTCGCGCGCTCGCCACCCTCTGCTCGTCGGCGGCGCTCGCGCTGACGGCCGTCGGTGCCGTGGCGGCCGCACCACCGCCGACCGCCTGTCCCGGCTGCGTGATCGCCGGCGCCGGGCGCGCGCCGCTCGCCGTGCCCGAGGGCACGCCGCTGGCGGGTTACGGGAGCTTCGCTCGCCGGCTGCTCCTGCCCGATGTGCTCGGCCGCTATCCGCACGCGTTCTGGTTCAAACCCGCGACGGGCGAGGGCGAGGCGCTGGCCGCGCGGGCGCTCGTGCTCGAGCGCGACGGCACGCGAATCGTGTGGGTGGCGGTCGATCTCATCGCCGTGGATCGCGCCTTCACCGAGGCCGTCACATCGCAGCTCGCGCGTGCGGGCGCGAGCCCGGCCGTGCTGATCATCTCGGCCTCGCACACGCATTCGGGACCGGGCGCGTTCGTCGATTCCGCCTTGATGGGGTTCGTCGCCACCGACCGCGAGGACGTGACCGTCCGCGAGGCGCTCGTGGCGGCGGTGGTCGACGCCGTCCGGCGTGCCGACGCCGTGCGCGGTCCAGCCCGCGTGGCGCTCGGCGTCGTCGCCGCCCCGGCACTGGTGCGCAGTCGACTCGGCAGCCCCTTGGATCCCGAGCTCGTCGTGCTCGCCGTCCGGCGCACGACCGGCGCACCGGTAGCGCTCGTCTGGAACTTCGCGATCCACGGCACGATGCTCGGCGCCAGTAACCTGAGGCCCTCGGGCTGGCCGGTGAGCTGGCGAACGCCGCCCGCGCGGCATGGGAGCGCGCGACACCGGTCGGCGCCGGTCCGCTGCTCGCGCGCATCGCGCGCGTGCCGCTGCCATCACCGCGACTGTCGCTGCACAACTGTCTCGGCGGGTGGATGCCTGCCGCCGTACGACTGCCGCTCGACGGCGCCTTTCCCGGCGAGACGACGCTGACCGCGGTCGCGCTCGGCGACATCGCGTGGGCGGCGCTTCCGGGCGAGCCGGCCACGGCCCTTGGTCTTCGCATCAAGAGCCAGGCACGCCGCACGTTTCGTCACGCCTTCGTGGCCGGCGTCTCCAACGACTACGTGGGCTATCTCGTCACCGCGGCCGACCACGGACGGCCTTCATACGTGACATGCGGCTCCGTCTACGACGCGAGGACCGGCGACGATCTCACCGAGCGGGCGGTCGAGCTGCTACGCGAGCTGCACGCGGCAGGACGCGGACGATGACCGTTCGCGCCCGGACGATCCCGTGCTGGGCCGGGCGGACACCGCGCCGCTGCTCAGCGCGCGGCGGCGGTGAGACGGCGAGCCAGCGCGGACTTCTTCCGCGCGGCGGTGTTGCGATGGACGACGCCCTTTGTGACCGCCTTGTCGAGCGCGCGAATCGCGTCGGCGACGGCCGTGCGGAGCGCGTCGCCGCCGGCGGCGCGCGCCGTCTTCACCGCGGTGCGGACCTGCGAGCGGATGGTGCGGTTACGCACGCGCCGCGTCTCGCTCTGGCGAATGCGCTTCATGGCCGACTTCGTGTTTGCCACCTGGCCTCCTTTATATGTGCCGTCGGGGCCCCTTCGCAGGGCTCCGGGGCCCGACGGTCGGCGACTCGCTGGCCGTGGGACTCGCAGGGCTCCGGGGCCCGACGGTCGGCGAATCAATGCGCGCGGTATGCGCTGCCGACGCGTGTGAGACTCGCGAAGTCTGCCGTAGTTCGGCGAGGATTTCAAGGTGAGTGAGACGCCGGCCGTCGAGCGGCAGGTGATCGGCGCGCTCGGCTCGATCGGCTCGGCGACGCTCGCAAGCCGGGTGCTCGGCTTCGTCCGCGACATGGTCGTCGCGCTCGCGTTCGGCGCGGGCCCGGTGACCGATGCATTCTTCGTCGCCTACCGGATCCCGAACATCCTGCGCCGGCTGCTGGGCGAAGGCGCGCTGTCGACGGCGGTCATTCCGGTCTTCACCGAGTACGCCACCGTTCGCTCCCGCGACGAGCTCCGCCGTCTCGTGCGCGCGACCTTCGGCGTCGGCCTCGTCACGCTGATCGCGACGACGCTGGCCGGCATCGCGGCGGCGCCGTGGATTCTCCGCGCGATCGCCCCTGGCTTCACCTCGGACGCCGCGCAAGAGGCGCTCGCCGTTCAGCTCACGCGCGTGATGTTCCCGTACCTCGTGCTCGTCGGGCTCTCGGCGCTGGCGATGGGCGCCCTGAACGCGGAAAATCGCTTCTTCGCCTCGGCCGTCGGACCCGCCGTGTCGAACGTCGGCATGATCGCCGGTGTCGTGCTGCTGGCACGTTACCTCGACCCGCCGATCCTGGCGCTCGCGATCGGTGTCCTCGCCGGTGGCGTCGGCCAGCTCCTCGTGCAGCTGCCGGAGCTCGCGCGCCTCGGGCTGCTGGTGGCGCCGTCGTGGGAGCCACGGCTTCCCGCGCTGGCGCGGATCGCCCGGCTGCTCGTGGCCGCCGTGTTCGGCCTGGCGGCGGTGCAGGTGATGGTCTTCGTCAACACGCTGCTCGCGTCGCTGCTGCCGGCCGGGTCGATCTCCTTCCTGTATTACGCCGACCGCGTGATGGAATTTCCGCTCGGGATTTTCGGCATCGCGCTCGCGTCGGCGTCGCTGCCCGCGATGTCGCGTCAGG
The DNA here is from genome assembly GCA_003220475.1 of Candidatus Rokuibacteriota bacterium. Taxonomy (GTDB): domain Bacteria; phylum Methylomirabilota; class Methylomirabilia; order Rokubacteriales; family CSP1-6; genus AR12. The sequence continues at coordinate 41,528 of QHSO01000005.1, read as the reverse complement.
CGGCGGAGGGCGACACGCGCGCGCTCGCGGGCACGCTCAACTTCGCGCTGCGGCTCGCGGTGTACATCTGTGTGCCGGCCACCATCGGCCTGCTTATGCTGCGTATGCCGATCACGCGCGTGCTCTTCGAGCGCGGCCGCTTCACCTCTGCCGACACGGTCGCCACGGCGCAGGCGCTCAGCGGCTATGCCGTCGGCCTCGTCGCCTTCGCCGGCGCGCGCATCACCGCGCAGGCCTTCTACGCGATTCGCCGGCCGGGCGTGGCGGTGCGCTTCGGCATCCTCGCCGTCGCCCTCAATGTCGTGAGCGCGGTTGCCCTGATGGGTCCGCTCGGCCATGCCGGCCTCGCCTATGCGTCATCCATCGGGGCCCTCGGAAATCTGCTGGGCCTGCTGTGGATGGCGCGGCGGCGCTTCGGCCGGCTCGGCGGACGGGCGCTGCTCGTCTCGTGTTTGCGCACGACGGCGGCCGCCGTTCCGCTCGGGGTGGTGTGCTGGCTGGCGCTGCCGGTGCTCGGTGTGCGGCGCGGCTTCGGCGTCGACGTGAGCCTGCTGCTCGCGACGATTGCCGGTGGGGCGCTCGTGTTCTTTGCCGCGAGTGCAGCGCTCGGCTCGCCAGAGCGACGCAGCCTCGTGCGGCTGGGGGCCGGCCGGCGCACGGACCTGACGCGCGCTGCCGAGCCGTGACGTATCGCTGCCGCTTCACGCGACGCGATTCGTCGACGCGCGTTGCCCCTCGAGCGACCGCCGTGCTATAGTCCGTCGTGCACTCCAACGCCGTCGTGCCGTTCACCCGCACGCCGATTCCCGCGCCCCCACCAACGGCCTAGATGACGAACGCCGTCCGCGCGTGCCGGGGCTTCCGCGAGCAGCGAGGCGGAGTCTCCCGGACGGCGCCGCGGCGCATCGACGACGGAACGCGGTGACTACGATGGCGCGTCGCGCCCACGCGTATCCGCAAATCACGTTGACGGCCGCCGACCTCGTCGACGGCGAGATTCTGTCCGCGCCCTCCGGCGTCACCGCGGCCGATGCGCTGCGCTTCGCGCGGCGCCGTCGTGTGCGCGTGCTCGCCTGCGGCGCGCGCCAGCACGTCCTCGCCGACGATCTCGCGCGCGCCATCGACCTCGGGCTCGGCGAGCTGCCCGCACGCGACCTTGCGCGGCCGCTGCCGATCGTCACGGCGCGCACGCCGGAGCTCGTGGTGCGACGGGCGCTGAGCGAAGGCGCACCGGCGGTGATCGTGCCCGGCAGGGGGACGATCAGCCGTCCGGCCGCGCCCCGGACGATGCCGGTCCGGGCGCGGCTCGAAAAGACGCTGTCGCCACCGACGCGCGCGTTGCTCGCCGAGATCTCCCGCGTGGCCGCCGCGCAAGGCGCGCGCGCGTTCGTGGCCGGCGGCCTCGTGCGCGACGCGTGGCGTGGCGCCGCGGCCGGCGGCGATCTCGACGTTGTGGTCGAAGGCGATGGGCCCGCGGTGGCGCGCGCCCTCGCCGATGCGCTGCGCGGCACGCTGGTCGAGCACGAGCGCTTTCTCACGGCCTCGGTACGCACGGCGAGCCACGGGCGCATCGACGTCGCCACGGCGCGCAGCGAGCGCTACGACGCGCCGGGCGCCCTGCCGCGCGTGCTGCCGGCACCGATCGGCCTGGATCTGCAGCGGCGCGACTTCGCCGTCAACGCGATGGCGGTCGAGGTGACCACCGATGCGTGGGAGCTGCTGGACCCATTCGGCGGCCTCGTGGATCTCGAGCGCCGGCGCCTTCGCATCCTGCATCCGCTCTCGTTCGTCGAGGACCCCACGCGCATCCTGCGCGGCGCGCGCTATGCCGCGCGGCTGGAGCTGCGCCCCGATCCGTGGACCACGCGCTGTCAGGCGCTGGCGCTGCGCCTGGCGCCGTATGCGGCGTTGTCGGGCCAGCGCATCGCCACGGATCTCGAGCGGCTGCTCGACGAGCCCACCGGCCCCGCGGCGCTCGCCATGCTCGCGCGCGGCGGCGTGCCGCGCTTGCTCGATCCGCGCTGGCGTGAGACCCGCGGCACGTCCGCCCGTCTCGCCGCGGTACCCGCGACGCTCGCCTGGGTGAGATCGCAGCGCGTGGCGCGGCCCATCGTCGTCGCGGCGCTGGCGCTGGCTGCCGACCAGCCACCGGCGGTGGCGGAAGCCATGACGGGACGCCTGGGGCTCAGCGGCGAGCCGCTGAGCGAGCTGCGCCGCGCCCTGACCGAGGCGCCGGCGCTCGCGCGTCGGGTCGTGGACGCCGCGCCGAGCGCCGCCGGCCGCGCGCTACGGGCGGCGAGCGCCGCCGCGCTCGTGGCTCTGCACCTGGCGGGTGGCGCCGCACGCGAGCGGGTCGAGTGGTGGCTGGCCCAGGGGCGCGGGATCGAGCCGATACTCGGCGGCGACGAGGTGATCGGCCTCGGCGTCGCGCGCGGCCCGGCGGTGGCCGCCGCGCTCGCCGCACTGCGCGACGCACGGCTGGATGGGCGCGTCGTCGACCGGGCGTCGGAAATCGACTATGTTCGAACATGGACGTCCACGCGCGAAGGGAGGGACTGAGGTGGCGCCGAAATACATCTTCGTGACCGGCGGCGTCGTGTCCTCGCTCGGCAAAGGGCTCGCCGCGGCCTCCATGGGCGCGCTGCTCGAGGCGCGCGGATACCGCGTGGCCCTGCAGAAGATGGATCCCTACATCAACGTCGACGCGGGCACGATGAGCCCGTATCAGCACGGCGAGGTCTTCGTCACCGACGACGGCGGCGAGACCGACCTCGATCTCGGCCACTACGAGCGGTTCACCTCGGCCCGGGTGACGCGTGATCACAACATCACGACCGGCAAGGTGTACTTCTCGGTCATCCAGAAGGAGCGGCGCGGGGATTACCTCGGGCGGACGGTGCAGGTGATCCCGCACATCACCGACGAGATCAAGGCGTTGATTCGCAAGGTCGGCGCCGGTCAGGACGTCGTCATCGTGGAGGTCGGCGGGACCGTCGGCGACATCGAGGGCCTGCCGTTCCTCGAGGCGATCCGCCAGCTCAAGAAGGACGTGGGCAAGGACAACGTGCTGTACGTCCACCTCACGCTCGTGCCGTTCATGCAGGCGGCCGCCGAGCTCAAGACGAAGGCCACGCAGCACTCCGTGAAAGAGCTGCGCGCGATCGGGATCCAGCCCGATGTCCTGCTCTGCCGCACAGACCGCTATCTGCCGCCCGGCATCAAGTCGAAGATCGCGCTGTTCTGCGACGTCGAGGAGGAGGCGGTCATCACCGCCAAGGACGTCGACACCGTGTACGAGGTCCCGCTGGTGTTCCACCGTGAGGGCCTGGACTCGATCATCGTCAAGGGCCTCGGCCTCGAGGACCGGCCCATCGACCTCTCGCGCTGGGAAGACGTCGTGCGTCGCGTGAAAACGCCGCGGGCGACCATGCGGCTGGCCGTCGTCGGCAAGTACATCGACCTGAAGGACTCCTACAAGAGCCTGGTCGAGGCGCTCGTGCACGGCGGCATCGCCCATCAGGCCAAGGTCGACATCCTGTGGATCGACGCCGAACACATCGAGCGCGATGGGGCGGCCGCGCACTTCGCGGACGTCGACGGCGTGCTCGTGCCGGGCGGCTTCGGCGACCGCGGCATCGAGGGCAAGATCCAGGCGGTGCAGTACGCGCGCGAGCAGCGGGTGCCGTACTTCGGCATCTGCCTGGGCATGCAGTGCGCGGTGATCGAGTTCGCGCGCAACGTGTGTGGCCTGGCGGGCGCCAACTCGTCGGAGTTCAGCCCCGACGCGCCGCACCCGGTGATCGACCTGCTGCCCGAGCAGCGCGCGTTCGCCGACAAGGGCGGCACGATGCGCCTGGGACTCTATCCGATCCTCCTGCAGGAGGGCAGCCGCGCCTCACGGCTGTATGGCGAGGGCATCATCCGCGAGCGTCACCGCCATCGCTATGAGGTCAACAACGACTACCTCAAGACGCTCGAGAAGAACGGCCTGCGCGTCTCCGGCATCTGGGCGGAAAAGCAGCTCGTCGAGATCGTCGAGATCGAGGACCACCCGTATTTCGTGGCCGGCCAGTTCCACCCGGAGTTCCGGTCGCGCCCGTGGGATCCGCATCCGCTATTTGCCGGATTCGTGCGGGCGGGGCTGGACTACAGGGCTCGGCGCGCATGACGGCCCGCACGCACGAAGTCGCGATCGGCCCGCTCACCGTCGGCGGCGGGCGCCCCCTCGTGCTGATCGGCGGGCCGTGCGCGATCGAAGACGAAAAGCACGCGTTGATGACCGCCGAGCGGCTGGCGACGATCGCCGCCGACAAGCGCGTGCCCTACGTCTACAAGTCGTCGTACGACAAGGCCAACCGGTCGTCGGTCAACGGCTATCGCGGCCCGGGCCTCGTCGAGGGCTTGCGCATCCTGCGCAAGGTGCGCGAGACGCTGCACATCCCGGTGCTGTCCGACGTGCATCAGGTCTCCGAGGTCGACCCTGCGGCCGAGGTGCTCGACGTGCTGCAGATTCCCGCTTTCCTCTGCCGTCAGACCGATCTCATCCTCGCCGCGGCCGCCACCGGCAAGCCCGTGAACGTGAAGAAGGCTCAGTTCGTCGCCCCGCGGGACATGAAAAACGTCGTGGACAAGATCCTCTCGAAGGGCAACGCGTCGATCATGCTCACCGAGCGCGGCACGTCGTTCGGCTACCACAACCTCGTCGTCGACATGCGCGGGCTCGCGGACATGCGCGAGCTCGGGTATCCGGTCGTGTTCGACGCGACGCACTCCGTGCAGCTGCCCGGCGGCGCCGGCGATCGCTCGGGCGGCGAGCGCAAGTACGTGCCCGCGCTCGCGCGCGCCGCGGTCGCCTTCGGTATCGACGCGCTCTTCATGGAGATGCACGAGGATCCCGACCGCACGCTGGCGGACGGCCGGCCGCTCTCCGACGGCCCGAACATGCTGCGCATCGACGATTTACCACGGCTGCTCGACGATCTGCTCGCCATCCACCGCGTTCACGGCGGGCCGCGAGCGTGAGCATGCCCGACCTCCGTCAGATCGCCGAGCGCGTACTGCGACTCGAAGCCGACGCCATCCTCGCGCTCGTGCCGAAGCTCGACGCCGGCTTCGCGCACGCCGTCGAGACGCTGCGCGGCTGCGCCGGCCGCGTCATCGTCACCGGCATGGGGAAGTCCGGACTGATCGGCCGCAAGATCGCCGCGACGCTCGCGTCGACGGGGACGCCTTCGTACTTCCTGCACCCCGCCGAGGGCGTGCACGGCGACCTCGGCATGCTCGCGCGCGGCGATGTGGTGCTCGCGCTGTCCAACTCCGGCGAGACCGACGAGGTGCTGGCGATCCTGCCCCCGCTCAAGCGGCTCGGCGTGCCCATCGTGCTCCTGACCGGCGCGCCGAGCTCGACGCTGGCGCGGCAGTGCGAGGTGGTGCTAGACGTGAGCGTGGCCGAGGAGGCGTGTCCGATGAACCTCGCGCCGACGTCGTCCACGACGGCCGCGCTCGCGATGGGCGACGCGCTCGCCATGGCGCTGCTCGAGCTTCGCGGGCTACGGCCGGAGGACTACGCGGCGTTGCACCCCCGCGGAACGCTCGGCTGGCGTGCGCTGTTCCGCGTGGCCGACCTGATGCACGGCGGCGACACGCTGCCGCTGGTGCGCGACGACGCGAGCATCAAGGACGCGGTGGAAGAGATGACGCGCAAGCGCGCACGCACCGCGGCCGCCGGCGCGACGCTGCATTCGTGTGGCATGACGACGGTCGTCGACGCCGACGGGCGTCTGCTCGGCGTCATCACCGATGGCGACCTGCGTCGGATGCAGCTCGCCGGCAGCCCGATGACCGACGCGCGCGCGGGCGAGGCCGCCACGCGCAGCCCCAAGACCATTGCGGCCGACGATCTGGCCGCAAAAGCCCTCGAAGTGATGGAGGCGTGGGCCATCACCAGCCTTGTGGTCGTCGAGGGTCCCCGGCCGGTCGGCGTGATCCATATGCACGATATCTTGCGCGCCAAAATCGTCTAGCCCCGTGGCGTCGCGGATGGTGCCTTTTCGGGTTGCGTCCTACGCTTGTGTGGTAGGCTGGTATCGAATTTGCACTCCATGAATATACCCAGCCTGGCGCGTGCAATTCTCGTGGTCGTGGCCGTGTTCATCGTCGCGGTCGGCGCGACGCTCGTCGTCCGGAAGCGGACGGCGCGCGTGGAGCCGTCGGGTCCCGCCGCCACCAACGCGGATCTGAGAATCAAGGAAGTCGATCTGGAAGAGGTGACGAAAGGCGTGCGCTGGCAGCTGCGGGCCGAGCAGGCGCTGATGTACCAGCAGGAAGGCCGCACGAACCTCCGCAATCTCACCGTGCGCGTGTTTCAGAAGGATCGCTCCTGGACGATCCTCGGCGAGGAGGGCGACCTCGACCAGAAGACCAAGAACGTCGAGGTCCGCCGCAACGTCGTCATCACCTCGAGCGACGGCCTGCGCATGGACACCAGCGTCATTCGCTGGGACGCCGACGCGCAGCGGATGTGGACGGACGAGCCGGTGACGCTCTCACGCGATGGCTCCGTGATCCAGGGCACGGCGTTCGACATGACCACCGATGACGAGAACGCGACGGTCGCCGGGCGTGTGCGGGCGACGTTCGCGAATTCATCGGCGCGATGAGGGGGCTGGCGACGCTCGTGGGCACTCTCGTGATCGCGACGCTGCCGGCGGCGGCGACGGCGCAAACGCCCGCGAAGGCCGCGCCGGCGAAGCCCGCGCCCCGCGTCGAGGCGCCCGCGAAGAGCACGGCGCCCGGCGAGACGCCGGCGCCGGCGATGAGTCGCAAGGCCCAGACGAAGGAGGACCGTGGGCAGCCGGTCACCGTCGATGCCGACAAGATGGAGCGCTTCGGCAAGGAAGGCCTCGTGGTCTTCACCGGCAACGTCGTCGCGCGGCAGAACAACTCCGTGCAATACGCCGACCGCATGGAGGTCTATCTCGACGAGCGCGGCGACCGCATTCTGCGGACCGTGTCGACGGGCGCCGTGCGCATCATCACGCGCGACTGCCGCACGGGCACCGCGCGACGCGCCGAGTACCACGACCTCGAGCAGCGCGTGGTGCTGCTCGGCAACGCGCGGGTCTGGCAAGAAGACAACGTCGTGAGCGGCGAGACCATCACGATCTTCCTGTCGCAGGACCGCTCGGTCGTGCAGGGCGGCCGGCAGGAGCGCGTGAAGGCCGTCTTCTATCAGAAGGACGACAAGCAGAAGGACGACAAGGCCAAAGACGGCGAGACGACAGCGGCCGTGCGGCCGGCGCCGGCCACGTGCGAGAACTGACATGGAAGGTCTCGTCGCCCAGGACCTCCAGAAGTGGTTCAAGACGCGTAAGGTCGTGGACAACGTCTCGCTCGACATCCAGCGCGGCGAGGTCGTCGGCCTGCTCGGCCCCAATGGCGCCGGCAAGACGACGTCCTTCTATATGATCGTCGGCCTGCTGCCGACCGAGGGCGGCCGGATCTTCCTCGAGGGGCAGGAGATCACGGCGCTCCCCATGTACCAGCGCTGCCGGATGGGTGTCGGCTATCTGCCGCAAGAGTCCTCGGTGTTCCGCAAGCTCACGGTCGAGGAGAACCTCTTGGCCATCCTGGAGACGCTCGAGGTCCCGGTGACCGACCGCCGTGCGCGGGCGCGCGAGTTGCTGGCGGAGCTCGATCTCACCACGCTGGCGCCGTATCCGGCCTTCACGCTGTCGGGCGGCGAGCGGCGCCGCCTGGAGATCACCCGAGCGCTGGTCACGTCGCCGCAGTACCTGCTGCTCGACGAGCCGTTCACCGGCATCGACCCCATCGCGATCGGCGATATCCAGGAGATCATCGGACGCTTGCGCGACCGGGGCATCGGCATCCTGATCACCGATCACAACGTACGTGAAACCCTCGCGATCACCGATCGCGCCTATATCCTGTACGACGGAAAGATCCTCGTGTCGGGCACGGCCAGCGAGATCGCCAGCAATCCAATAGCCCGAGAAATCTATCTCGGCGAAAAGTTCGCCCTGTAGGTTCCGGGTAGAGAACGCCAATGGCAATGGAAACGCGCCTCTCACTGAGACAGAGCCAGCGGGTCGTCATGACCCCGCTGCTGCAGCAGGCTATCCAGCTGCTGCAGCTGTCCACGCTCGAGCTGCAGGAGGTCGTCCAGAAGGAGCTCCTCGAAAATCCGCTGCTCGAGGAAGTGCAGCCGGAGACGGCCGAGCAGCCGGAGGGCAAGGACGCGCCGCCCGACGTGCCGACGGCACCGCCCTCCGAGCCGCTGTCGAGCGACGCGGCGCCGGCGCCGACCACGGAGCGCCAGACCGACGACCTGCCGTTCGATCTGACGGCGGTGATGTTCGACGACCACGAGGAGCGCTCGCTGGTGGCGCAGGAGGACCGCGAGGACCTGCCGTTCGAGAACATGGTCCGCTCGGTCTCGTCGCTCACGGATCATCTCGACGAGCAGCTGCGCTACGCCAGCGACAGTCCGCTCGTGCGCCGCATCGGCACCGAGATCATCGGCAACCTCGACGAGGACGGCTACCTGCGGGCGTCCGACGAGGAGATCGCGCAGCGCTGCGAGACGACGGTCGAGGAGGTCGCCAAGGTCGTCAAGCTCGTGCAGTCGTTCGATCCGCCCGGCGTGGCCGCGCGCTCCATCCAGGAGTGTCTGCTGATCCAGCTCAAGGCCGATCCGAACCCCGATCCCGTCTCCGTCGAGATCGTCGAGGAGCACTTCGAAGACCTCAGCCGCCGGCGCTATCCCGACATCGCGCGCGCACTGAAGCTGCCGCTCGACCGCATCATGGAGTCGGTCGAGGAGATCATGGGCCTGGAGCCCAAGCCGGGCCGGCGCTTCGGCGGCAACGACTCGCGCTACATCGTGCCCGACGTGGTCGTGCACAAGATGGGCAGCGAGTACGTGGTGGTCCTGAACGAGGACGGCATCCCGCGCCTGCGGGTGAACTCGCTCTACCGCTCGCTGCTGCGCAGCAACGGCGACAAGGCGCGGGCCTACGTCGAGAAGAAGCTGCGCTCAGCGGTGTGGCTCATCAAGAGCGTGGACCAGCGCCAGCGCACGCTGCGCAAGGTGACCCAATCCATCGTGAAGTTCCAGCGCGAGTTCCTCGACAAGGGGCTGCCCTATCTGCGCCCGCTGTCGCTGCGCGACGTCGGCGAGGACATCGGCATGCACGAGTCGACGATCAGCCGCGTCACCACCAACAAGTACGTCGAGACGCCGCAGGGGCTGTTCGAGCTGAAGTTCTTCTTCCACTCCGGCATCGCCTCCGGCGACGGCGAGATGGTCTCGTCCGTCTCCGTGAAGAAGATGATCCAGGACCTGCTGGCCAATGAGGACCCGTCGAAGCCGCTCTCCGACCAGGAGGTGGCGTTGATCCTCAAGGGCCGCGGGCTGACCATCGCGCGCCGGACCGTGGCGAAGTATCGCGAGGAGCTGGGGATCCTGCCGTCGCACCAGCGCCGGTTGGCGCCGAAACGACGCTGACCTCCGCGCCAGCCATGGCGAAGCCGATCTCCTTCGTGGTCATCACGGGCCTGAGTGGAGCCGGCAAGTCGTACGCGATCAAGTGCTTCGAGGACATGGGGTTCTTCTGTGTCGACAACCTGCCGACCACGCTCATGCCGACCTTCGCCGATCTCGTCGCCCGAGCGGGCGACAAGCGCGACCGCGTGGCCCTCGGCGTCGACGTCCGGGAAGGTGAGTACCTCAGTCACCTCCTCGACGCGCTGATCGCGCTGCGCCAGCGCGGCCACGTCGTGGAAGTCGTGTTCTTCGAGGCCAACGAGGAGGCGCTCGTGCGCCGCTACCGCGAGACGCGGCGGCGGCATCCGCTGGCCCCCGACGGCAACGTGCTCGACGGCATCCGCGCAGAGCGCAAGGCGCTGTCCACGGTGCGCGAGGTGGCCGATCGCGTCGTGGATACCTCGAACATGACCGTGCACCAGCTCAAGGACATGCTCATCGAGGCGTACGTGACGCCGAAGGAGCGGCCGGGGCTCGCCGTCTCGCTCGTCTCGTTCGGCTTCAAACACGGCGTGCCGTTCGACGCCGACCTCGTGTTCGACGTGCGCTTCCTGCCCAATCCGCATTTCGTCGAGAAGCTGCGGCCGCTCGACGGCCGGGAGCCCGAGGTGCGCGAGTTCGTGATGAAGCACGAGGAAAGCCGGGAGCTGCTGCGTCGCATCGAGGACTTCCTGCGCTTCGTCCTGCCCGCCTATCAGCGCGAGGGCAAGGCCTATCTGACAATCGCCGTCGGCTGCACGGGCGGCCGGCATCGCTCGGTCGCCCTCGTCGAGGAGCTGCAGCCCTTCGTCGAAGGACTGGGGCTGCAGCCGACGCTGGTCCACCGGGACATCGATCGCGAGTGACCTCGGCGTGAACCTGGACGATCTCCGCGCGCTCGCGCGGGTCGATCCCCACGATGCGCGGGGAGCCTTGGCCGGATTCCCGGACCAGTGCCGCCGGGCGCGCACGCTCGTCGCCTCGCCGCCGCTCAGCACCAGACGGCCGCGCGTCATCGTCGTGGCGGCCATGGGCGGCTCGGCCGCCGGCGGCGATCTGCTGGCCGCCTGCGCCGCCGACAGCGTCGACGTGCCGATCATCGTGCACCGCGGCTATGGGCTGCCGCCGGTCGCCGGGCCGGAGGCGCTCGTCATCGCGTCGTCATACTCGGGCGAGACGGCGGAGGTGCTCTCCGCGTTCGAGGTCGCCGTCGCCCGGGGCGTGCCCGTCGTTGCGCTGACGTCGGGCGGCACGCTGGCGCGTCGCGGGGCCGAGGCCGGGCGGCCGCACGTTGCCCTCCCGGGCGGACTGATGCCGCGCATGGCGCTCGGCTATCTCTTCTTGCCCGCCCTGCCGCTGCTCGCCGCGGCGGGCGTGCCCGTAGCGACGGCAGCGGAGGTGGACGACGCGCTCGCCGCGGTCGAGAAGCTGGCCGTCGAGCTGGCGCCCGAGCGACCGGTGGCCGATAACGAGGCCAAGCGCCTGGCCCTCGCCATCGGCGACCGGCTCCCCGTCGTCTACGGCGGCCCCGCCACCGGCGCGATCGCGTATCGCTGGAAGACTGACATCGAGGAAAATGCCAAGACGCTTGCGGTCGCGGGCGTGCTGCCGGAGATGAACCACAACGAGATCGAGGCGTGGCAGCCGCACGACGCCAAGCACATGCACGCGGTCCTGTTGCGCGACGCCGGCGACGCGCCCGAGATCGCCCGTCGCTTCGAGGTCGTGCGCGACCTCATCGCGCCCAACGCGGGCGGCGTCAGCGAGGCACACGGCCGCGGCGCGGGACGGCTCGCCCGCTTGCTCACGCTCGCCTACCTCGGCCAGTGGACGTCGTATTACCTGGCCGTGCTGCGCGGCCGCGATCCGTGGAGCGTGCCGATCCTCGACGAGGTCAAGCGCCGCATGCGCGGGCGGCTGCCTTGAGAGGCCGCGACCAAGCGTGCTACAGTGGCGCGAATTCGAACCCAGGAGGCCTTGCCGATGGCGCGAGATGAGCATCTGTTCACGTCGGAGTCGGTGACCGAGGGGCACCCCGACAAGATCGCCGATCAGGTCTCCGACGCGGTGCTGGACGCGATCATCCGCCAGGATCCGACGGGACGAGTGGCGTGCGAGACGCTGCTGACGACGGGCCTCGTGGTGGTGGCCGGCGAGATCACAACGAACTGCTATGTCGACATTCCGCGCGTGGCGCGCGAGACCATCCGCGAGATCGGTTACACGCGCGCCAAGTACGGCTTCGACTACGAGACGTGCGGCGTCATCGCCGCCATCGACGAGCAGTCGTCCGACATCGCGATGGGTGTCGACAACCTCGGCGCCGGTGACCAGGGTCTGATGTTCGGCTACGCGTGCAACGAGACGCCCGAGCTGATGCCGCTGCCGATCATGCTCGCGCACAAGCTCGTGCAGCGGCTGAGCGAGCGGCGCAAGGCGGGCGCCATCGACTACCTGCGGCCCGACGGCAAATCGCAGGTGACCGTCCGGTACGCCGACGGCAAGCCGGTGGCGGTCGAGACGGTCGTGATCTCGACCCAGCACGCGGCGGAGGCGAGCGCCGACCGGATCCGCAAGGACATGATCGAGCAGGTCATCCTGCCGACCATTCCGGCCGAGATGCTCGACACCAGGAAGTGCGTGTTCCACATCAATCCGACCGGCCGGTTCGTCAGGGGCGGGCCGATGGGCGACACGGGCCTCACCGGCCGCAAGATCATCGTCGACACCTACGGCGGGTCCTGCCCGCACGGCGGCGGCGCGTTTTCGGGCAAGGATCCGACGAAGGTCGATCGTTCCGCCTGCTACATGGCGCGCCACGTGGCCAAGAACATCGTTGCCTCCGGACTCGCCGATCGTGCGCAGGTGCAGGTGGCGTACGCGATCGGTGTCGCCGAGCCGGTCTCGATCATGGTGGAGACCTTCGGCACGGGCAAGGTGCCGAACGGCCGCCTCGAGGAGCTGATCCGGCGCCACTTCGACTTCACGCCGGCGGGCATCATCAAATACCTCAACCTGCGCCGGCCCATTTACAAGAAGACCGCCGCCTACGGTCACTTCGGCCGCTCGGAGCCCGAGTTCACCTGGGAGCGCACCGATCGCGTGAAGGATCTGCGGGACGACGCACGCCTCTGAGCTCGGAGGGGGGCTTCGCCGCCCTTCCGACGGGCTCGCACGCCTGTCGGCGTGCTTCGCCCTGCCTCCCCCCAGACAGGATTGCGCCGGCGAAGCCGGCTCGAAAGTGGCAAGCGCCAGTGCTTGATGCCAAACGAAAGGACATGCGTTGACCATGGTTGAGCACGACGTCAAGAACATTGGGTTGGCGGCGGAGGGGCGGCTGAAGATCGAGTGGGCAGAGCAGTCGATGCCGGTGCTGCGTCAGGTGCGCGAGCGGTTCGCCAAGGAGCAGCCGCTGAAGGGACTGCGACTGGGCGCCTGTCTGCACGTGACGACGGAGACGGCGGTGCTGATGCTCACGCTCAAGGCCGGCGGCGCGCAGGTCGCGCTGTGCGCGTCCAACCCGCTCTCCACGCAGGACGACACCGCCGCGGCGCTCGTGCGGGAATACGACATTCCCGTCTTCGCGCACAAGGGCGAGGACAACCCGACGTACTACCGCCATCTCGAGGCGGTCTTGAAGACGCGGCCGCAGATCACCATGGACGACGGCGCCGATCTCATCTCACAGCTGCACGGCGAGACCAACCTCGGCCGTGACCTCGTTCGCGACGTCATCGGCGGAACGGAAGAGACCACGACCGGCGTCCTCCGCCTGCGTGCGATGGAGAAGGAGGGCGTGCTCGCCTTTCCGGTGATCGCGGTGAACGACGCGGACACCAAGCACCTGTTCGACAATCGCTACGGGACCGGCCAGTCGACGATCGACGGCATCTTGCGCGCCACCAACGTCCTGCTCGCGGGCAAGACCGTGGTCGTCGCCGGCTACGGCATGTGCGGGCGTGGCGTCGCCACGCGCGCCAAGGGCATGGGCGCGCACGTGATCGTGACCGAGGTCGAGCCGATGCGGGCGCTCGAGGCCGTCATGGACGGCTTCCCCGTAATGAAGATGCCCGATGCGGCCGCCGTCGGCGACGTGTTCGTCACCGTGACCGGCAACACGTCGGTCATTCGCAAGGAGCATTTCGCGCGGATGAAAGACGGCGCGATCCTCGCCAACTCCGGTCACTTCAACGTCGAGATCGATCTCGAGGCGCTCGCGAAGCTGGCCCAGGGGCGGCGCGTCGTCCGGCCGTTCGTCGAAGAGTTCCAGCTCGGCGGCGGGCGACGGGTGTTCGTGCTGGGCGAGGGACGCCTGATCAATCTCGCCTCCGCGGAGGGCCACCCGGCCGCGGTCATGGACATGAGCTTCGCCAACCAGGCCCTGTCGGCAGAGTACATGGCGAAGAAGTCCACGACGCTTCAGCGTCGCGTCTACGTCGTTCCGCGCGAGATCGACCTCGAGATCGCGCGGCTCAAGCTCGCGTCGATGGGCGTCGAGATCGACGAGCTGACACCGGATCAGGAGTCATACCTCGCCTCCTGGCGCCACGGGACGTAACCCGGCCCGTCGCGTGCGGCCGATGCGCTCGCCGCAGCCGCTGGCGTACCTCGTGGTCGCGCTGGTCGTGCTCGCGGTGCTGTTGCAGCTCGTCCCGCTGTACACCGACTGGCTCTGGTTCCAGGAGGTCGGCTACCCCCAGGTTTTCCTGACCACGCTGTCCCTGCGCGGTAGCCTGTTCGGGGCGATCGCGCTCGTCGTCGCGCTGTTCCTCTGGGCCAACCTCACCGTGGCCGCGCGCACGGCGGCGCCGGACGTGCTGTGGGAGCTCGAGGACCAGCTGGGCCTGCCCGGGCGCGTCGTGATCGAGCCGCTCATCCGGCGGTTTTTGCCGATCGTGCTGCTGTTGATCGCCGTCGTGTCGGCGCTGCGTGCGACCGCCCACTGGGAAACCGTGCTCGGCTACGTCAACGGGCCGCCGTTCGGTACCAAGGATCCGGTGTTCGGCTTCGACCTCGGGTTCTTCGTCTTCGTCCTGCCGTTCTGGCGGCTCGTGCACGCGTGGGCGATGGCGCTGGTCGCCGGCACGGTGGTGCTGACCGTGGCCGTGTACGTCCTGCAGCGCAGCTTCGTGCTGACCACGCGCGGGCCGCGGCTGGCCAGCGGCGCGCGCACGCACCTGCTCTTGCTCGGCGCGGCGCTCCTGGCGCTGAAGGCTGTCGGCTTCTGGCTCGACCGTTACGAGATCGTCCTGTCCACGCGTGGCATCGTGTTCGGCGCCTCGTACACCGACATCCACGCCTCGCTGCCGATGCTCGGCGCGCTCGCCGTGCTGGCCGTGCTCGCCGCGGTCGCCTGCGCCGTTCAAATCATGCGTCCCGGCCTGCGCCTGCTCGCCGGCGCCGGCGCCGCGCTGCTCGTGGTGTGGGTGGTCGGCCTCGGCATGTACCCGGCGTTCCTGCAGCGCTTGCGCGTGGCGCCCAACGAGCTCGCGGCGGAGCGCCCCTACATCGAGGCGAACATCCGGATGACGCGCGCCGCCTACGGTCTCGACCGCATCCAGGAGAAAGAGTTTCCCGCCGACGAGACGCTCGACGCGCGCGCGCTGGCGCGCAACGAGGCGACGCTCAAGAACATCCGGCTCTGGGACTACCGCCCGCTGCTGCGGACGTTCGCGCAGCTGCAGGAGATCCGCACGTACTACAAGTTCCAGGACGTCGACAACGACCGCTACGTCGTCGACGGCGACTATCGCCAGCTGATGCTCTCGCCGCGCGAGCTCTCGCATCAGCACCTGCAGGGCGGCCGCAACTGGATCAACGAGCACCTGACCTACACGCACGGCTACGGCGTGGTGGTCGGTCCCGTGAACCGAATCACCCCCGAAGGGCTGCCCGAGTTCTTCGTGAAGGATATCCCGCCGCGCTCGTCCGACGGCTTCCCGCGGGTGACGCGACCCGAGATCTACTACGCGGAGATATCGAACGACTACGCGCTGGTGCGCACGCGCTCGCAGGAGCTGGACTATCCCGCGGGCGACAAGAACGTCTACACGCGCTACGAGGGCGAGGGCGGGATCTCGATCGGCGCGTGGAGTCGGCGGCTGCTCTTCGCCGCCCGCTTCGGCGAGCCGAAGATCGTGCTGTCCGACGACCTCACGGCCGACAGCCGCATCCTGATCTACCGCACGATCGGCGAGCGCATCCGCCTCATCGCGCCGTTCTTCCGCTTCGACCGCGACCCCTACATGGTGGTGACCGACGACGGCCGGCTCGTCTGGATGCTCGACGGGTACACGACCAGTGACCGCTATCCCTACGCGGATCCCGTCCGCGGCATCGGCAACTACATTCGTAACTCGGTGAAGGTCACCGTCGATGCCTATCACGGCGCCGTGCGCTTTTACATCGCCGACACGACGGACCCCATCGTGCGCGCCTACGGCGCCGCCTTTCCGGGCCTGCTCCGGTCGCTCGACACGATGCCGGAGGACCTGCGGCGCCACATCCGCTATCCCGAGGACTTCTTCGCGATCCAGGCCCGCAAGTTCGCGGTCTACCACATGGAGAATCCCCAGGTCTTCTACAACAAAGAGGACCTGTGGGCGATCCCGCGGCGCACCATCGACGGCCGCGAGCGCGAGATGGAGCCGTACTTCACGATCATGCGATTGCCCGGCGAGGCGAAGGAAGAGTTCATCCTGCTGACGCTGTTCAACCCGAGCCGCCGCGACAACATGATCGCGTGGCTGGCGGCGCGGTCCGATCCGCCGAGCTATGGCCGGCTCGTCGTCTACAACTTCCCCAAGCAGAAGAACGTCTACGGCCCGCGGCTGATCGACGCGCGCATCGACCAGGACCCGATCATCTCCCAGCAGCTCTCGCTCTGGAACCAGCGCGGCTCGACGGTGATCCGTGGCTCCCTGCTCGCGATTCCCATCGAGCAGTCGCTGATCTATGTCCAGCCGCTCTATCTCGCCGCCGAGCAGGGGGCGCTGCCCGAGCTCCGGCGCGTGATCGTCGCCTACGGCAACCAGATCGCGATGGAGCCGACGCTCGAGCAATCGCTCGGGCGGATCTTCGCCGGCCGTGTGGCGCCGGCGATCGGGGCGGCGTTGGCGCCCGTGGGTGCGGCGCCGGCCACCGCGCCGGCGGGCAGCGGCGCCGACCGTGCGCTGGTGCAGCGCGCGTGGGACGCATACACGCGCGGCCAGGAGGCGCTGCGGCGCGGCGACTGGGTCGCCTACGGCGCCGAGCAGAAGCGCCTGGAAGACGCGCTGCGCGCTCTGTCCGGCGCGCGCTGAGCGCGCGCCCGGCCCGCGATGCCCACCGTGATGTCCCACGCGATCGCCGCGCTCGCACTCGGCCCGGCGTTCCGCCGCGCAGGCTGGCCGGCGCGCGTGTGGTGGGCCGCCGCGATCTGTGCCGCCGTCCCCGACGCCGACGTCCTCGGCGTCTTCGCCGGCGTGCCGCTCGGCTCTCTGCTCGGTCATCGCGGCCTGACCCACTCGCTCGCGTTCGCCGCAGCGCTGGCCGCCATCGTCACGCCGCTGCTCGTGGCCCCCGGCACGCGGCGCCGGCTATGGGCATACCTGTTCGTCGCGACGGCGTCGCACGGCATTCTCGACGGGATGACGGACGGCGGCATCGGCGTGGCATACTTCGCGCCGTTCGACGCCGCTCGCTACTATCTGCCGTGGCGCCCGATCGCCGTGTCTCCGCTCGGCATCCGCCGTTTCCTCGGCCCTCGCGGCATCGCCGTCCTCGCCAACGAAGCCCTCTGGCTCTGGCTCCCCTGCGCCGTCTTCGCCACCGCCGCCTGGCTCGCGACGCGCAGGCCACGCTCCGCCAACGAGGCTGACGCACGGCGCAGGTGATGAGAGAGTCGCGAGCGTCGCCGCTGGGCGCCGCGTGCCGCTGGGCGGGCGTGGCCCCGTGAGACCCGTGTTTCGGGTACTGCGTCGGACCCGGCCAGAAATCGGTGCACCATGACAGGCGCCAAACCACTGTCGATTTGCGTGGTCTCACGGGGCCGCGCCCGCCCAGCGGCGCGCGGCGCCCAGCGCCGCTACGTGCGCGCGCGCAAGAACAGCGACGTGCCGATCCCGAAGAAGATCACGTTCGCCGTCCACGCGGCGACGAATGGCGGCAGCAGGTCGGCGCGCGCGAACGCAAGGGCCACGTAGTGCACGACGAGGTAGCCGGCCATGATCGCGATGGCGAGGCCGACCCCGAACAGCCGGCCGCCGCGCGGCGACTGCAGCGCGAACGGAATGGCCACGAGCACCATGACGAGGTTCACGAGCGGGAACGACAGCTTAGAATAGAGCGCGACGAGGTACTTCTTTGCCTGAAAGCCCGCCGCCTCCAGCCGCGCGACGTACTCGCGCAGCTCCCAGTAGCTCATCGACTCGAAGTCCTTGTGGATCCGCGTGAACTCCTCGATGTCCTCGCTGAGCTCGAGCGCGGTGAACGTGAACGGCACCGTCTGCACGGTGCCCGCGGGCTCGATCTCGCGGAAGGCACCGTCACGCAGCTCCCAGCCCGAATCCGTCCAATGCGCCTGCCTGGCGTCGAGGCGATTGAGCAGCCGGAACTGGCGGTCGACCTCGAGGATCGTGACACCGTACAGGTCGTTCGTCTGCGGACTCAAGAGCTCCACGCGATAGAAGCGGCTGTCGGCGCTGCGCACCCACAACCGCTGTCGTGACTGCAGATGACGCGGCAGCTGACCGCGGATCTTCACACGATCGACTTCCTCACCAAGCTCCTTGAGGCGCGGCAAGAACAGCTCCTGGAACAGCATCGCGCTCACGGCGACCGAGAGGCCCATCAGCAGCACCGGCGCGCTGACGCGGTAGAGGCTGATGCCGGCCGCCTTCATCGCGGTCAGCTCGTGAAAACGGCTCAGCGAGAGGAACAGGAAGATCGTCGCCACCAGCATGATCACCGGCAGCCCCTGATGGAGCGCGGCCGGCAGCCGGTACAGGAAGTGCTCGAGGATGTAGGTGAGCGGTGGCTTGATGCGCAGGAACCGGTTGAGCGTGTCGCCGAGGTCGACGATGACGTACAGCGCGGCCGCCACCGCGAGGCCGATCCCGGCGAACGTGAGGAACTCGCGGATCAGGTACCGGTCGAGGATGTGGGTCGAATTGGTCGGGCCGCGCCCGATGCGCGCCGGGCTGTCCGCCGCGCCGCGCGGGAGCCGCCCGCGCAGCCACTCGAGCGTGCGCCAGGCGAACGTCACGCGCGGCCGCCACTCGCGCGCGGTCACCACGAGCAGCGTCGCGCCGATCACTGCGAAGACGATGTTCGGCGCCCAGATCGCGACCCAGGGCGGCACGCGCTGGCGCAGCGCGAACCCCTCGAGCGACGTCATGACCATGTAGTACGACACGAGGATCACGAGGCTCCCTGCCATCGCGATCGAGCGGCCGCCGCGGTGCGAGCGCACCGCGAGCGGGAAGGCGACGAGCGCGAAGACGAGCGCGGCGACCGGGAAGGCGAAGCGCTTGTGCAGCTCCACCTCGTACGGGACGCGACCGTACCGATCCGGAGCGAGCTCTTTGATGCGCGTCAGGAGCGCGCCGAGGCGCAGGTCCTTCTCGGGCTTGTCGGCGCGCGCGCTGCGCAGCGGCGTGGCGAACGACAGGCTCATGTCGTAGATCGCGAAGTTCGTATATCGGTAGCGCGAGGAGGCCGCGGCGCCGCCGGTCGGGTTCTGATCGACGCCGGGCAGACGCGGCGGCGCCGCCGGCAAAATGTCGGCCTCGTTCACCGCGCCGTTGATGAGCCGCAGCGTGATTCGCCGGTTCGGCTCGTCGGTCAGCAAGCGGCCCTCGCGCGCGGTGATGATGCGCGAGATCTTCGGATCGCGCTCGTCGGACACGAGCAGCCCCCGCAGCGCGACCTGCGAGGCGCTGACGTCCTCAACGTAGATGATCACGTCGCCGAACGTCGCGTTGAAGACGCGCTCCTGGATCCCGCTCACCGCGCGCGTCTGGAGAATGCGGAAGAGCTGCCGCTGGAACTCTTCGTTGGCGATCGGATTCAGCACGAGTGTGAGCATCGCGGTGGCCGCGGTGACCACCAGCGCCGCCAGCACGATCGGACGGAACAGCCGCAGGACACTGACCCCCGCGGCCTTGAAGGCGATGATCTCGAGATCGCCGGCCAGGCGGCCGCCCGCGAGAAGCACCGCCACGAGCAGGGCCATCGGCAGGGTATGCGCCAGAAACGACGGCATCATGAAGACGAGCAGCTGGAGCACGAGATGGAACGGCACGCCCTTGGTGACGACGAGCTCGGTCAGGTGATAGATGCGGTCGATGATGAGGAAGAACGTGAAGAGCGCCAGGCCAAAGCCGAACGGCGAGAGCAGCTCCGTGATGAGATAGCGGTCGAGGACCCTCACCGCTGGCCACTTCACCCGACTGTTGTACCATACCCTCCGTGACGCGGTTCCGGCGCCGGACGCTGCTCGTCTTCGCCGCCCTCCTCGCGACGGTCGGCGCGACGTCCACGCTCGCGGCGACGCGCACCCGGACGGGCGGTGCGCCCGACCGCCTGGAGCGCTTCCGTGAGCTCGCGTCCTCGCGCCTGGCCCTCGGCGATCTCGACGCGAACCCCGCCGAGGCCTACCGCGACATCTATGCGCTCCTGGACGACGAGATCGTGGAGAGCCTCGCCTCCGGCGGTGTCTTCGCGTCGTCGGAATTCCTGCAGGATCGCCTGGACGCGTTCGGTGACGCGTGGGGCTACGCGCAGTTCCGGCTGACGCGGCTCGGGCCGCTCGTGGTCGGCGCCTTCCGTCTGAGCGACGTGGGCGGCGGCAACAGCGTGCGGGTCTATGGCCCGCTGCGCGACGAGGCGGCGTTGCTGGCCACGCTCTATCGCGATGGCCGCCCCAGCGTGACGCCGCTCGGCGGCGGTGAGCCACAGTTTCTCGCCACGTGGGAGGGCACGCCCTCCGGGCGCGGCACGCGGCCGCTGCGGGTCGACCTCGTCCGTGCTCACGCCGACGGGGTGCGCGTGACCTGGTCGACCGCCACGCTCTTTCCCGACGGTCTCTACGCGCGCGCGTGGCTCGTGCGCGCCGGCGAGGTACGGCTGCGCTACGAGCTGCACTATCCGGGCTGGACGCCCGGCTGCGACGGCCAGACCGAGCAAGAGGACGTGTACCGGCTGATTCCCACGCAGGGCACGCTCGCGCGAGTGAGCCGACAGCAGCACAATGCGTGGCACCGCGAGCTTCGAGCGACGGTCGAGCGCCTGTTCGCGGCGCTCGCGGAGGGCGACGAGACCGCGGTGGCCGCCGTCGTGCCCGACGCCACGGTGCGCTCGCGGCTGCCGGGACTCGTGCCGGAGCCCGCGTGCGATGCCGCCGACGGAATGCGCGAGACCGTGTCGATCGCGGCCACGGACACCGAACGCCGGCCGTGGACGCTCACGTTCCGTCGAGCCGGCATCCGCTGGCGTCTCGCGGCCATCAGCCCCGTGCTGCAATAACGACAATCTCCGCGGAGTGAGCCTGCGTCTGGGGTGGACCGGCCTCACGGACCTCGCTACAATGACGCACCGCGCATGAACGACGACACCGCGTCGATTTCCGACCGTTACGAGCCCGCCGCCGTCGAAGCCCGGTGGTATCCGGTGTGGGAAAAGAACGGCTACTTCCGCTACGAGCTGCCGTCGAAGAAGAAACCGTTCTGCATCGTCATGCCGCCGCCGAACGTCACCGGCGCGCTGCACATGGGCCACGCGCTGGACATGAGCCTTCAAGATCTCGTCATCCGCATGAAGCGCATGGACGGCTTCAACACCCTGTGGCAGCCCGGCACCGACCACGCGGGGATCGCCACGCAGGTGGTCGTCGAGCGCCAGCTCGCGAGCGAAGGCAAGACGAAGGACGATCTGGGCCGCGACGAATTCCTGCGGCGCGTCTGGCGCTGGAAAGAGGAATCCGGCGGCACGATCATCCGCCAGCTCAAACGGCTGGGCGCCTCCTGCGACTGGTCGCGCGAGCGCTTCACGATGGACGCCGGGCTCTCGCGCGCCGTGCGCGAGGTGTTCGTGCGTCTGTACAAGGGAAAGCTGATCTACCGCGACGACTACATCGTGAACTGGTGCCCGCGCTGCCAGACGGTGCTGTCGGATCTCGAGGTCGAGCGCGAGGAGCGCGACGCCGAGTTCGTCTACATCAAATACGGTCCGCTCACGCTCGGCACCGTGCGACCGGAGACGAAGCTCGGCGACACCGGCCTGGCCGTGCATCCCAAGGACAAGCGCTACAAGAAGTACGTCGGGAAGACGCTCGACATCCCGTCCGTCGACGGCACCATCCGCGTGAAGGTCGTCGCCGATGCCGCGGTCGATCCCCAGTTCGGCACCGGCGTCATCAAGGTGACGCCGGGCCACGACCCGGTGGATTTCGAGATCGGCCGCCGCCACAAGCTGCCGATCCGTACGGTCATCGGCTTCGACGGCAAGATGACCGAGGCCGCCGGCAGGTATGCCGGCATGGACCGGTTCGAGACGCGCAAGAAGATCGTCGAGGACATGCAGGCGCTCGGTCTCATCGAGCGCATCGAGCCGTACCGCCACGCCGTCGGCGTCTGCTATCGCTGCAAGACGGTCGTGGAGCCGCTCGTCTCCAAGCAGTGGTACGTGAACGTCAAGCCGCTCGCGCGCAAGGCCGTGTCGGCGGTGCGCACCGGCAAGATCCGGATCATCCCGCGCAGCTGGACGAAGACGTACGACCACTGGATGAAGAACATTCGCCCCTGGTGCATCTCGCGGCAGCTGTGGTGGGGCCACCGCATTCCCGCCTGGTATTGCGAGCGCGACGGATCGCTGCACGTCTCGACGACGGATCTCGCGGCGTGCCCGACGTGCAAGGGCCCGGTGCGGCAGGATCCCGACGTGCTCGACACCTGGTTTTCGTCGGGCCTCTGGCCATTCTCCACGCTCGGCTGGCCCGACAAGACGCCCGAGCTGAAGATGTTCTATCCGACCTCGCTGCTCGTGACCGGCTACGACATCCTCTTCTTCTGGGTGGCGCGCATGGCGATGTTCGGTGTGCACGTCATGCGGCAGGTGCCCTTCCGCGACGTGTACATCCACACCCTCGTGCGCGATCCCGAAGGCCAGAAGATGTCCAAGACGAAGGGCAACGTCGTGGACCCACTCGTCCTCATGGACAAATACGGCACCGACGCCCTGCGCTTCACGATGGCCGGGCTCGCCGCGCCGAGTGTCCGCGATGTCCGCATCACCGAGGACCGGATCGAGGCCTCCCGCAACTTCGCCAACAAGCTCTGGAACGCCTCGCGGCTCGTGCTGTCCAACCTCGAGGGCTACGATGCGCACACCGCGCGCCGTAGCCGACCCGACGTGGCCGGACGGTGGATCGCGAGCCGGCTGGCCGCGACGACGCTCGAGGTGCGGGCCGCCCTGCAAAGTTACCGCTTCAGCGACGCGACGGCGGCGCTCTACCAGTTCGTGTGGAGCGAGCTGTGCGACTGGTACCTCGAGATCGCGAAGCTCGATCTCTATCGCGCCGACGAGCCCGCGCGGCGCCTGGCCACCCAGCACACGCTCGTCACGACGCTGGAGACCACGCTGCGGCTGCTGCATCCGGCCATGCCGTTCATCACCGAGGAGATCTGGCAGCGGCTGCCCCACGAAGGCGACTCGATCATGATCGCGCCGTATCCGACCGCCTCGCGCCGTGAGCTCGACGCGGCCGCCGAGCGGGATATGGCGGTGGTCATGGGCGCCGTCAGCGCGATCCGCGCCATTCGCGGCGAGATGCGCGTGTCGCCGGCGATCACGCTCGCCGTCACCGCGAAGACGGCGGGGGCGGACACCGCGCTGCTGCGCGAGCACGCGCCGCTGGTGCAGTCGCTCGCGCGCGCGACGCTCACGGTGGATCCGCGCGCGACACGACCGCGCGCCTCCGCGCTCGGCGTGGTCGGGGGCACCGAGGTCTACGTGGCGCTCGAGGGCGTGGTGGATCTCGCCGCCGAGCGGCAGCGGCTGGAGAAGGAGATCAAGCGCGCGGAGGAGGCCATCGCCTTCGGCCGGGCCAAGCTCTCGCGCCCGGAGTTCGCGGAGCGCGCGCCGGCGGACGTCGTCGAGAAGGAGCGCGAGAAAGTCGCCGCGCAGGAAGCGCTCCGCGAAAAGCTGGTGGCGAGCCTCGGGTGGGTGGGATGACGATCGTCCACCTGCCGCGCGTGGACTCCACGCAGAGCACGATCTTCGACCTGGCCGCGCAGGGCGCGTCGGATCGCACCGTCGTGGTCGCCGACTATCAGGCGGCCGGCCGCGGCCGTCGCGGCCGCGCGTGGGACGCGGCGCCGGGCACGAGCCTGCTGACGTCCATTCTCGTGCGGCCGCGCGGCACCCCGGAGCGGTGGGGCGGGTACTCGCTCGTCAGCGCGCTGGCCGTCGCGGATGCGCTCGCGCGTGCGGCGTCGCTGAGCGCGCGCCTGAAGTGGCCCAACGACGTCCTGGTCGGCGACCGGAAGATCGCCGGCATCCTGCTCGAGAGCCGCATGCCGGCCGCCGGTGTCGCGGGGCCCGCGGGCGGGCCCGGGGTGATCGCCGTCGGCATCGGCATCAACCTCGGTCAGCGCGAGTTTCCCGCGAGCCTCGCCGCGCGCGCCACGTCGGTGCTGCGCGAGACGGAGCGGATCGTGGACCGCGACGCGATGCTGACGGCGCTGCTCGAGGCCTTCGACGGCTGGCGGGCGTGTCTCGAGCGCGACGGGCTGGCGCCGATTCGCGCCCGCTGGCTCGTCCTCGCCGATACGATCGGCCGTCGCGTGTCCGTGGACGGCATCACCGGCGTCGCCGTCGATCTCGACGTCGACGGCGCGCTGGTGCTGCAGGACGGCGAGCGGCGACACCGCATCGTGGCCGGCGAGGTCGGAGTCCTCTGACGTGCTGCTCGTGCTCGAGGTCGGCAACACCAACACCAAGGTCGGCGTGTACGACGGCGATCGGCTGCGCGTGTCGTGGCGACTCACGACGCGTCGCGAGCAGACCGCCGACGAGTACGGCATGTTCATCGAGACGCTGCTCCGCTCACGCGCCGTCGAGGCGCGACAGATCGAGGGCGTCGCCATCTCCAACGTCGTGCCGCCGATCCAGCAGACGCTGGAGTGGATGGCCGAGAAGTATTTCAACGTGAGCCCGTTCTGCGTCGAGCCCGGCGTGACCAACGCCCTGCCGCTCGCCGTGGATCATCCGCGTGAGGTCGGCGCCGACCGCGTCATCATGTGCGTCGCCGCGTCGGCACTCTATGGGCCGCCGCTGATCGTCGTGGACCTCGGCACCACGACCCGCTTCGACTGCGTGAACGCCGCGGGCGAATTCATCGGCGGCGCCATCGCCCCGGGCATCGCGATCTCGACCGAGGCGCTCGTCGCGCGCGCCGCGCGGCTGTTCCGCGTGGAGCTGGTGCGGCCCAAGGAGGCCATCGGACGGAACACGGTGACCAACATCCAGTCGGGCGTCGTCTACGGCTACGCCGGCCTCGTGGATGGGCTCGTGGACCGCATGAAGGCCGAGATGGCAGGCAAACCCAAGGTCATCGCCACCGGGGGGAACGCGCGGCTCATCGCCGGGGTGGCGCGCTCCCTCGACCAGGTGAACGAAGATCTCGGGCTCGAGGGCCTGCGCATCCTGTGGACGCAGGCCCGGGGCCGGTGACGCAGCGCGCTGGATTGACACCCGCGGGGTCGGCCGCTATACTGCACCAAATCTAGTGATCGATCGGCCGGGCGCCCCCTATATTTGGGATAGGGCCCCCGGCGGGGAACGCCGGGCGAGCCGGGAGGAACGACATGGGAATGTGGGTCGGGCGAGGGCGCAAGGCCAGGGCAGCGTACGGTTTCGACGATATCGCGCTCGTGCCGGGCACTCTCACCGTCAATCCCAATGAGGTCGACGTCTCCTGGGAGCTGTGTGGCCACCAGTACGGCATTCCGATCATCGCCGCCGCCATGGACGGCGTGGTCGGCCCCAAGCTGGCGATCGAGATGGGACGCCTCGGAGGCCTCGCCGTGCTCAATCTCGAGGGCGTGTTCTCGCGCTACGCGAACCCTGAGGACGTCCTCGACCGCATCGTCTCGGCCAGCCAGGAAGAAGCGACCAAGATCATCCAGTCGATCTACAGCGAGCCGATCAAGGAAGAGCTGATCCACCAGCGCATTCGCGAGATCAAAAAGGGCGGCGGGCCCGCCGTCGTGTCGTCGATCCCGCAGCGCGCCGAGCGCTTTGGCCAGATCGCGCAGGAGGCGGGCGCCGACATCTTCGTCGTCCAGTCCACGGTCACCACCGCGCGGCACGTCGCCACCGAGTACACGCCGGTCGACTTGCGCAAGCTCAAGAAGTCGCTCGCAATCCCGCTCGTGATCGGCAACGTCGTGACGTACGAAGCGTGCCTGGAGCTGATGGAGGTGGGTGCCGACGCGCTGCTGATCGGCGTGGGGCCGGGCGCCGCCTGCACGAGCCGCGAGGTGCTCGGCCTCGGCGTACCGCAGGTGACGGCGACGGCGGACGCGGCCGCCGCGCGCGATTTCCACTACAAGAAGACCGGCTGCTACATTCCCGTCATCACCGACGGCGGCATGACGACGGGCGGCGACGTGTGCAAGGCGTTCGCCTCGGGCGCCGATGCCGTGATGATCGGCTCGGCCTTCGCGCGTGCCACCGAGGCCCCCGGCCGCGGCTACCACTGGGGCATGGCCACGCCGCACGCGAACCTGCCGCGCGGCACGCGTATCCGCGTGGGCATTGCGGGCTCGCTCGACCAGATCCTGTTCGGGCCGGCGTTCACGGAAGACGGCACGCTGAATCTCGTCGGCGCCATTCGCACCTGCATGGGCTCGGTGGGGGCGCAGTCGATCCGCGAGCTGCAACAGACCGAGATCATCATCGCGCCCACCATCAAGACCGAGGGCAAGGTGTTCCAGCAAGCCCAGAAGCTGGGGCGTCCGCGGTAGGGCCGCGCCGCCCGTGAACCAGATCGTCGTCCTCAATGCGGGCGGGCAGTACTGCCATCTGATCGCTCGCCGCATCCGCGACCTGGGCGTGCACGCCGTCGTCGCGGATATCGCCACACCCGCTTCCGAGCTTCGTCAGGTGAAAGGCATCATCATTTCGGGCGGGCCGGCCAGCGTCACCGAGCCCTCCAGTCCCTCGGTGGATACCGCGATTTATAAGCTTGATGTCCCTGTGCTGGGCATTTGTTATGGTCACCAACTATTGGCGCGCGATCTCGGCGGATTGGATAGCGTCAAAGCCGGCGTGACGAAGGAATATGGACACGCAACGTTAACCGCCGCCAACGACTGTGCGCTTTTCACCAAAATTCCCTCGAGACAGGACTCGGATCTGAAGTTCACCGTGTGGATGAGCCACGGAGACACCGTCCAGACACAGCCCCCCGGATTCAAGGTTGGCGGCTCGACAGATGACTGCGCGATCGCCGTAATTCACCATCCCGACCGAAAGCTCTTCGGTCTGCAGTTTCATCCCGAGGTCGTGCACACCGAGTACGGCACGGAGATTTACCGAAACTTCGTCTTTGATCAGTGCCGTTGCGAGAAAGACTGGGATCCGCGCGCACGGGTCGAGCACGTGATCGCCGACATCCGGCGTGTCGCCGGCGACCGCAAGGTGTTCTTCCTGATCAGCGGCGGCGTGGACTCCACGGTCGCCTTCACGCTGTGCGCGCGCGCGCTCGGCGCCGAGCGTGTGCTCGGCCTGTACGTCGATACGGGCTTCATGCGCGAGGGCGATGCGGAAGCCATGCAGTATCTGCGCAACACGTTCGGCGAGCGCGCCGTGCGCCTGGCCGACCGCAGCGCCGACTTCTTCGGCCGGCTCCAGGGGGTGACGCATCCCGAGGACAAGCGCGCGATCATCGGCGAGACGTTCGTCGCCGTGCAGGAGGACGAGTTCGCGCGGCTGCGCTTGCGTGAGGACGAGTGGCTGCTCGGGCAGGGGACGATCTATCCCGATACGATCGAGTCCGGCGGCGCCCGCCACGCCGCGAAGATCAAGACGCACCACAACCGCGTCGAGCGCATCCAGGCGCTGCTCGAAGCCGGCCGCGTGATCGAGCCCCTCGTCGAGTTCTACAAGGACGAGGTTCGCGTGCTCGGTGAGGAACTCGGCCTGCCGCACGACGTCGTGTGGCGCCACCCGTTCCCCGGCCCGGGCCTCGCCGTGCGCTGTGTGGCCGCCGAGGCGCACGCGGCCGTCGAGCCGGCCGCACTCTCGCTACCGAATGGCGTCGCGGGCTGGATCGTCCCGGTGCGCACGGTCGGCGTGCAGGGGGACGAGCGCAGCTACTCGCGGCTGCTCGTCCTTGCGGGACTCGCCGATGTCGAGGCGGCGGGCGCGCTGGCCCGGCGCGTGACGAACGAGCACCGGACGATCAACCGTGTCGGCGCGCTCGTCTACGAGCGCGCCGGCGCCGCATTCGGCCGCGTGGCGATTCATCCCGCCTCGCTCACGCGCGAGCGTGTCGCGCTGCTGCGTGCCGCCGACGCGCTGGTGACCCGGATCGTGCGCGCCCGCGGACTCTACGACGCGATCTGGCAGATGCCGGTGGCGATGCTGCCGCTCGGCGCCGCGGCCGGGCGGGAGACGATCGTGCTGCGCCCGGTGAATTCGCGCGACGGCATGACCGCGGATTTCGCGCGGCTGCCCGCGCCCGTGGTGAGCGAGCTGGCGCGCGCGCTCGGCGAGCTGGACGGTGTCGACGCCGTGCTCTACGACGTCACGAACAAGCCCCCCGCCACCATCGAGCTCGAGTAACCGCGCATCGTGCAGCACGCCGAGTTCGTCCACCTCCACGTCCACTCCGAATACAGCCTGCTCGACGGGGCCGCCCAGCTCGAGAAGCTCGTCAAAAAAGCCAAGGACCTCAAGTTCCCCGCGATCGCGCTGACCGATCACGGCAACCTGTTCGGCGGCATCGACTTCTATCTCGCCGGGCAGAAGGCCGGCATCAAGCCGATCCTGGGATGCGAGCTCTACGTCGCGCCCGGCAAGCACACCGAGCGCGGCGGCCAGGACGGCGGCTACGAGGGCGCCAACCACCTTACCGTGCTCGTGCGCGATCTCGCCGGGTACAAGAATCTCATCAAGCTCGTCTCCAAGGCCTACCTCGACGGCTTCTACTACAAGCCGCGCGTGGACCGCGAGCTGCTGGCCAAGCACGCGGACGGGCTGCTCGTGCTGTCCGGATGCCTGAACTCCGAGGTCTCGCGCGCGCTGTCTGCCGGCGATGTCGACAAGGCGCGACAGACCGCGGGGTGGTATCAGGAAGTCTTCGGCCGCGACTACTACTACATGGAGGTGCAGGCGCACGGCCTGCCCGAGCAGATGCGCGTCACCGCGGACA
>QHSO01000005.1:0-12539 GCA_003220475.1 Candidatus Rokuibacteriota bacterium | reverse complement strand
GGAAGTTCTCGACCGAGGAGTTCTACGTCAAGTCGGCCGAGGAGATGGCGCTGGTGTTCGCCGAGCTCCCGGAGGCGTGCCGCAACACGCTCGCGGTGGCCGAGCGCTGCAATCTCACGCTGGACTTCGGCCGGTTCCATCTGCCGAAGTACGTGGTGCCCGAGAGCCACACGCTCGAGACGTACCTGCAGCACCTCGCCCGCGAGGGACTGCGCCGGCGCTATGGCTCGAGCCCCGGCGAGGCGATCGAGGCGCGCCTGGCCCACGAGCTCGCGGTAATCGAGAAGATGGGCTTCGCCGGCTACTTCCTCGTGGTCTGGGACTTCATCCGCTACGCACGGGAGCACGGGATCGCCGTCGGACCCGGGCGCGGCTCGTCGGCTGGCTCCCTCGTCGCCTACTGTCTGGCGATCACGAACATCGATCCCATCCGCTACGGTCTGCTCTTCGAGCGATTCTTGAACCCGGAGCGGATCTCGATGCCCGACATGGACATCGACTTCGCTGACGATCGCCGCGATGAGGTCATCCGCTACGTGGCCGACAAGTACGGCCGCGACCGCGTCGCCCACATCATCACGTTCGGCACCCTCGGCGCCAAGGCGGCCATCCGCGACGTCGGCCGCGTGCTGGGGATGACCTACACTGACGTCGATCGCCTCGCCAAGCTCGTGCCGAACTTCCCGCTCAACATCACGCTCGACGATGCGTATCAGAAGTCACCGCCGCTCGCCGAGATGGTGAAGGGACAGGAGAGCGTGGCCGAGCTGTGGGCCATCGCCCGCACGCTCGAGGGCTGCACGCGTCACGCCTCCGTGCACGCCTCGGCGGTGGTCATCTCCGACGACCCGCTCGACGAGCACGTGCCGCTCTACAAGGATCCCAAGCGGCCCGAGCTCATCACCGGGTACGCGATGGGGCCGATCGAGAAGCTCGGCCTGCTGAAGATGGACTTCCTCGGGCTGCGCACGCTGACCGTGCTCGCCAACACGGCCAAGCTGCTCAAGCAGTCGCGCGGCATCGAGATCGACTTCGACGCGTTGCCGCTCGATGACGCCAAGACGTACGCCATGCTCAGCGACGCGAAGACATTCGGCGTGTTCCAGCTGGAGTCCTCGGGCATGCGTGAGGCGCTGCGCGGCCTGAAGCCCGGGCGGCTCGAAGACGTCATCGCGATGGTCTCGCTCTACCGGCCGGGCCCGATGGATCTGATCCCCGATTTCATCGCGCGCAAGCACGGCCGGGCCAAGATCACCTACGAGCATCCCGCGATGGAGAAGTTCACGCGGGAGACGTACGGGATCATGGTCTACCAGGAGCAGATCATGCAGATCGCCTCCGAGATGGCGGGCTTCACGATGGGGGAGGCGGACACGCTGCGCCGGGCCATGGGCAAGAAGGACCGCGAGCTCATGGCCAAGCAGCGCGACAAGTTCATCGCCGGATGCGTGGATCGCGGCACCGCCGCCGCCAAGGCCGAGCGCGTCTGGGAATTGATGGAGAAGTTCGCGGGCTACGGGTTCAACAAGTGCCTGGCCGCGGACACGTGGATCGAGATGGCCGACGGCACGCGCAAGCCCATCACGGCGATCCGTGACGGCGATCTGGTCGCGACCAAGGACGGCCCGCACCGGGCGTGCGGCGTGCGGCCCAGCGGGGTGCGACCGGTCGGCCGTCTCACGCTCGCCAACGGTCTCGCCGTACGGTGCACGCCGGATCATCCGATCTTCACCCATCGCGGCTGGGTCAACGCCGAGAAGCTCGCCGCCGACGACCGCGTCGCCGTCTTCGACTCGGTGGCGGCCGCCTTCGAGCGCGTGGCATTGCGGCGACGCGGCGGTGAGCAGAGCTTCATCGCCAACGGCATCGCGGTGCACAACTCGCATGCGGGCGCCTATGCGCTCGTCGCCTATCAGACGGCGTACTTCAAGGCGAACTATCCGGTCGAGTTCATGGCGGCGCTGCTCACGTCGGAAATGGGCGACACCGACAAGATCGTGAAGTACATCGAAGAGTGTCGCGCCATGGGCCTCACGGTGTCGCCGCCCGAGGTCAACGTTTCGGACGTGCAGTTCAGCGTCGCGGGCGACACGATTCGCTTCGGCCTGGCCGCGATCAAGAACGTCGGCGAGGCGGCCATGGAATCCATTCTCGCCACGCGCGCGGCCGACGGTGCGTTCAAGACGCTCGACGACTTCTGCGCCCGCGTCGATCTACGGCTGGTCAACCGGCGCGTGATCGAGTCGCTCATCAAGGCGGGCGCCTTCGACTCGCTCGGCCTGCCGCGCGCTCACTTGCTCGCGCAGACCGACGCCGCGCTCGAGGCGGGGCAGCGGGTGCAGCGCGATCGCATCGAGGGGCAGGCGTCCTTCTTCGACACGCTCATTCCGCCCGCGGCGGCGCCCGCGCGGCGCGAGCCCGCAGAAATCGTCCCGGAATGGCCCGACGATCAGCGGCTCGCGTACGAAAAAGAAGTGCTCGGCTTCTACGTCTCGGGCCACCCCCTCGCGCAATACGCGTCGGTGATCGATTCGCTCGGCGTCACGACGTCCGCCGATCTGGCCACCCGCAGCCACGGTGCGCGCGTGACGCTGCTCGGCCACGTCGCGGCGCTCAAGGAGACCGCCACCAAGAGCGGCAATCGCATGGCATTCGTGACGCTCGAGGATATGGCGGGCACCGTGGAGGTGACGGTGTTTCCCGAGCCGTTCAAGGTCGCCGCGCCATATCTAAGGTCGCGCGAGCCGCTGGTCGTCCGCGGCCGCGTGGACGACGGCGACAAGGGGCGCGTGATCCTCGCGGAAGACGTGCGGCTGCTCGAGCAGGCGCTGGGCGGCGCCGCGCGGCCGCGGGCCGCGGGCAGCGAGCCGGGCGCGTGCCGCATCCGCGTGGCCGCCAACGGCGATCCCGAGCGCCGGTTGAGCGCGCTGCGCCGCATCTGCGAGGCGCACCCCGGCGGGGTGCCCGTGTTCGTCCACGTGCTGCTGACCGGGCAGGAGGTCGTGATCCGCGCACGCGGCTGCTCGGTCGACGCCGCACCGGAGCTCGTGAGCGAGGTCGAGGCGCTGTTGGGCCCGGCCGCCATGACGATCGACTATGCCTGACGGCCTGGAGTTCGAGCAGCCGCTTCTCGAGCTGGAGATCCGCATCGCGGCGCTCCAGGCCACCGACGACCCGGCGCAGGCCGACGAGATCGCGCGGCTGCAAGAGCGGCTCGAGCGCCAGCGCCAGCGCACCTACGCGAGCCTGACGCCGTGGCAGCGCACGCAGCTCGCGCGGCATCCCAAGCGCCCGCACACGCGCGACTGGTGCAAGCTGCTGCTGGACGACTTTACGGAGCTGCACGGCGATCGTCTGTTCCGCGACGATCCCGCCATCGTCGGCGGACTCGCGCGCTTTGAAGGCCGCTCGGTCGTCATGATGGGTCATCAGAAGGGACGCGACACGCGCGAGAAGATCGCGCGCAACTTCGGCATGCCGCACCCCGAGGGATATCGCAAGGCGCTGCGGCTGATGGAGCTGGCCGCGAAGTTCGGCAAGCCGATCATCACGTTCATCGATACGCCCGGCGCCTATCCGGGGCTCGGTGCCGAGGAGCGCGGTCAGGCCGAAGCCATCGCGCGCAACCTGCGTCGCATGGCGTCGCTGCCAACGCCGATCATCGCCGTCGTGACAGGAGAGGGCGGGAGCGGCGGCGCGCTCGCCATCGGCATGGGCAACCGCGTGCTGATGCTGGAGCACGCCGTGTACTCGGTGATCTCCCCCGAGGGCTGCGCGGCGATTCTCTGGGGCGACGCCGGCAAAGCGCCGGAGGCGGCGGAGGCGATGCGCACGACAGCGCCGGAGCTGTTGCGCCTGGGTGTGATCGACGGCATCATCCCCGAGCCCGTCGGCGGCGCGCACCGCGATTGGGAAGGGGCAGCGGCGAATCTCCGCGCGGTGCTGCGCGACCAGCTGGCGCAGCTCAGCGGCAAGTCGCGCGAGGCGCTGATCACCGAGCGCTACGAGAAGTTCCGTCGCCTGGGGGCCTTCGAAGAGGCGTCCGTCCCCGGCGGCGCCGCGCGCTAGCGGCGCAGCAGCGCGATGGCGGCGTCCTCGTCGGTGACGAGGACGTTCAAGAAGCGGCCGGCGAGCGCCCCGCGCAACGCATCCACCTTGGCCTTGCCGCCGGAGACCGCGATCACGTAGCGATCGTCACCGCGCGAGAGCGCTTGCAGCCGATCGCCCTCGACCGACAGCAGCCGCCGGGAGAGCGCGCGCAGCTCCGGCCGATCCACCACCGTGCCCTCGGCATCGAAGGGCTGGTAGTTGATCTCGCCCACGACGCCCAGCTGCCGCAGCCGCTTGACGCTCACACCGTACGACTCCGCGAGCGAGCAGAAGCCCGGCGTCTGCTCGGCGATCACGCCGATGCCGACCAGCGCGACATCGACGTCCTGCGCGGCGTCGTAGATCGAGCGCACCTCGGGATCACGCAGCAGGCGCCGGCGCTCGCGCTCGATCTCCGTGAGCGACAGCAGGTGCTGCACGGGCAGCGCGTACGCGCGGACGTGCGGGCGATACTTGGCCGCCATCATGCCGACGAGCGTGTTGGAGAAGATGTCGACGAGCTTGAGCGTGCTCTCACCCGACAATGGATAGAGGGCCAGATCGCGGAAGCGGCGCTCGCGCAGCGAGTGGATCGTGTGATAGAGGGTGAGGCCGCACGAGAGGCCGACCCGCATCCCGTTCTCGGCGATTTTTTCGAAGTAGGCGGCGGCGGCGGCGCCGAGCTCGGCGCGCAGATCGCCGCGTCCGCCCGACGCGACCACCACCGCCTCGCGCAATCCGTACGTCTGCACGAGACCGGATTCGAGCTCCTCCGTGCGCGGCAGATCCAGCTCGACGCGCACGAGGCCCTCGTCCATCGCGCGCTTGAGGAGGCGTGACACGGTGGCCGCCGACACGCCCAGCGCGACGGCGATGTCTTTCTGGCTGCGCCCCTGCTTGTAGTAGAGCTCGAGGCACTGGACCATCTGTCGGATCTCGCGCGAGGGCTGAGAAATTAATTTCATGATTGTCAAGTTCTTGCTTGACGGGCCAAGTCTACCCCTATATCCTTCCGTCCGACAGCGAAAATCCCCACCGCCCACGAGGCTAACGGAGGCGCGCAATGGCCGCACCACGGTATGGCGACGGCAAGCCCGTCGCGATGGACGCCTATCACGAGTCCCGGAACGAGCTCGACGGCCTGCCGGTCACGGTCACGGAGAAGATTCCGGTCACGAACACGCCGAACATCTTCTCGTACAAGTCGTACGTCTTCGCGAAGAACCCGGCGCTCGTACGCCGCTTCATCAAGGCGACCAAAGCCGACGTGGGTGGCGTGGGCGGCCACGTGGTGGCCGCCGACGAGGTGAAGTCGATCATCGCCAAGTTCGTGCTCGAGAACAACGGCTACCGCGGCGAGCCGATCTTCACGTCGCTGATCGTCACGCACACGGGCGATGACTGCGCGGTCACCGGCATCATGGCGGAGTCCGTCGACATGTCGGTCGTGGACGAGCTGATGTGGGACGCGCTGCAGGAGGGCGCGACCAAGGCCGCGGAGCTCGGGCTCTACGGGCCGGGGCAGGATCTGGTGGCGGATGCGTTCACGGGCAACCTGCGCGGCGCGGGCCCGGCCACGGTGGCCCTGCCGTTCCCCGTGCGCAAGGACAATCCCTCGCAGACCGTGCTCGTCTCGTTCGCCGACAAGACCGAGCCGATGGCGTTCAACCATTACGCGACGGGCGCGTACATGCTGCCGCGCTTCAATACCGGCCTCATCATCGCGTCGTCGAAGATGAAGCGCGGTTACATCTTCGAGATCGTCGATCTCGACACGAAAGCGCAGGCGATCGAAGCCGGCGCGCATCCGCGCGACCCCAAGGCGCTCGACGGCAAGATGGAGGAGCTCGCCAAGGGCCTGCAGGAGAAAGTCATCACGCTCCGCGCGCCCGAGGATCTCTACGACATCGAAGGGCTCACGCGGTCCTCGCGCTTCGTCATCGCGCGCGTCTGGAGCCGCAACGAGAAGGGCGAGCGTGATCAGCTCGGCTACGTCTGCTCCGCCGAGCGGCTGCACAACATCAAGACCAAGAAGGGCTTCACCTACGGCGGCAAGGATGATCCGGTGCTGCTGGCGTTCGCGCAGGGCGACTGGCCGGCGCCGGGCGAGATCACCTCGCCGTGGGCGACGGCGCCGATGGTCGCGGGCGACTGCCGCGGCAGCCACAATCTGCACATCCTGCCGATGCCGATCAACTCGCAGACGTCGTACTGGTCGGGGCCGATCCTGTCGGCCATCACGCTGTCGTGCAACATCCACACGGGCCGCATCGGCGCGATCTCGGATCAGTTCTCGCTCGGCACGCCGTGGGACGAGGTGCGCCGCACCGCCTCGCAGCTCGCCATCCAGTTCCGTCACGCGCACGGCGTCAAGCAGCCGGCGACGCTGCACGAGGACGAGCTCGAATACCAGGAGGGATGGAGGGAGCGCCGCGCGCGCCTCGAGCGTCAGTTCGAGGTGAAGCCGCCGCTGACCTTCACGGAGAACGGCGCCAACGGCCACGGCAGCGCGAAGCCCGCCGCCGCTCGCGCCGGCGGCCGCCCGGACGAAATCGATTGAACGGTGGGGGGAGCGCACCGTCGCTCCTGTTGAACAACGGAGGGGGCTGGACGGCCCCCTCCGTTTCCTCCCCGTTTGCGTAGCGCCCGACACCGTTTCCGATTCCGTGTCCTCCCCATTTGCGTAGCGCCGACACCGTTTCGGACTCCAGGTCCTCCCCATTTGCGTAGCGCCCGACACCGTTGCGGACTCCGTGTCCTCCCCATTTTGCGTAGCGCCCGAGACGTGTCGGAGCGTACGGAATTTGACTTGCCTAGGAGCGGGTGCTACGGTCGAAGCCAGCGTCAAACAAGGATTTCCTGGATCCGCATGGCGAAGCTACACGTCATCACCTACGGCTGTCAGATGAACGAGTACGACTCCGAGCGGGTCGCGGGCCTGCTGCGCGAGCACCGCTACGAGCTCACCGATAGCGAGGCCGATGCCGACCTCATTCTCGTCAACACCTGCGCCATCCGGGAAAAGGCCGAGGAGAAGGTCTTCTCCAAGCTCGGCGAGTTGCGCGCGCTGAAAGCGCGAAAGCCCGAGCTGGTGCTGGGTGTCATGGGCTGCATGGCCCAGCTGCAGCAGACGACGGTGCAGAAGCGCGCCCCCTACGTCGATCTCGTGTTCGGCTCCGCCGCCGTCTCGCGCGTCGCCGAGCTCGTCGATCGCGCGCGCACCGAGCGGCGCCACGTGCTGGACACCGGCGAAGCACCGCTCGTGAAGATCACCGCGCGGCCGCCGTCGGCGGACCGTGTGCGCGCGTACGTGACGGTCATGGAAGGCTGCGAGAAGCACTGCACGTTCTGCGTGGTGCCCCGCACGCGCGGCCGCGAGCGCAGCCATCCGCCCGAGGCCATCGTGGCCGAGGTGCGCGGTCTGGTGGCCGAGGGCTGCCGCGAGGTCACGCTGCTCGGCCAGACCGTCAACGCCTATGGCCGTGATCTCACGCCGCCGACCGACCTGCCCGAGCTGCTCGAGCGCGTGAACGACGTGGAGGGGCTGGCGCGCATCCGCTTCACGACCTCCAATCCGTACAACCTCACGCCCCGGATGATCGCAGCCATGCGCGACGTGCCAAAGGTCTGCGAGTGGTTCCATCTGCCGCTGCAGTCGGGCAGCGACCGCGTCCTGGAGCGGATGAACCGTGGCTACACGCGCGCGCGCTATCTGGAGCTCATCACGGCGCTGCGCGAAGCCGTGCCCGACATCGCGCTGTCCACGGACCTGATCGTCGGCTTTGCGGGCGAGACCGAGGCGGACTTCGAGGCGACGCTGGAGATGGTCGAGCACGTCGCCTACGACAATGTCTTCGCCTTCCGGTACTCACGCCGGCCGGGGACCCCGGCGGCCGACATGACCGATCAGATTCCTGAGGCGATCAAGGCCGATCGCAATCGCCGCCTGCTCGAGGTCGTCCACCGCGTCACCGCCGCGCGCGCGGCGCGGCTGGCGGGGCAGGTGGTCGAAGTGCTCGTCGACGGTGTCTCGCGCCGCAACGCCGGCGAGCTCTCGGGTCGCACACGCTGCAACCGTGTCGTGAACTTTGACGGCCTCGGCCGGGTCCGTGTGGGCGACGTCGTCCACGCCCGGGTGACCGAGGTGCTGCCGCACAGCCTGCGGGCCGCGCTCCAGTCGACGCCCGAGGAGGCCGTATGCTCGTCGAGATGAAAGTGCGCGGGCTTGCGCTCGATCCCGTGTCCAACATGCCGATCATCATCCTGCGCGACGACGACGACAAGCGCTCGCTGCCGATCTGGGTCGGCATCTTCGAGGCCAACGCCATTGCGCTGGAGCTCGAGAAGATCCCGACGCCGCGGCCGATGACGCACGACCTCATCAAGAACATCCTCGAGTCGCTCGAGGCGCAGGTGCTCAAGATCGTCGTGACCGACCTCAAGGACAATACCTTCTTCGCCGTCCTGCACCTCAAGCTCGGCGACACCGAGTACACCGTCGACTCGCGGCCCTCGGACGCCATCGCGCTGGCTTTGCGCGTGGCCGCGCCGATCTTCGTGGAGGAGGAGGTCTTTCCAAAGGCGGGCAAGATGGAGGTCGCGAAGGAGCCGGCCGAGCCGGTGAAGACCGACGATCCGGAGCAGCTGCGCGAGTGGCTGCAGAACATCAAACCGGAGGACTTCGAGAAGTACAACAAGGCCTGACGCGGCCATGCGCGTCGCGCTCTTCACGAACAACTACGTGCCGTTCTGTGGCGGCGTCACCATCTCGGTGGAGACGCTGCGCCGGGGCCTCGAAGCCCGCGGGCACGAGGCCTGGGTGTTCGCGCCGCGCTTCCCGGGCGCCGCCGACGATCCGCCGCGTGTGCTGCGCTACCCCTCGATCCCGGCCAGCACGTATCCCGAGTTCCCGCTGGCCATTCCGTTCGCGCGCAACATCGCCGCGCGCGTGCGCGCGCTCGGCGTCGACGTCTTTCACGCGCATCATCCGTTCCTGCTCGGCCCGGCGGCCGCGCGCCTGGCGCGGCGGCTAGGCCGGCCGCTCGTGTTCACCTATCACACGCGCTACGAGAAGTACGCGCACTACGTGCCGCTTTCACGCGCGGTGGTGGAGCGCGCCGCCGTCGCGCTGAGTGCGCGGTTCGCGCGGCGGGCGGACGCGGTAATCGCGCCCTCGGCGCGCGTGCGCGACGAGCTGCTGCGCCACGGCGTGCAGGCGCCGCTGGCGGTCATCCCCACCGGCGTCGACCTCGACCGCTTCCGGCCTGGCGATCGCCGCGCGGCGCGACAGGCGCTCGGACTGTCGCTCGACGAGCCGCTCCTGCTCTACGTGGGTCGCCTCGATCGCGAGAAGTCCGTCGATCGCGTGCTGCTGGCGTTCGACCACGTGGCCACCACGCTGCCGCAGGCGCGGCTGGTGCTGGTGGGGCAGGGCAAGGAGGCCGCCAACCTCAAGACGCTCGCGGCGCGGCTGCCGTGCGCGGCGCGCGTGACGTTTCTCGGCGCCCGCGCCCACGACACGCTGGCGGTGTGTTACCAGGCCGCCGATCTGTTCGTGTTCGCTTCCGAGACGGAGACGCAAGGCCTGGTGCTCGCGGAGGCGGCGGCCTGCGGCCTCGCCGCGGTCGCGGTGATCGCGCCAGGGTGCGATGAGGTCGTCAGCGACGGCCTCACCGGCGTGCTCGCCAAGGGCGACCCGACCGCGCTGGCCGAGGCGGCCATCGGCCTGCTGCTCGATCACGAGCGACGGGCGGCCATGGGCGCGCGCGCGCGCGCCATCGCCGAGCGCGAGTTCGACGTCCGGCTGCAGATGGATCGCACGCTCGCGGTGTACGCGGCGGCGCTGGACGCGCGCCGGCGTTGATGGCCGCGCCCCGCGCCATCCGCGTGAGCTGTCGGCCCGAGTTCACCGCGCCCGAGGGGCAGGGACTGCTGACGCCCGACCCGCGCGTGCGCACGCTGCGCCGCGTGCTCATCTCCTATCCCGACGTGCGCTACATCCTGCCCGATCGCATCAGCCTGGAGGCGACCGCCGATCCCCGCACGCTCGAGGCCGTCGCTCGCTTTCTCGAGCGCCAGCAGTGGCTGGTCACCGCCGTCGCGGTGGAGTGACGGTGAAAGACGGGACGGCCGAGAGCCACGCGCGCATCGTGCGCGAGATCGTCAAGGAAAAGGCGGTGACGCTCGGGCGCGCCGGCGAGCGGCTGGAGGCCGCGCTGACCACGGTGGCGGCGCTCGCCGAGGCCTGGCACGCCGCCGCCGGCAACGGCGCCGAGCGCACCCGACTCGCCGCGGAATACGAGCGCGCCTGGCGCGCCGCGGAGACCGCGCGACTCACGCTCGTGATCCAGCGCGAAGCGGTCGGCGTGCGTCACCACCGCGACGTCGATCAGCAGTTCCCGCGCCCGCCGCGCCGGCTCGGCTGAATCCGCGCCGATGATCTGGAATCCCGCCGCCGAGCGCATGCCACGAACGGCGCGCGAGACGCTGCAGTGGGAGCGGCTGCGCGTCACGCTCGCCTGGGCCACCGAGCGCGTGCCCTTCTACGCGGAGCGGCTGCGCGGCGGCGCTCTGCGCGGGCTCGCCGATCTCGCCGCGCTGCCGTTCACGCGCAAGAGCGATCTGCGGGAGCACTATCCGTTCGGGCTGCTCGCCGTCCCGCCGGGCGAGCTCGCGCGGCTGCACGCCTCGTCGGGCACGAAGGGCAAGCCGACCGTCGTGGGCTACACGGCGGGCGACCTGGACGTCTGGCGCGAGGTGATGGCGCGCGTGCTCGTGGCCGCCGGCGCCCGCGCGGGCGACACGCTGCAGAACGCGTTCGGCTACGGCCTGTTCACCGGCGGCCTGGGCTTCCACGACGGCGCCGAGCGCGTCGGCCTCAGCGTCGTCCCCGCGTCGTCCGGCAACACCGCGCGCCAGATCTTGTTGCTGCAAGACCTGCGGCCCGCCGGGCTCTGCGCCACACCCTCGTTCGCGCTGCACATCGCCGAGACGCTTGCGGCGCAGGGCGGTGATCCGCGCGCCCTCGGCCTGCGCTACGGCCTCTATGGCGCCGAGCCGTGGACCGAGGGGCTGCGGGGTGCCCTCGAGCGCGCGTTCGGGGCGCCGGCGTACGACATCTACGGGCTGTCCGAGATCGTCGGTCCCGGCGTGGCGGGCGAGTGCGAGGCGCGCGAGGGTCTGCACGTGGCCGACGATCATTTCCTGCCCGAGATCGTCGACCCGGCCACCGGCGCGGTGCGGCCAGTGGGCGAGCAAGGCGAGCTCGTGCTCACGACCCTCACCAAGCGCGCGTTGCCGCTCATCCGCTACCGCACCGGCGACATCACGACGCTGCGCGACGCGCCGTGCGCCTGCGGACGCACCAGCGCGCGCATCGCACGCCTCAAGGGGCGCGCGGACGACATGCTGATCGTCAAGGGCGTCAACCTCTATCCCTCGGAGGTCGAGAGCACGCTGCTGGCCGTGGACGAGCTGCTGCCGCACTACCAGCTGGTGGTCGATCGGACCGGCACGCTGGCGCGGCTCGAGGTGCAGGTGGAGCCCGCGCCGGCGGTGATCGAGCGCTGCGGCGGCTTCGACGCGAGCCATCCCACGCTGCTCGACCTCGGCCGTCGCGTGCGCGAGCGCCTGGCGAGCGCCATCGGTCTGACGGCGCAGGTCACGCTGCTGCCGCCGCGCAGCCTGCCGCGCTCGGAAGGCAAGGCGGTGCGCGTGATCGAGAAACGCGCCGCGGACGCGGTAGACTTGAAGCCAGGAGGCGCGCCATGACCGAGCATGCCCAGATGATGGCCCGGATCGAGCGAGGCGAGCGCCTGGAGGCCGCCGAGGAGATGACGGCCGAGTACCGCGAGGCCCTCGTCCACCTCATGACCATGCAGGCCGACTCCGAGCTCGCCGGCGGCTACGGCTACGTGCCGTGGATCCAGAAAGCGCCGACGGTGGAGGAAAAGCACGTCGTCGCGCAGATCGTCAAGGACGAGCTGCGCCACGCCGCCGTCATGTACGGCCTGCTATCCGATCTGGGCTTCGACGTCGACACGCACGTGCGCGGGCACGACGAGATCTTCACGATGCGCATCGGGGCCGACGCCGACATCGGCACCAAGCGCATCACCACCGACAAGCGCGTCAACATCTTCTATTACCCGATCGACACGTGGCAGGACTTCGTGTTCTTCAACTTTTGCATGGACCGCGGGGCAGGTCATCAGCTCGAGGACGTGCGCGGCTGCTCGTACGGGCCCTGGGTGCGCGCCATCGAGGGGATCTTCAAGGAAGAGAAGTTCCACATCCGGCACGGCGAGTACTGGGTCAAGAAGCTGGCGGACGATCCCGCCACGCGCGACGAGGCGCAGACCACGTTCGCCAAGTGGTACATCCGCACGATGAACATCTTCGGGCGCCCGGGCTCGCCCAAGAACGCGGTCTATCGCCGCTACCGGCTCAAG
>QHSO01000282.1 GCA_003220475.1 Candidatus Rokuibacteriota bacterium | reverse complement strand
CGAGGCGGAGGTCTACCAGCTGCAGCTCAAGCGCAGCGGTCTCACCTCGGAGGCGGATTACGTGCGGATCATCACGCAGAAGACCGCCTCCTTCATGTCGGCGTGCTGCCGCATCGGCGCGCTGCTGGGCGGGCTTCACGCACAGCAGCTCGAGGCCCTGACGCGGTATGGGCTCGACATCGGCGTGGCCTTCCAGATGTCCGACGATTCGCTGGACTTCGTGGCCGACGAGCGCCGCCTCGGCAAGGCCATCGCCGCCGATCTGCGCGAGGGCAAGCGGACGCTGCCGCTCATCGCCATGCTCGAGCGCGTGAGCGAGGCGGAGGCCGAGCGCGTGCGCGCGATGCTGCGCCGGCGCGCGCTCGAGCCGGCGGAGATCGAGGAGATCCGGCGCCTCGTGCTCCAGCAGGACGGCGTCGACTACGCGCTGGAGCGCGCGCACGCCTACGCGCAGGAGGCCAAGCACGACCTGAAGGTGTTCGCCCCGTCCGAGGAGCGCGAGCTCCTGATGCTCGTCGCCGATTTCGTCGTCGATCGCGACCGGTGACGGCCGCGCCGATCGTCACGCTGACAACGGACTTCGGCACGCGTGACGCGTACCTCGCCGCCATGAAGGGTGTCATCCTCGGTATCGCGCCCGACGCGCGCCTCGTGGACGTCAGCCACGAGGTGGCGGCGCACGACGTGACCGAGGGAGCGCTGGCGCTGGAGGCGGCCGTGCCGTTCTTTCCCGCCGGCACGGTGCATCTCGCGGTCGTCGATCCCGGCGTCGGCACCGCCCGCCGCGGCCTCGCCGTCGTCACCGAGGGCGCGACGTTCGTCGGGCCCGACAACGGCCTGTTCACGCCGTTCCTCGAGGGCCGCGAGTGGCGAGCGTTCGAGCTGACGGCCGCCGAGTACCGACTGCGCACCGTGAGCCGCACCTTCCATGGCCGCGACGTCTTCGCCCCCGCCGCCGCGCACTTAGCACTCGGCCTGAAACCCGAGCGTCTGGGGCTCCGCGTCGAGGATCCGGTGCGCCTGCACTGGTCGAGCGTCCGGGAGACCCACGGTGCCGTGGCCGGCACGGTGCTCCACGTCGATCGATTCGGCAACCTGGTGACGTCGATTCGCGCCGAGGCGTTCGACGCGTTCGGGGCACTCAACATACGGCTGGCGGGTCGGCCGCTGCCGTTCGTCGGGACCTATGGCGAGCTGGAACCCGGGCAGGCCGGCGCGCTCGTCGGGGGCAGCGGTCGGCTGGAGATTGCGGTGCGCGAGGGCAGTGCGGCGGCGCGGCTGCGCGCGCGTCGCGGCACGCCCGTCGTCGTCAGTCGCTCTTCGCCGGTACGGAGGGTGCGGAGGCGCCCGTAGTGCTCGAGGACGTGCTGGTCGCCGCCGGTTTGTCGGCCGGCTTGTCGGCCGCGGCGGGCTTGTCGGCCTTATCGGCCGAGCCGTTAGACGGCGTCTTCTTCTCGGCCTCTCTGGCCTTCTTGCGGGACTCGGACGGGTAGTCCGTGACGTACCAGCCCTCGCCCTTGAGGATGAACGGCGCAGGCGACAAGAGCCGCTTGACCCGGCCGCCACACACCTCGCAGGCGGTCAGCGGTGCCTCGGTAATTCGTTGCCGAACCTCGAACTCCCGCTGGCACTTTTCGCACTGGTATTCGTACGTCGGCACGTTATGAAAGGTATATGGGAGGCGCGGGGGTGTCAATGAAGGGGGGGCTTGGGCTGTTGCTGGCCTTCGCCGCGCTCGTCTCCGGATGCGCGACCGGCCACGTCAGCGAGATGAAGCGGCTGCAGGCGCAGAACGCCTACGAGCGCGGCCTCAGCCAGGTCGGCCAGGGGCAGTCCGCCCTGGCGCTGTCGTCGGTGCAGGAGGCGGCCACCCTGGATCCTTACTCGGCCCTGTACCGCGACACCCTGGGGCTCCTGCTCCTCGATCTCGGCCGCCTGGACCAGGCGATCGCCGAGTTGAAGGAGTCCATCGAGCTCGATCCGAATAGGGGCGACACCCAATTCCA
This sequence comes from Candidatus Rokuibacteriota bacterium, assembly GCA_003220475.1. Lineage (GTDB taxonomy): Bacteria > Methylomirabilota > Methylomirabilia > Rokubacteriales > CSP1-6 > AR12. The sequence goes on along the minus strand of QHSO01000282.1, from coordinate 4,913 downwards.
CCTCGGCACGGCGCTTGCGGAAGCGCGCCGCTGGGACGAGGCGGTCGCCGCCTATCGTAAGGCGATCGTACTGCCGTCCCTCACCGTGCTGGATCTGGCGCACCAGAATCTGGGCCTGGCCCTGTTCCACCTGGGCCGCTACCGGGAGGCGGAGGACGCCCTGCGATACGCCCTGAGTCTCGACCCGAAGCTGCAGGCTGCCTACTACAACCTCGGCCTCGTCCTGATCGCCGAGAAGCGCTCGGAGGAGGCCAAGGCCTACTTCCGGCGCGCCCAGCAGCTTGCGCCGGAGTCGCCCTTCGGCCGGGCTGCCATGGAGCGGCTCAAGGCCCTTGGCAACGGAGGTTGAAGCGGGGCAAGAAGTGTCGTTTTTACTTGACGTGTCGATGTTCGTGACCCTATAAACGCATCCGTCGTCAGCAGTCTGCTTCTGTTGTGGCTGTCGGCCTTTGGTGGCGGCACAGCAGTTCGTTGCTGCAACTCTCTCTCATGAGGAGGCAGTAATGAGGAGACTGTTGGTACTCGCAGTCACCCTCGTGGCCGTCCTCGGGATTCTGGCTCCGCCCGTCATGGCGCAGGCGCCTGCCCCGAAGGTGACGATCACAGGGTTCATCGACCAGATCGGGACGTACACACGCAACATGTCGCACTATGATTTCGACTACAGCAGGGCCAACGACGTCCAGTCCTACGGCCGAACGCGCGGCCGGTTCGACGTCATCGGCGAGGTCGGCAAGGCCAAAGCCGTCCTGGGTCTCGAGATCGACATGTATTACGGCCAGACAGGCAACGCCGACAACAACATTCAGGGTACTGCCACGTCCGCGGGCTTCGGTGCGTCCGGCGGGTTCGATCTCAACACGGACACGCGCACGGCCATCGAGGTCAAGTGGCTCTACACGGAGTTCCCGCTGCCGATCCCGCTGCCGACGACTGTGCGGCTCGGCGCTCAACCGTTCAGCACGCTGGCGACCGACAAGCTCGCGGTCTACGCCAACGGTGACTTCCCCGGCGTGGCGATGATCTCATCAAGCCGATGTACTCGTTCTTCGAGGCCAAGGGCCCGACGTCCGGCAACTCGCGCCAGGGCCGAGGCGGCGTCGACACGGCAACTTCGTTCCCAACTACACGGCCGGGTATCACCGAGGACCGTCACACCATCGGCGTCGATGCGCGGTTCACGGCCGGACCGGTCACGCTGCAGCCGACGGTCCTGTATCAGTTCGGTCATCGTGAGGCCGTGGTCCAGCAAGCGGCTTACGGTACCGTGGGCACGATCGAAAAGGCCGACATCAGCGCGTGGCTCGTCGACGTCCGCGCCGGCTTCAACGTCGGTCCGCTGTCGCTCGGCGTGATGGGAATGATCACCACGGGTAACAAGGCGAAGACCAACCCGTACAAGGACATCAACTTCTTCCAGCCGCTCGATACCGACACGAGCTACGGGGCCGACTGGGGCACGCAGATCTTCTCGCTCGGTATCGACTACTTCAACATCCTCAATCCCAACGTCGGCGGCCTCAACCCGGGTGTCGCCATCGGCTACGACAAGTACGGCCGTATGGGCGGCGGCGCCAAGGTCGCCTACGCGATCACCCCGGCGTTCACGGTGGGTGCGGGTGGCACGGCATTCTGGACGCACACGTCGGTCGATACCGACAGCAGGCTCACCGCAGCCGGCGGCCTCCTGCCGAGTGGCGGCACCTCCGCCAAGGGCGATTCGCAGTACCTCGGTACCGAAGTCAACCTGAGCGCGACGTACCGGTTTGCTCCGGGCCTCGCGCTGGACGTGGCCGGTGGTTACCTCTTCTCCGGCGAAGCGCTCGCGCACCGCACCACCGTCGGCTGCTGCAACGGCGTAACGGCGACGCAGTTCAATAGCGGAGACAAGGCCGGTGTCGACAACGTCCTGATCGGAACGGCTCGCGTGCGGTACAGCTTCTAAACGAGTCGTTCGGGTAGCATCGACGGGCCCGGGGGGCACAACCTCCGGGCCCGTTGTATGTCCAAATGGGGGGCCCCGACAATGGCCCCCCATACCCCCCAACGCTCGTCCCGCCCCGGAGTGAATCGGGGCGCTCCTCGGTGACGCGCCTCAGGACGGTGATATAGTGTCGCGGATGAAGCGACGCAGTTCTGCTGCGCTCGTCGCGCCGGCTGTTCTCGTGGTGGCGATCCTCTGCGGTGTCTCCCTTCCGTGGGCCCAGCCCCCCGCCCGACAGGCGCCCACCGCGTCGTCGGCGCCGCTGCAGGCGATCGTCAACCAGGTCATCGCGCTGTTCCCGCGCGTCGCCGGAGACGTCCTCGAGGTTCAGGGCACGACGGTCACGCTCTCGGTCGGCAAGCGCGACGGCGTCGTACCCGGGATGGAGCTCTCACTGTTTCGTGAGGGTCGCGAGCTGCGCCATCCCAAGACCGGCGAGTTGCTCGGCAAGACCGAGAAGACGCTCGGGCGCATGCGCATCGAGCAGGTCGCCGAGGCCTACTCCATCGGCAGCGTCGCGCCGGGAACGGACGTCGTGGCGGGCGACGTCGCCCGCATCTCCGCCGGCAAGCAGCGCGTGACGGTCGTCCCATTCGTCGTCGGCGTGCGCGATGCCATTGTCGAGGCGGCGCTGTCGGAAATCGTGGAGGGGCTCGGCCGCAGCGGTCGCATCCAGGTCGCGATGGGTGATCAGATCGGCGTGTGGGCGACGCAGCAGGGCATCAAGCCCGAGGAGTTCCTCGAGGGCAAGGGGCTGGCCGAGGGCGCGAGCCGCTTCAAGGCCGAGCAGCTCCTGGCGCTGAACTTCAAGATGGTCGAGCGCAAGCCGTACGTCGAGGCGCGATTCTTCGCGCTGCCGAACACGACGCCCGTCGTCGCCTCCGCGACGTTCGTGCCGGCCTCCGTGCGCGTGGCGGCGCCGCGCGAGCGGTTCTCGTCGGGCGGCGATCGGCAGCTCCTGCAGCCGAAGCCGCGCTCGCTGCTCGCGCGGCTGCTCGGCGGTGAGCTGGAGGCGGGCAGCTACTCGAGCGGCGAGAACTCGATCCCGCTCAAGGAGATCGGTCGGTTCGCGTTCCCCGTGATCGCGATGGACGTGTCCGTCGCACCCAAAGACCAGGTGCCGCGGCTCGTCATGACCGACGGCGAGAAAATCTGGCTCTACCGCGTCGTCGGGCAGGCGCTCGAGCCCGAATGGACGTATGACGAGCGGTTCACGACGCCTGGTCGCATCATCTCGGTCCAGCTCGCCGATCTCGCTGGCGACGGCGTCTTCGAAGTCGTCGCCAACCGCTACCATCCGGATCCGCAGATCCTGCTGACCTCGTTCGTCCTCGGCAGCAAGAACGGCAAGCCCGTGACGCTGGCGAAGGACAGCGGTCAGATTCTGTGGGCCGTGGATGCGACGGGCGAAGGTGTGAAGAAGACGCTCTGGGCGCAGCTCTTCACGTTGGCGTTCGTTGACGAGTATCAGCGCCTGCGGATCGCGGTCGACACGCAGGATACGTGGCGATCGGCGAGCTCGGTCGGGGGTGGCCGATACCTCAAGCTCGAGCTGTTGAAGCCCGGCACGAGCAACCGAGTAGTACGCTCCGAATTCATCAACTTCGAACCCGTTCCCGTGGCTGTGGACCTCGACGGGGACGGCTTCGAAGAGGTGATCGTGCCCCAGAACCAGCTGGAGGGACACATCGGGATCGTCTTCCGGGGTCCGGCCGGCTACCGCTTCCAGTCACTGAACTCAGGCTTCGAGGGCATCATCACGGCGCTCGGCGCGATTCCCGGTCAGAACCCGCCGACGATCATCGCCTCGGTCGTGCGGTTCGACACATTCATGAAGGGGTCGGGCGAGACGCAGATCATCATGACGCTCGGCGAGTAGCCGACGCCTCAGCGCCGCGCCGCGTAGACCAGGAACACCCACGGCCGCTTCAGTCGCTCGACGACCCAGTCGACCGCGCTGTCCTGCACGTAGTACGTCAGCATCAACGAGTTGCGCTCGCCGTCTTGCTCCGATGTTTGCGCGACGCTGTGCCAGCTCTCGTGGCGCATGACCGGAAACGCGTAGCCGGTCGCGGGCAGGAAGGGGAGTTGAACGATACGCCCTGCGCCGTCGCCGTCACGTCCCGCGTGCAGGCGCGTTCCGATGTGCGCCTGCGACCCGTCGGCCGGCAGTTAGAACTGGACCGTGATCGCTTTGCTCATCGAGTCGCCATGGATGCCGATCCGTAGCCGCCGAGATCCCGCAGCAGCATCGGCACAGGATAGATCCGGAGCGCATCGATGGACTTCCCGAAGCGGCGCTCGAGGGCGCCCTGAAATCGGCGCTTGAAGGCCGCCTGGAGATCGGACGATCGCAGGTGCCGGGAGAGTTCCCGCCAGAACGCTCGTTGAGGCGCCGGAAGCAGCATGATGTGCTCGGGAAAGAGGTGGAACTTGCGCCGGGCGCTTCGTTCATCGGCCGCCCGGATGCCTTGCCGATGGCGCAGCTCGCGATAGCGGCGCGTCGCCGGCAGCATCGCGAGCAGCTTCGCGTAGTACGCCGGCGTGAAGAGGTCGCGGAGATAGATGTGGTCGAACGGCTTGGTCTGCAAGGCCGCGGCTTCGATCCGGGTGGCAAGATCGAGACGCGTGTCAGCCGTTGAGGCGGCTTCCATGGAGGCGGCATGATAGCGCGGCAGCGCGACGGGGAGAATCAGACGATCGCCCTACGCAGGATGGGCCTGCTAAGATGACGCGTGACTTCTAATCGGCGTTACGCCTCTCGCGGATAGTCGCGTGGCTGACCGTCTTCCCACCGCTCCCCCGCGCGGCATGCGGGACATCCTCCCCGAGGAGGTCGAGCTCCGCGACGCCGCCGTGCGCGAGATCGTGGGCGTCTACCGCGCCTATGGGTTCCGCCGCATCGAGACGCCGGCGCTCGAGAGCCTGC
>QHSO01000281.1 GCA_003220475.1 Candidatus Rokuibacteriota bacterium | reverse complement strand
TTCCGATTCCTCGCGGCGCTTCTTGATGGTCGACTGATGCGTACGCGTGACGTCGGCTGCGCGAGGCGCGGTGATCGGGTAGGCGCACAGGACGAGCATCGCCTTGTCCGAGAGGTAGCGATTCAGTCGTTCTTCGCTTCGCTTCCCAACCGCGCGCCACCTTCTGGAGATCCCAACGCCGCCCAGGCGTCGCGCTCGGTGAGGGGCTCGGCAACCAAACCGGCTTTGAGAAATGGGACGAGAGCTCCAGCAGATCCTCTTTCCGCTCGTAGAACAAGGCGACGTGCCTGCCCCACGGCACATCTCCGAGGAGTCTCAGTTGCGCTGAACCTTCGGTCCTGGCGTACGCGGCGAGAGCCAGCGCGAGCGCGAAGATCTCGCCCACGCTCGGCGTCGCGAGCCCTGACCGTGCGGACAAGATGTAGCCGTCGTCTTCCATCGAAGAAGCCAGCCCTTTGGCACGAACCTCGCCTATCGGGCCCAGCGCCTCAGTAGGCGTTCGGCGCGCCCGCGTTGAATCAAGAGCTTCGGGGGATCCCTGTGTCAACGAAGACATTGCTTGCCAGGCCGGCACGGACGGTGATCGAGAAATCCAAAGGGGTCCTCCCCTCGTCGCGCACATTCTTCGAACTACTCGGGTTGGTCGTGCTCGCCACCGGAGTGTTTTGCGGCCTCGCACTGTTCACCTACGACCCGACCGACCCCACCCGGATCGTCACGTCAGGCGAGGTCTACCGGAACATGGGCGGGCCAGCGGGCGCCTGGCTCGCCGATGCGCTCCTCGGCGCCATCGGCATCGTCAGCCTGCTCATCGCGCCCGTGCTGTTCTTCTTCGGCCTCGCCATGGCGCTCGGCTTCATCCGCTGGCCGAAGACCAAGCGGTTCGTCGGCTTCGCCGCCGTCCTGGTGGTGTGCTCCGGGCTCTCGCACATCGAGCACCCGGATGTCGGCATGACGCATCTGCCCAGTGGCTTCGGTGGCGTGATCGGCACGTTCCTGGGCGACACGCTGATGAGGACCGTCGGCTACGGTGGCGCCGTGATCGGGCTGAGTCTCGCAGGCGTCACCAGCCTGGTGATCAGCGGCAATCTCACGGTGTCCGGTACGGCGCGCTTCTTCGAATACCTGATCTTCGTGCTCGGGCGGATCGGCAACCACCCGACGGGCCGAGATAGCAGGAGAGCCGCCGGCCCGCCGACAGGTGAGGCGGCCGCCGCGACCAACGGCGAAAACGAGAAACGCCCAGCCCGTTCAGTCGCGGCCGACAACGGCCACGAGAGTGAGATCGACGTTCCCCTCGACCTCACGTCTGCGGTGCCGAGGAATGGGAAACCCGACCTCGACATGTTCCAGCTCAGCAAGGTCAACGCGTCGAAGCGAACCGACTTCACCGCGCTGGTCGAGCAACTCGAGGGTCACCTGCGGGAATTCAAGATCGACGGCAAGATCACCAACACGACCGAGGGGCCGGTCGTCACGACGCTGGAATGCGAGCCGGGCGCCGGCACCAAGGCGGCGCGCATCGTGAGCATCGCCAACGACATCGCCCGCATGCTGCGGGCGCAAAGCGTGCGGGTGATTCCCGCGCTGCCCGGCCGCAGCACCGTGGGCATCGAGATCCCCAGCGAGCAACGGAACATCATCCGGTTCGGCGACGTGATCAAGAGCCCCCGGTTCCGCGGCGACGAGCTGACGCTGCCGATCGCCCTCGGCGTCGACACCTTCGGCAATCCCGTGGTCGAGGACCTCATGCAGATGCCCCACCTGCTGCTGGCCGGCACCACGGGCTCGGGCAAGAGCGTGTTCATCAACAACCTCATCGCCGGACTGGTGTGCAAGCGGACGGCGAAGGAGATGCGCTTCGTTTTCCTCGATCCCAAGATGGTGGAGCTCGCCGCCTACAAGAACCTTCCC
>QHSO01000104.1 GCA_003220475.1 Candidatus Rokuibacteriota bacterium | reverse complement strand
TTGCTGCCGGGCGACGCGGTGACGCTGATGCTCGGCGAGCACGCGACCAAGGACGCCGTGGCGGCGCTGCGCGAGCATCTCGGTCTCGACAAGCCGTTCGCCGTCCGATACCTCGAGTACGTCGGCCGCCTCGCGCGCGGCGACCTCGGCCGCTCGATCCAGCAGAATCGTCCCGTCGCCGCCGAGCTCGCCGACGCGTGGCCGGCGACGCTGCAGCTCGCCACCGCCGCGCTCCTGATCGCGGCCGCCGTCGGTGTCGCCGCCGGCGTCGTCTCGGCGGTCTGGCCCAACTCCGTCTTCGACGCCGTGGCGCGACTGGCGTCGCTGTTCGGCCTGTCGATGCCGATCTTCTGGACGGGACTCGTGCTGATCGTCGTCTTCTCGCTGTGGCTCAACTGGCTGCCCGTCGGCGGCGCCGGCTCGCTCTCCCATCTGGTGCTACCGGCCATCACTCTCGCCCTGCCATCGGTGGCGATGGTGTCGCGCATGACGCGCTCGTCGGTCCTCGACGTGCTGCGCGAGGATTACGTGCGGACGGCCCGCGCCAAGGGCGTCGGCGAGTGGTGGGTCCTCGGCAAGCACGCGCTTCGCAACGCGTTCATCCCGATTCTCACACTGCTCGGCCTCCAGTCCGGCCAGCTGATGGGCGGCGCGGTGCTGACCGAGACGGTGTTCGCGTGGCCCGGCCTCGGCCGCCTCATGGTGAAGGCCATCTTCGCGCGCGACTACGTGCTCCTACAGGGCGCGGTGCTCGTCTTCGCGCTCGCGTTCGTGATCATCAATCTGCTCGTCGATCTCTCCTACGGTCTGCTCGACCCGCGCGTGGGGCGGCAGGGATGAGCACGCGGGTTCTCTGCCCGACCGTCGGGCGCCGGAGCCCTGCGAAGGCGCCCGACGGTCGGGCGCCGGAGCCCTGCGAAGGCGCCCCGACGGCAAATCCAATGAGGCAGGTGGTCGGGTGACCGCGTGGCGTCGGTTCTGCCGCAACCGGGCGTGATCTACGGCTCGCGGGTGGCGCTGCTGGTGGGCGTGCTCTCGATGCTCATTGCGCTCGTCGGCGGATTGCTGCTCGGCACCCTTGCCGGCTTCATCGGCGGCTGGCTCGACGCCGTGCTGATGCGCGGGGTCGAGATCCTGCTCGCCTTTCCGTATCTGCTGCTCGCGCTGGCCATCGTGGCCATGCTCGGCCCCGGCGTCCTGAACACGACGATCGCCGTCGGAATCTGGGGCGTGCCGGCCGTCACGCGCATCGTGCGCGGCTCGGTGCTGGCGCTGCGGGAGGCCGAGTACGTCGGCGCGGCGCGCGCGCTCGGCTCGCCGGGCGCGGCTGTGCTGCGCCGCCACATCCTGCCCAACATCATCCCGGGGCTGATCGTGTACGCGACGCTCTTCATGGCCAACGCGATCCTGCTCGAGGCCGCGCTGTCGTTTCTGGGTCTCGGCGTGCAGCCGCCGACGGCGTCGTGGGGGCTCATGGTCTCGACCGGCCGCGACGTGCTGCTCGTCGCGCCGCACGTGGCGACCGTCCCGGGACTGGCGATCATGCTCGCGGTGCTGGCGTTCAATCTCGTCGGCGACGGCCTGCGCGACGCGCTCGATCCGCGGCTGCGCGGCGGCTAGCACGTCAGCGGCGCGCCTGCTCCAGCCTAATACCGCGCCTTGCGAACCTTCGCCCACGCGGAGTAGACGCCGAACGTGACGAGCGTCAGGAGGACATTGACGACCCAGATGCGGAAATACTCGCTTCCGCGTCCGGTGAACGTCGGCGCGGCGACGTGCGGCGCGGCTGCCGCCGTTGCCGGTGGCGGCAACGCGGCTGGTGGCGGCGGCAGCGTTTCGGGGAACAAAAGCTCGTCATTCGACATCTCTTTGCACGCGAATGCGCCGGTCGAAGCGGGGTCAAGGTTGGACGCGGCGTATACTCCGGTCGCGGTTGCCCCTGAGCGAGGAGGCGGACGATGCTGGTTCTGCGCGGCGGCACGCTGATCGACGGCACCGGGCGCACGCCGGTGCGCGACGCGACGGTCGTTATCACCGACGGACGCATCGAGACGGTCACCACCGGGGCGGCCGCCACCTGGCCGTCGAGCGCGGAGGTGATCGACGTCGCCGGGATGACGGTGCTGCCCGGCCTCATCGATTGCCATGACCATCTCGCGTTCCACGGCTACGAACTGGCCAGCCGCTGGGAGCTGAACGAGCCCGGCAGCACGCGACACGTGCGCACGGCGCGCGTGATCGAACGCACGCTCGGCATGGGGTACACGACCATCCGCGATGCGGGTGGTCTCGATGCGGGGTTTCGCGCGGCCGTCGAGGAAGGGCTCATGCGCGGGCCGCGCCTCTTGAGCGCGGTCGCGATCATCTCGCCCATCGGCGGGATCGGGGATCGCGTGAGCCCGTCCGGGCACGAGTGCCTGGTGCCGCCGGATCCCGCGTTGCCACGCGGCGTCGCCAACGGCGTCGACGACGTGCGGCGTGTCGTGCGGCTGATGATCCGCGCGGGCGCCGACGTGATCAAGTGCGCGACGACCGGCGGCGCCAGCTCGCGCGCGGGCCATGGCCCCAAGGATCCCGCGTTCGACGCGGAGGAGATGCGCGCGCTCGTCGAGGAAAGCCACGCGCAGGGCCGCAAGGTGATGTGCCACGCGCTCGGCGGGCCGGGGCTGCGGCTGGCGCTCGAGGCCGGCGTGGATTCGATCGAGCATGGCTGCTATCTCGACGAGGATCCCGAGCTGATCCCGATGATGGCGGAGCGACGCACGTTCTTCGTCCCCACCCTGACCGTGTACACGTATCACAGCGAGTCGAAGGCCCCGCACGTTCGCGAGCGCTCACGCGCGCTGCGCGAGCATCACGTTGCGAGCATCCACCGCGCGCTCGCCGCGGGCGTACGCGTCGTGGCCGGCACCGACGCCGGTGGCCATGGCCATCCGCCGAACGCCGCCGAGCTCGAGCATCTCGTCGCCGCCGGGCTCACGCCGATGCACGCCATCCAGGCGGCGACGAGCATCGCCGCCGAGTGCGTCGGCCTCGCGCGCGAGATCGGCACCGTGGAGAAAGCCAAGCGCGCCGATCTCGTCGTCGTCGCCGGCGATCCGCTCGCCGACGTGCGCGTGCTGCAGTCGGAAGATCGCATCCGGCTGGTGGTCAAGGACGGCGCCGTCGCGGTTCGTCGATGACCGAGCGCGAGGCGCTCGCGGTGCTGCAGGGCGACGATCCCGTCCGCGCTGCGCGCGCCGCCGCCGCGCTCTGGCAAATGTGGCATCAATCCGGCCGGCCCGAGCTCGACGCGGCGCTGCTGGAAGGCATCGAGGCGATGCAGAAGGGACAGCTCGACCACGCGGAGGCCGTCTTCACGCGCCTCATCGACAAGGCGCCTGAGTTCGCCGAGGGATGGAACAAACGCGCCACGGTACGCTACATGGCCAAGAACTACGCCGGCTCCATCGCCGACTGCGAAGAGACGCTGGCGCGCAACCCGAACCACTTCGGCGCGCTGTCCGGGCAGGGCCTCTGCCATCTCGCGCTCGGCCAGCATCGTGAGGCGGCCGCGCTGTTCCGGCGCACCCTCGCCGTGCATCCGCATCTCGATAGCGGGCGCGCGAATCTCCGCGCCGCGCTCAACGAGCTGGTGAAGTGGAACTGACTCACGTCGGCAGCACGATCGTCGACTCCTCGGCGCGCCCGCGGTAGAGCAGCGCCGTTCGGCCGAGCACCTGCACGACCTCCGCGCCCGTGCGGCCGGCCAGCTCGTCGGCGGTCTCATGGCGAGACGCAGGCGTGTTTTCCGTCATGCGGACCTTGATCAGCTCTTGGGCGCGGAGCTGCGTCTCGGCCTGCTCGACGACAGCTGCGGTGATGCCGTCGCGACCGACATGCAGCGTCGCCGCCAGCCGCTGGCCGAGGGCCCGCAGGTAGCGGCGCTGCTTGCCGGTCAGCATGCGTGCGCTTGGGCGGCCGCGACGCGCTGGATGGCGGCGATTTCGCCCGGCCGCATGTTGCGGTCGTCGCACTTCCATGCGGCCACCGCAGGCAGGCTCGCGCGGACGCTGGCGAGATCGAAATGCCGGAGGAACGCGCGGAGAAACATGGCGCGCACGATACGGCCGGCCACGGCCGGCACACCGGTGTCGCCAAGCTCCGCGGCGGCCAGCACGAGCCACGTCACCGCCACATCGGCGTCGGCGGCACCGGCTCGAGCGTTGGTCCAGTCGAGCAGCACCGGGCCGTTCGGCGAGAGGATGACGTTGAGCGGATGCAGATCGAGGTGGACGATGCACGCATTGCCGCCCAGAAAGCTCTCGAGCCACCCGGGCGCGGCGATCTCGTGCAGTCGTTTATGCAGAGTCGCCAGTCGCGCGGCATTTCGACGCAGCGTCCACGGCCGCCGGAAGAGCACGTCGAGCATCGTGGCCCCGTCGATGCGCTCCATGATCAGCTCCGTGCCGCCGGCGCGGACGTCCTCGACCCGCGGCGCGGGAAAGCCGCACGCGGCGACGTATTGCATGACCTTGGCCTCGCGCTCCATGGAGTGCCCGAGACGGGAGCGGCGCACGACGAGCCCGGGACCGTACGCGAAGATGTCCGCGTCGCGGCCCGACGCGAGGAGCGGACCGAGCTCAGGCATTGCGTGTAGCATAGCCGGCCATGGAGTTCGGGTTCAGTGCTGCCGAGCAGGCGTTCGCCGACGAGGTCCGCGCGTTCCTGCGCGACAACCCCCTCGATCGTTTTCCGCTCGATGGCATGGACGCCGGCTACGGCTCCGGCGCGCACTCGCGCGCGTTCATGAAGGCGCTCGGCGAGCGCGGCTGGATCAGTATGTGCTGGCCGGAGTCGTTCGGCGGCCGCGCCGAGCCGATGTTCTTCAAGCTCGTGCTCTTCGAGGAGCTGGCGCTCGCCGGCGCGCCGTTCGGACCGCTCGCCGGCTCGTGGCAGACGGCCGACGCGATCATCGACTACGGCACCGAGCGCCTGCGCCGCGAGGTGCTGCCCGCCATCGCGCGCGGCGAGGCGACGTTCTGGCAGGGTTACAGCGAGCCCGACGCGGGGTCGGATTTGCTCGCGCTCAAGACCGAGGCGCGCCGCGACGACGACCATTACGTGATCCGCGGCCACAAGATCTGGTCGAGTCATGCCGGTATCGCGACGCATGGACTGGTGTTCACGCGCACGAGCCGCGAGGCCCGACGCAGCCGCGGCTTCAGCATGTTCGTCGTGCCCAATGGCACGCCGGGCATGGACATCCGACCGATCAGGAGCCTCACCGGCGGCGTGTACCACTACGAGGTCTTCCTCGACGATGTGCGCGTGCCCGTCGAGCTGATGCTCGGCCCCGAAGGCGAAGGCTTTCAGGCGCTCCTCAACGGCCTCGATTCCGATCGGTTCTGGGGTCGCTTCTACAAGGCGCCTGCGCTCGAGCGCGTGCTGCGAAGGCTGGTCGATCACGCCAACGCCACCGGCGCCAGCGCGGACGCCGGGCTCCGACGGCGCCTCGCGGCCATGGCCGCGGAGCTCGCGGCATTGCGCGTCCTCTTCTATCGCGCCGCGTGCCTGCTGCGCGACGGCGCGCCCATCACCTATGAGACGGCGGTCGCGAAGATCTACGCCGACGAGACGGGTCAGAAGCTGGCCCGGCTCGGCATGGATCTGCTCGGGCCGTGGGCGCCGCTGCGGCCGGGCTCGCACGAAGCGCGCGTGGACGGCGAGATCTCACACGCGTACCTCACGAGTCTCGGCCACACGATCGCCGGCGGCACGGCCGAAGTGTTGCGCACGACGGTGGCGGTCCGCGGTCTCGGCCTTCCCGCCGAGCCGAGGAAGGCGTGATGGACTTCCGACCGTCGTCGGCGCAGCAGCTTCTCGTCTCGACGGCCCGCGAGTTTCTGAAGAAGCACTGTCCGCCGGAACGCGCGCAGCAGATCGCGCTCGATTCGCGCGGATTCGACGAGACGCTGTGGGGACGGATGGCCGAGCTCGGCTGGCAGGGACTGCTGATTCCACCCGACCTGGGTGGCAGCGGAGGCTCGCTGCTCGACGTCATCGTACTGGTGGAAGAGATGGGACGCGCGAGCACGCCGGGACCGTTCGTGCCGAGCGCGGTGGTGGCGACCGCGCTGTTGCTTGCCGCCGGTAGCGCCGACCACAAGAAGCGGCTGCTGCCCGCCATGGCGACGGGCGAGACGATCGTGAGTGTCGCGCTCGACGACGCGGGCAACACGCTCGTCCTCGACGCGCGCGGCCGACTCCGTGGGCGCGCGCTCTTCGTCGAGTCGGCGCACGTTGCGCATGCGCTCATCGTCGCGGCCGACGCGGGCGACGACCGCCGCGTGGTGCTGCTGCCGGCGGATCGGCGTGGCGTGGAGCGCCGGCCGCTCGACGCGATCGGGCCCGAGAAGCTCTTCGAGGTTGCCTGCGACGGGGTGAGCGTCGTCGCCGAGGAGTGGCTGGAGCCGGCGACGGCCCGGCGGGTTGCGTTACAGGCGGGCGCGCTCGCGCGCACGGCGGAGATGGTCGGTGCCGCGCAGCGGGTGCTCGAGTTGGCCGTCGAGCACGCGAAGACGCGGGTGCAGGGCGGGCGTCCGATCGGCGGGCATCAGGCGATCCAGCACGCATGCGCCGATCTCGTGCGCGATGTCGACGCGTCGCGCGGGCTGCTCTACGCCGCGGCGTGGAGGGCGAGCGAAGGCGCGGCGCCGGCCGCCGACGTGGCGATGGCCAAGGCGTACGCGAGCGAGGCATGCCTTGCCGTGGCGCGGCGCGGACACCAGATCTTCGGCGCCATCGGCTACTGTGAGGAGCATCCGCTGCACCTGCTGCACAAGCGGATTCTGGCCGCGAGCGTGGACTGCGGCGACCTCGCCACGCACCTCGAGCAGATCGCACGAGCCATCGGTCTCCGCGCGTGAAGCTCAGCGTCGAGTTTCCCAGCGTCGCCTACCGCGAGGGGCCGGGCGCCGTCGCCCGCATGGCGCGCGCCATCGAGCAGATCGGCTACGACCATATCGACGTCTTCGACCACGTCGTCATGGGCTACCCGATCGCCGGTCGTCCGCCGGGACCGTACACGCCGACGATGCCGATCCTCGAAGCGCTGATGACGCTCTCGTACGTTGCCGCGGTGACGACGCGCGTTACGCTCGGCACCGAGGTCCTCGTGCTGCCGCAGCGTCACCCGACGCTCGTGGCCAAGCAGGTGAGCACGCTCGACACGCTGTCCGGTGGGCGCGTGCGGCTCGGCGTCGGCGTGGGCTGGCAGGAGTCAGAATACGAGGCGCTCGGCGAGGACTTCAGAACGCGCGGCGCCCGGATGGACGAGGCGATCACGCTGCTGCGCGCGTGGTGGGGCGAGTCGCAGGTCGACTTCGCGGGGCCGCGCTATCCCATCAAGGCGATGGCGATGGAGCCCAAGCCGCTGCAGGGACGCCGCCTGCCCATCTGGATCGGCGGCATGTCCGACCCCGCGTGGCGCCGCGTCGGCCGGCTCGGCGACGGATGGCTGGCGAGCCGTATCACCGATGCGCCGAGCGCGCGCACGGCGTTCGATGCGATTCGGCGCCACGCCGAGTCGGCCGGCCGCGATCCGTCGACGATCGGGCTGCAGAGTATGGTCGCACCACCGCCGCGCGACGCCGAGGGCAAGCGTTTCTACGCCGAGCACGATCGCGTCGTGGCGCGCATCGCCGAGCTGCAAACCATGGGCTTCGGCTGGGTGGCCGTCAACGCAACCGCGATCTTCCAGGCCGGCGCGCGCTCCGTGGACGCCATGATCGACGCGCTCGCTGCCCTGCACGGCAAGATCCGTGCGGCGATCGGTTAGAGGACGGTGAGATCAGACCAGCCGTAGGCAACCTCGGTCAGCTGCGCGCCGCCGATCTCGATCGGTTGGCGCCGAAGCACGACGCCGCCGAGCCTCTCGTAGAATGCGCGCGCCGGAGCATTGGCATCGAGCACCCAGAGCAGCATCGACGGGAATCCGACAGCCGCCAGGCGACGGGTCGCCGCCCACATCAGTTCGCGGCCACACGCGCGCCGCTGGTGTGACGGCGTGACGTAGATCGCGTAAATCTCACCCCGATATGTCGGATCACCCGAACGCTCAGGTCCCGCGGCGGCGAAGCCGATGACTCCGTCGACATCGTCCTCGGCGACCAGCAGAACGCGCGCCGGATCCCGCTCGGCGAGAAACGTCCGCCACCGCGCCGCACGCTCCGCGGGCGACAGACCCGCCAGATACGCGTCCGAGACGAGCCCCCGATACGCCGAGCGCCAGGTCTCGACGTGCACGCGGCCGATCGCTTCGGTGTCGGCCGGCGCGGCCGCGCGAATCTTCAAGGTCCGCGCGGAGCCTCACGGCCGCCGACGCCGCCACCGCGACGGCGTCATGTGCATTCTGGCGGCGAACATTCGTCCGAAGTGCGAAACGTCATTGAAGCCGCAGGCAAACGCGATGTCGGTGACCGATCGGTGCGCGGCCTCCGGCGCTGTGAGAAGTCGTGCGGCCTGGCGCAGACGTTCGTCGAAGACGCGTCGCATGACCGTCTCGTGGTTGGCCTTACCCTGTCACCGGGGATGGTCGCCATGGCACAAGATCGCCGCGCGGACGAAGAGCACGTGCGCTCGCTCGACGACCAGGAACGGATTGCCGCCCTGAAGCGCGACATCCCCGCGCTGGAGCGGCTGTGGTCCGAAGATTTGACGGTGAATGCGCCGAACAACCAGGTGGTGGTCGGCAGACGCGCCGTCCTCGACACCTTCGTACGCGCGGGCGTGATCAACTTTTCGACCTTCGAGCGCCAAATCGAGTTCATCCGCGCCGATGGGCCGTTCGTCATCATCATGGGATCTGAGACGGTGGTACCCATCGGCGACGCGCCGAGCGCGGGCCTCGTGGCCGGCCAGACGATCAAGCGCCGTTTCACGAACATCTGGAAAAACGAAGCCGGAACGTGGCGGATCTTCGCGCGTCACGCCAACGTGCTCCCGGCTCACACGGCCAGATAGCCGCCGTCGACGACCAGCTCGGTGCCGGTGATGTACGAGGCCTCGTCCGAGGCCAGGAACAGGACCGCGTGAGCGACTTCCTCCACGCGGCCCGCGCGCTTCATCGGCACGGCGTCGAGCATCTTCGCGCGCCACGTCGGGTCGGCGGAGGTCTTCGACGTCCGCATCGGCGGCATGAAGCCCGGATGCACGGAGTTCACGCGGATGTTGTCGGCGGCGAACTGGACGGCGGCGGTCTTCGTCATGATGCGCACGGCGCCTTTCGAGGCGTTGTAGGCCATGTGCACGCCGTCCTGGCCGACGAACCCGGAGATCGACGAGATGTTGACGATGGCGCCGCCACCCGCCTGCTTCATCAGCGGGATCGCGTACTTCATGCCGAGGAAGACGCCCTTGGCATTGACGGCCATCACCTTGTCCCAGGCGGCGCTGCTCAGCATGTCGGGATCGTAGGTGCCGCTGATGCCGGCGTTGTTGACGAGCACGTCGAGCTTGCCGAACGCGCTCAGGGCGGCCTTCGTCGCGGCGTCCCACTCCCCCTCGCTCGTGACATCCAGCTTCACGAAGCGAGCCTGGCCGCCTCCCGAGACGATCTTGTCGGCAATTTGCTTGCCTTCCGCCTCGAGGACGTCGGCAACGATGACCTTCGCGCCTTCTTTCGCGAAGATCGTCGCCTCGCTCTGCCCCATGCCGCTGGCACCACCGGACACGAGCGCGACTTTTCCGGCGAGTCTCATCGTGTGCTCTCCTTTTTTTGCGCGGCCGCTGTGCTCAGCGGCAGGTGCGCGCGGCCCGCCATGGCGCCGCCGTTCACCCCGAGCACCTCGCCCGTCACGTAGTCCGCGTAGGGCGACGCCAGGAACAGCGCCGCATCGGCGATGTCGGCCGGGGTGCCGGCGCGGCCCAACGGGATGCCGCGCGTGAGCGTGCTGACGTACTCCTCGGTCAACGGCGAGACCTCGCTGTCGACGCGCACGAACCCCGGCGCGATGCAGTTGACGTTGATGCGCGCGCTCGCCAGCTCCATGGCGAGCACCTTCGTGAACATGACCACGGCCGCTTTCGACGCGCAGTAGTGCGCGGCCCCCGGCCGGCCGCTCGCGTAGGCGCCCGACGAGATCGTGATGATCTTGCCCGGCGCGCCGCGCGCCACCATCGAGCGCGCCGCCGCGCGGCAGGTCAGAAACACGCCGCGCGCGTTCGTCTCCATCACGCGGTCCCACTCGGCCACGTCCATCTCCAGCACCGGCGTGTTCGGATAGATGCCGGCATTGGCGACGACGATGGCGACCGGACCCAGCTCCTTCTCGGCCGCGGCGACGAACGCGGTCACCGAGCCTTCGTCGCGGACATCGACGGTCTGCGCAAAGACGCGATCACGCAGCGCGGCCGCCGCGCGCTTCAGCGGCGCCTCTCGGAGGTCGCCGAGCGCGACCCGCGCGCGGGCGGCGTGAAAGGCGGCGGCGATGCCCTGCCCGATGCCGGCGCCGGCGCCGGTCACGAGCACCACCTGTTCGCTGAAATCGAAGGCCGCGGCCGCGTTCAATGGACGCTGCCGCCGCCGTCGACCAGCAGCGTCTGGCCGGACATGAAGTCGCTGTCGTCCGAGGCGAGATAGACGAGGGTGCCGACGAGATCCTCGGGCACCTGCGCGCGCCGGATCATGCGCGCGTCGATGTTGGCCTGCTTGCGCTCCTCGGAGATGTTCTGTTCGTTGTCGCCGCTCAGCGTGAAGCCGGGTGCGATCGCGTTGACCCGGATGCCGTGCGGTCCCAGCTCGCGCGCGAGTGAGCGGGTGAACCCGACGACCCCGCCCTTCGAGGTCGTGTAGTGAATGTAGTCGGCAACGCCCTTGAAGAAGGTGCTGGAGGCGATGTTGATGATCTTGCCCTTGCCCTGCGTCTTCATCGTCGGGAACACGGCGCGCGCACAGAGGAAGAGGGACTTTAGATTTACGGCCATCACGCGGTCCCACTCCTCGACCGGAATCTCCATGAACGGACGGCGCTTGAGCGTGCCGTAGAGCGCGGCGTTGTTGACGAGCACGTCGATACGGCCGAAGCGCGCCAGCGTCTCGGTGGCCAGCCGCTGCGTATCCGACTCCCGCGAGACGTCGCATTCCACGCCCAGCGCCTGCGCCCCGCGCGCCTCGACGTCCTTGACCGTTCCCTTCGGATCCGCGACGTCGGCCACCACGACGCGCGCGCCCTGGGCGGCCACGCCCAGGCAGTACGCGCGGCCGATGCCCTTGGCCCCGCCGGTGACGATGACCACGCGGTCTTTCAGACGCATCGTCGCCTCCTCAGCGGCGCTTCGCGCCGCCGCGCTGCGAATCGTGCCACCGGGCGATTTCCTCGCACGTCGCGAACCACACGCCGCGCTGGCGCCGCATGAACTTCACGAGATCCTCGATGAGCTGCACGCGCGACGCACGGCCGCTGATGAACGGATGGCACGTCAGCACGAAGCAGGCGCTCTCCTTGTGCATGGCCGCGAACTCCGTCGACCACAGGTTGAACACGCGTGCAGGATCGGCGATGACGTTGCCCGCGCCGTAGACGTGGCGGAAGAGCGGAGCGTCGTCCATGATCCACTGCACGGGCACCTCGGTCAGCGGCCCCTCCGGCGTCTCGACGTCGTACGGCACGTCGTTGCCCATCAGCGAGCTGTCGTAGAGAAAGCCGTTGCGCTTGAGCAGCGCCGGCGTCCACACGTTGACGTCCCACGACGGCGAGCGGTAGCCGGCCGGCTTGACGCCGAGCTGGTCCTTCAAGATCGCCAGCTGCTCGGCCATCACGCGCTTTTCCTGCGTCTCGTCGAGCATGCCGACGGCCTCATGCACGTTGCCGTGCGCGCCGATCTCGTGACCCGCGTCGCGGATGCGCTTGCACGGCGCCAGATGATTGACGACCGTCCAGCCCGGGATGTAGAAGCTCGCTTTCAGCTTGAGACGATCGAGCATTCTCAGGATCCGGTCCACGCCCACGCGGGGGCCGAAGCGGCGTTCTTCGAGATCGCCGAGGCTGCGCTTGGCTTTCTCCGGCTCGCGGAACAGGAACCCGGATTCCGCGTCGACGTCGAACGAGAGCGCAGCGGCGGACTGATTGCGCTTCGGCCACCGGTAAGGCATGGGCGGGAGGTTATACTCGTCCGCACTTCGCGGCAACCCGGGCGGCATCGCACAGGAGGCGGCATGAAGCTCTCGCGACGCGAGTTCGTGACCTCGGGCGCAACGGCGATGACGGCGGCGGCGGTCGGACTGCGACCCGCGCGCGCGCTGGCGCAGACGCCGAAGAAGGGCGGCACGCTGCGTGTCGGCTTCTATATCGAGGCGGCCACGATGGACCCGCATCTGTCGGGCAGCAAGGTCGATCGGCAGGTACGGCGGAGGCCGCCAAGTTCAACTTCGATCGGATGAAGACGGAGCCCAAGTCCATTCGCAAAGGCGAGGTCGCGAACATCGAGTCGGTCGACGTCGTCGATCCGTTCACGATCAAGATCAATCTCAAGAAGCCAGACGCGAGCCTGCTCGCCACCCTCACCGATCGCGCAGGCATGATGGTGTCGCCCAAGGTGGTGCAGGAGCGCGGCGTCGAGCTCGGGCGCAACGCCAAGGGCGCCGGCACCGGCCCCTTCGAGTTCGTCGAGTGGGTCAAGGACGACCATCTGCTGATCAAGCGCCACGACAACTACTGGGACAAGCAGGGCGGGCCGTACCTCGATCGCGTCCGTTACCGCCCGATTCCCGACGACACAGTCAAGCTGCAGAGTCTACAGGGCGGCGAGATCGACGTGATCGACTACGTGCAGCCGCGCGACGTCGCCGCCGTCAAGGCCGACCGCAACGTCGTCGTCGTCGACGTGCCGTCGCTGGCGGATTTCGCGTATCAGCTCAACTTCGGGCGTCCGCCGTTCAACGTCAAGGCGCTCCGTCAGGCCGTCGCCTACGCCATCGATCTGGAGCAGATCGTCAAGGGCGTGTGGCTGAACGTCGGCTTCCCGGCCAACGGGCCGATTCCGCCGACGTCGTGGGCGTACGACAAGTCGATTCCGTTCATCCGGCGCGATCTCGCCAAGGCGAAGGCCAAGCTCGCCGAGGGCGGCAAGCCCGGCGGCTTCGAGTTCACGATGACGACCAACAACATCCCGCTGAGCGTGCAGGAGGCCGAGGTCATCCAGGCCCAGCTGCGCGAGACGGGCATCACGATGAAGATCAAGCTCGTGGACGCCTCGACGCTGATCTCGGACGGCAACGCGAAGAACTTCGAGATGATCTCCTTCCAGTGGAGCGGCCGCCCCGATCCCGACGGCAACGTCTATCAGTTCTTCCGCACGACGCCGGGCACGTCGTTCAACTGGTCGGGCATCTCGAACCTGCAGCTCGACGCGCTGCTTGATCGCTCGCGCGAGGTGTCCTCACAGGCGGAGCGCAAAAAGATCTTCGCCGACGTCACGAAGATTCTGCAGGACGAGCTGCCGATGATCTTCATCGTGCATCCGATCGAGCCCAAGGCGTTCAGCCAGCGCGTGCAGGGCTACGATCCAATTCCCGACGGCATGATGCGGTTCAAGGACGTGTGGCTGAAGTAGTCTTCCGGCGGCTGCTCGCCACCATTCCCGTTCTCCTGCTCGTCACGGCGGGCGTCTTCCTGCTGCTGCACCTGACGCCCGGCGATCCCATCGACGCCATGATGGCGGAGTCCGGCGACGCCGCCGCCAAGGAGAGCCTGCGCCGCGAGCTCGGCCTCGACCGGCCCCTGCACGTGCAGTACGCGCTCTGGATGGGTCGCCTCGTCCGCGGTGACCTCGGTCGCTCGATCCGCAACGGCGAGCCCGTGCTCGACAACGTCAGCCGGCGTCTGCGGCCGAGCCTCGAGCTCGCGCTGCTGGCCATGAGCGTCTCGCTGCTGGTCGCGTTTCCGCTCGCCATCGCGTCCGCCGTTCGTCACAACACGACCGTCGATCGCGTGGGCACCACGTTTGCGCTGTTCGGGATCTGCATGCCGAACTTCCTGCTCGCGCTGCTGCTGATCTTTCTCTTCGGTGTCACCCTGCGCTGGCTGCCGATCTCGGGCTATCTCGATCCGCTCGAGGAGGGCTGGGCGGGATTGCGCTCGCTGGTGCTGCCGGCCACGACGCTCGGGCTGGCGCTGGCGGCGGTCGTCACGCGCACGCTGCGCTCGAGCCTGCTCGAGGCGCTGAGCGAGGACTGGGTGCGCACGGCGCGCGCGAAAGGGCTGTCCGAGGGCGCGGTCATCTACGGCCACGTGCTGAAGAACGCGCTCATCCCCGTCGTCACCGTCGTGGGCCTCCAGCTCGGCACGTTGATCGGCGGCGCGGTGATCACGGAATACGTCTTCGCGCTGCCCGGCATCGGGCGCCTCGTGGTCGACGCGGTCTTTGCGCGCGACTATCCGCTGGTGCAAGGCGTAATTCTGCTGATCGCGGTCGGCTTCATCATCAGCAACCTGCTCGTCGACCTGCTGTATGGCTGGATCGATCCCCGAATCCGGCTTCGCTGAGCGCGCGCTCGTCGCGCGCGAGCCCGCCGTCCGCGACCGCCGCTGGGACGCGCTGCGCCGCGCGGCGCGCGCGCGGCTGGCGCCGTTCGGCGCCGCCGTGTTGCTCGCGGCCATCGTCGTCGCGCTCGCGGCGCCGCTGCTCGCGCCGTACGACCCGCTGGCGCAGAACCTCGGGAACATCCTCGCGCGCCCCGGCCGCGCGCACTGGCTCGGCACCGACAACGTCGGCCGCGACGTGCTGAGCCGCGTGATCTGGGGCACGCGCGTGTCGCTGGTGGCCGGCTTCGTGTCGGTGGCCATCGCCGCCGTCGCCGGCGGCGTGCTCGGCATGCTCGCCGGTTACGCGGGCGGCCGCGCCGACGGCGTGGTCATGCGACTGATGGACGCGGTGCTGTCGTTCCCGCCGCTGGTGCTGGCGCTGGCGCTCGGTGCCGTGCTGGGCGCGGGGCTCACGGGCGTGCTGATCGCGCTCGGTGTCGTCTACACGCCGACGTTCGCGCGGCTCATGCGCGGCCAGGTGCTCAGCGTGAAGACGCGCGACTACGTCGACGCGGCGCGCGCGCTGGGCGCCTCCGGCTGGTGGATCGCGCGCCACCACGTGCTGCCGAACGCGGCCACGCCGATCGTCGTGCAGGCGTCGTTGAGCGTGGCCTTCGCGATTCTCGCCGAAGCCTCGCTGTCGTTCCTGGGCCTCGGCGTGCAGCCGCCCGCGGCGTCGTGGGGCAGCATGATCAACGCCGGCCGCGGCTACTTGCAGCAGGCGCCGTGGATCGTGTTCGGCCCGGGCGCCGCGCTGTTCGTCACCGTCGTCGGCCTGAACTTCGTCGGCGACGCGATTCGCGACGGCCTGGACCCGCGCCTGACGCGCTGAGCACGGCGCGAGGTATACTCCCGGCCATGGCGATCGCCGCCGACTACGCCCGGCTCGAGGAGCGGATCCTCGCCCGGGACCAGGTCGGCGCGAGCGCGGCGCTATTCGGCCTCATCAAGGACAAGCGTCCCGTCGCCGAGATCGTGGCGCAGACGGTGCGGATCCACGCGCCATACACGCACGTGCCCTACCACCAGCGTCTCGACGACGGCGTCGTGAAGTTCGTCAACAACGACCACTGCCTGCTCAGCGAGCGCGTGTCGCTGCCATTGATGGGCCTGGTGCGCCCCGAGCTCTCGATGCTGCCGCTGGCGCAGTCGGTCTGGTACATCCCGAGCGGACTCGATCCGTGGAATCAGCTGCTCGGCAAAGCGCCCGGACACTACACGCGCCTCTACGAGATCAAGGTCGACCAGGCGCCGCCGATGCCCCAGGCGCACTGGCCCGATCAGGAGCCGCTGTCGCTCGAGGGCTCCATCGGCGAGCGGCTGAACCACTGGCTGACGCTCGTGCAGCGCGGCGAGGTGCTGCCCGCGTATCGCGTGTTCCTCGGGCTGATGCAGGACGTGCCCAACCGCCGGCCGGTGCTGGCTCACCTCGCCTTCGCGGGCCTCATCGACGTGCAGGATCGAATGCTGCACAACCGCTCCTACACGACAGGCCACAAGTCGTTCCGCGCGCGCGCCACGATCGAGCTGGGCGAGGCGCTCGGCTGGCACGCGGCGCAGCACGTCGTCTACGCGGGCGTGCCGGATATCGCCGTCGGCCCGCGCTGGTATTCGACGTACGAGATGGGCTGCAACGTGGTCCAGAACCTGCTGGACGGTTGCGACGCCGAGCTGCTGCGGCAGGAGGCGGCGCTGGCGCCGGCGGAAGAGGCGATGCTGGTCGACGCCCTCACACGCCAGCGCGAGTGGTCGGTAATCGACGCGCTCGTCGCGCTGCTGAAGGCGGGCCGTAGTCCGCGGCGCATTCTCGACGCGATCCAGGTCGCCGCCGCGCAGGTGATCCTCGAGACCGGCGCGCCCAACAACTTCTCGATGTCGCAGCACGCCTACGAGTACTGCAACACGCTGGCGTGGTTCTACGACAGCTTCGAGCATCCGCACCGTCTCAAGCTCTTGTTCGTGGCGGCGTCGTTCGTCAATCGCGCGGCGGAGCACCAGGCCAACACGCCTGACAACGGCCGCCGCGCGATCGTGGCGCCGCCCGGCGCGAACGGGCTCGACGCGCGCCGGCTGCTCGAGCGGCTCGAGTCGGCGCTGCTCGGACTGCGGCCGGACGAGGCCGTCGGCCTGACGGCGGTCTATCTGAAGTCGGGCGCCGATCGCGCGCCGCTGGTGGAGACGCTGGCGACGGCGGCGGCGAAGGTCGGCAACGATCCGCACAACCAGGAGCTCGGACTCTGCCTGGTCGAGGACTACCTCAAGAGCCGGGCCGCCGATCGTGAGCGCCTGCTGCTCGCGTGCGCCCAGCACACGGCGGGGCACCGCAAGTACGGCGATCACCTCGAGTCGTATCGCCGCTTCGCCGAAGCGTTCGGCCTCACTTAGGCCGGCGCCGCCTCCCGTCCGACTACCGCGCGCGGCGGCAGCACCAGATACGACAGCAGCCAGCCCACGACGCCCGCGAACACGATGACGCCCATCCAGAGGTGCGGCGAATACCCGATGCCGACCGTGACCGCCAGCGCCGCGAAATAGGCGACGTGCAGCAGCGCCGGCACGGCGAGCGCGAACCAGCGAAACGCCGCCGGCCGCGCCACCGACGGTCGCAGCGCGGCGCGCAGCACGTCACCCGCGACCGCGGCGGCGACCATCGCGATCACCGGGACGAGTGGATACGGGCCGTGGTCGAACAGCACGCCGGTCGCGACGCAGTCGAGACCGACGACGATCGTGACGGCCCCCGCCGGCAGCCGGCCCTGGCGCAACAGCAGCAACAGCGGCGCGATCAGGATGACCGTGGTCAGCAGCATGCTGACGATGCCGAGCTCGGTGACGTCCTGCGACCAGCGCCTCGGCCCCGCCGCCCACAGATTGGCGAGCGGATGCGCGATCTGCGTGAAGAACGTCAGGTTCGCGACGATGCACGCCACGGACAGCAGCATCGGCAGCTCGTCGGGCCAGCGGCCGGCGGGACGCCGCAGCGCCGCGCGCAGCGGGCCCGAGGTCATCAGCGCCACGCCGAGGGCGAGCACCGTGTGCGCGGGGCTCAGCAGCGCCTCGACGTTGGCCTCGAAGCCGAACACGCTGTGCCAGGCGAGGTCGAACGGCCCGCCGACGAGCCAGAGCGCGACGCCCGCCAGCGAAAGCCCGTAGCCGTCGGGCAGCGCCGCGCGCCAGCGGGCGCCACGCGCGAGGCGCCAGACCGCGTGCCCCAGCAGCAGCGCCGCCATCGCAAGGAAGCCCGAATAGAGGACAGCGTGCCACGGCGTGAAGAACGTGTCGTCCACGCGGCCGTGACTGTGCGCCCAGCCGTCGAGGTACACGCCGCCGAGGAAGGTCAGCGATAACAACGTGGCGATCCAGTCGAAGCTCATCGGCGTCGGGACTCCTTTCGGGCCGGTCGCGCCCGGCCGTTGGCGCGCGTGAAGGCGTTGGCGACGAGCGTGATGGTGATGCGGCGCGCGGTCGCGTCGTCGAGATCGGCGTCGCGGTCGCGATGGCGGTGCATGGCGAACCAGGCGACCGTCTCGAGCACGAAGCGCGCGGCCGCCGCCGCGCTCGGCGTCTGCGCCAGCACGCCCGCCTGCCCGCGCGCCGCCAGGTAGCGCTCGAGTCGCTGCAACAGGCCGCGACGCATCTCGGCGTAGAAGACATGCGCGAGCTCGGGCCAGTCCAGTGCCGAGCGCTCCAGCATGACGATGCCCTGCCAGGCGCCCGCGATCCGGTCGTAGAGCGCGCCGACGATGCCCTCGAGCTCGGCGCGCGCGTCGCCCGGGCGCGGCCGGCGAAGCGCGCTGTCGAGCCGCGGCAGCGCGCTGTCCGCCGTGAGCCGCTCCCGCAGGCGCGCCAGCGTCGCGCCCGGTGGCGGCGCGGGAATGGGCAACCGTGGCGGGGCCGACGGTGGCTCGCCACTGAACGCACGGTCGACGACAAGGTGGAACAGCGCGTCCTTGCCGGCGACGTAGCCGTAGAGCGTGCCGGGCGCCACGCGCATCTCGCGCGCGACGTCGGACATCTGCGTCCGGCGATACCCCTTGTCGGCGAAGACGCGCAGCGCGGCGGCGATGACCTGCTCGAGCCCATCGGCGGGGCGGCGCCTCATGGGCGCCGATAATAACTGAATCGGTTATTCAGTCAAGCGTGGGTGGTCGCGCGGTGGCGTGCGCGCGCCCTCCGCGTGCCGAAATCAGCGAACGATCAGCCCCTGCGGCTCGGTCCCCGCCGTAATCCGGCTGGCCAGCGTCAGCTTGTCGAGGTCGATGACGGCGACCTCATTCGCCCCGCGCACCGCGATGAACGCCGTCTTGCCGTCTTGGCTGAAGCCGATGTTGGCGCCGCCCTGACCGATCGTCAGGCGCTTCACTTCCCTGAACGTCCGCGCATCGAAGATCTGGGCGAATGTGTCGTGGCCGTTCGTCACGACCGAGTATCGCCGATCCCGGGTCCACGCGTTGGTCACCGGCTGCTTGCCCGTCGGCTGCGTCGCGAGCACCGAGAGATCGGAGGCGTCCAGCACCACGTTCGTGTTCGCCTCGGCGGTCTGGACCCAGACCTCTTTCCCGTCGGGGGACACACGGAGCATGTGCGGCTTGCTGCCGGCAGGAAACGAGACGGTCTTGAGCAGTTGTCGGCTGACCATGTCGATCTTCGAGACCGTGTCCGCCTCGCGTTCCGGTGTGAAGCCGAACCGACCGTCCGGCGTGAGGTGAAGGTCTCAGGGAAATGCGCCGGTCTGAAGCGTCGCGTCCACGATGCCGTGCGCGAGGTCGAGGAATGCGATGAGGTTGTCGCCCGCGACGTTGACGGCAGCCTTCTTCTTGTCGGGTAGCACGACCAGACTGTGGCCGGGGCCCTTGCCGAGCCCGGCGATTGTCCTTGTGATGGCCACCTGCTTGGGATCGATGGCGATGGCCTGGACCTGATCGTTGGGAAAGTCGTAGGTCCAGATCCGCGCTCCGTCCCAGTACGTCTGCTCGTTCGACAGCCAGCGCACCGAGGCGCCGAGCGGACGCGTTTCGCGCACCACGCGGTCGGCGGCGTCGATCAGCGTGACGTCTTTCGAGCCGACGTTGAACACGTAGACGGTCTCGCGATTTTCCACCGTCGGTGCCGATCGCGCGGGCGCCGTGCTCGTCGCCGACGTGGAAGCGGACGTCGCCGGGCCGGATGCTCCGCAGGCGGACGCCAGCAGTCCAAACGCCGCGCTGCTGGCCCCCTTCAGGAGCGTACGGCGGTCGAGATTCGAGGAGAGAAACCAATCCGCGCCGCCGACGAACACGCTCGTGGCCTCGTCACGCGAGGCGCAATCGGTGGGACCTCAGTGTGAAGGCGGCTTGGCCGACGAGAGGGGATTCATCATCAGTTCCTCCGCAGCTTGGGGTCCCAGGCGTCGCGCAGCGTGTCGCCGAAGAGGTTGAAGCCGAGCACGGCGAGGCTGATGGCAAGCCCGGGGAAGATCGCGAGCCACGGCGCCTGCTCCATGAACGCGCGGCCGGTGCTCGAGAGCATCAGCCCCCACGACGGCGTCGGCGGCTGGGTGCCCACGCCGAGAAACGACAGCGTCGCCTCGATGAGAATCGCGTTGCCGAGCCAGATCGAGGCGATGACGAGGATCGGGGCCGTGACGTTCGGCAGGATGTGGCTGAGGATGATGCGCGGGTGGCGGCAGCCGATGGCCTGCGCGGCCTCCACGTAGCGGTTCTGCTTGGCGGACATCACCGCGCCCCGGACGATGCGCGAGTTGCCGGGGATGATCACGATCGCGATGGCGAGCATCGCGTTGGTAGTGTTGGGCCGCAGCACCGAGACGATGGCGAGCGCGAGCAGGAGCCCGGGAATCGCCTGCACGGCGTCCATCACGCGCTGGAAGATCAGGTCGACGCGCCCTTCGCAATAGCCGCACAGCAGCCCGATGATCATGCCGGCGGCGGTGCCGATGCCGACGGCGAGCAGGCCGACCCAGAGCGAGATGCGCGCGCCGTAGATGACGCGGCTCAGCACGTCGCGCCCGATGTCGTCGGTGCCGAACGGGTGCTCCCACGACGGCGCCGCCAGGCGGATCTCCGGCCGTGTCGCGAGCGGATCGTAGGGCGCCAGCACCTCGGCGAAGATCGCGGTGAAGACGATCAGCACGAGCAGCGCCGCCGAGGCCGCGCCGAGCGGCTTGCGCCGGAGCGCGGCGAGCAGCGCGCGCGTGCGGCTGATGACGACCGGCGCTTCCTCGATGCTGACGACCCGCTCGGTGACGGTCGCCATCAGCTGTAGCGGATGCGCGGATCGAGCCACGCGTAGGTGAGGTCGACGACGAGGTTGAGGGTCACGAGCGTGGCCGCCACCAGCATGACGTTGGTCTGCACGACCGGATAGTCGCGGAAGAGGATCGCCTCCACCGTGAGCCGTCCCATGCCCGGCAGCGCGAAGATCGTCTCCACGACGACGGTGCCGGCGAGCAGGACCCCGAGCTGGCCGCCGATGATCGTCACCACGGGAATGAGGGCGTTCTTCAGCGCGTGCTTGTAGACGACGATGCGCCCCTCCAGGCCCTTGGCCCACGCAGTGCGGACGTAGTCCTCGCGTAGCACTTCCAGGACCGTCGAGCGCGTCATCCGCATGGTCGCGGCGGAGAGCCGGAAACCGAGCACGGCCGCCGGGATGAGGAACTGCTGCAGGTTCCTCCAC
This sequence comes from Candidatus Rokuibacteriota bacterium, assembly GCA_003220475.1. Classification (GTDB taxonomy): domain Bacteria; phylum Methylomirabilota; class Methylomirabilia; order Rokubacteriales; family CSP1-6; genus AR12. Next base: position 6,128 of record QHSO01000104.1, on the reverse strand, counting down.
GGCGACTCCCAGAAGCTGACGTAGCCGATCGGCGGGATCCAGTGAAACCAGATGGCCGCGAAGGTGATGACGAGGGTGCCGAGCCAGAACTCGGGGAACGACAGCCCGGACACCGCGACCACGCGGCCGACGTAGTCCGACGCGCTGTCCTGCCGCGTGGCGGAGATCACGCCGACGGGCACAGCGATGACGATGCCGATGACCATGGCCAGCGCAGCCAGCTCCAGCGTGAGGGGAACGGCTTTTTTGAGCGACACGGCGATCGGCTCGTTCGTGAAGATCGAGTGGCCCGGGTTGAGGCTCACCATCTGCCAGAGCCATAGCCCGTACTGCTGGTAATAGGGACGGTCGAGACCCAGATCTTTCCGCAGCTTCGCGAGCTCGCGCTCGCCGACGTTACCGGACTCGCCCATGAGCGCGGTGAGCGCGTCGCCCGGCATCACGCGCATCAGCGCAAAGACGATCAGCGACGAAAGCAGCAGGACGGGAATCGCCAGCAGCAGGCGCCGCATGACGTATTTCTGCATGGGCGGGGCCCCTACCCGATCCCCGCCCTCGCTATCATCGTTACTTCTCCATCCACGTACGCGCCAGCGTCGGCGAGCCGTAGCCGTCGCTGCGGCGCAGCGCTCCCGCCGCTACGTTGCGCATGTGCGGCTGGAAGAGCAGGAAGCCGTTGTCGTACGGCATCCACATGCGTAGTACCTGATCGTACTCGCGATCGACGATCTTCTTGGCGATCGCGCGCTGCTCGGCGCGGTCCGGCGTGCGCCGCAGCTTCGTCGTCAGGTCGTCGATCACGGAATCATTGACGCGGAAGAAGTTCTTCGTGGACTTGCTGTGCATGTACATGTAGGTCCGCTCGTCCAGGCCGACGGCGTGGCCGGACTGGAACCCCCACGACATTCCGTCCCACTTGCTCTCGACGTAGCGACCGTAATAGCTCGTATAGTCCAGCTTGGTGATCCTGACGTCGATGTTGAGGTTCTTCTTGAGATCCTGCTGCACCAGCTGCACCTGCGACGTCATCTGAGGGAAGTATTCATAGTAGAAGAGCGTCGTCGAGAAACCGTTCGGGTGCCCGGCGTCGGTGAGGAGCTTCTTGGCCTCGGCCGGCTTGTACTGCCACCACGGGCCGAAGTCCTTCGCCGTCGGCGGCGTGTCCTGATAATAGATGTAGGGCACGCCCCAGCCGAGGATGCCGTGGCCCTCGAATACGGTGTCCACCATCTTCTGGCGGTCGATGGCCATCGAGATCGCGCGCCGCACGCGCAGGTCGTTGAACGGCGGCCGATCCTGGGCGAGCGCCACACCGAACGGCGCGAGCGTGTTGTGGTAGGCCTGCACCATCGTCTGCGGATTCGTCTTGCGGATGAGTTCCGCCTCCGACGGGCTCGCCACCCAGATGAAGTCGGCCTGGCCCGTGCGGAACGCGGCCTGTCGCGTCGCCGCGTCCGGCGTGGACAGGATGACGTACTCGTCGACGTAGGGACGGCCCTTGTCGTAATAGTCCGGGTTGCGCTGCAAGACGATGCGTACCTTCCGCGTGTGCTCCTTGAGCGTGTACGGCCCGGTGCCGACGAGCCGCTTCTTGAGGTCGCCGTCCTCCTCGAGGACTTCGCGCGCGAAGAGGACCGCCACCGGCTCGGCGACGTTCTGCGGGAACAGCGTGTTGGGAGTCTTGAGGTGCACGCGCACCGTGTACTTGTCGGGCGTCTCGATGCCCTCGATCTCCTGGAACGTGAACGCCTGCACGCCTTCCTTGGCGTATTGCTCGAAGCAGTACTTCACGTCGGCAGCCACGAACTCACGCCCATTCACCGGCGCGAGGTTCTGCCACTTGACGCCCTGCCGCAGCTTGAACGTCCACACGCGGAAATCCGCACTTCCCTGCCACGACTCGGCCAGATCGCCCTTGAGCGTGAGGTCGGCGGGTCCGTTGGCCTCGTCGGTGAACGGGTAGCGGACGAGGCGATTGCTCGTCAGGCCAACGAACTGGAAGAGGCCGACAGACTGTGTGTGCCGCGGATCGATCACCGGCGGATCCCACGCCGAGGCGCGCGTCATCACACCGCCGCGCTTGGGGGGCTTGCTGCTGGCGGGCAGCCAGTCCGGATAGGGCGAGGCGGCGGCGGTCGCGCGACGACCGGGACCGAGCACGGCCGCCGCGGACACGCCGGCCGCGGACAGACGCACGAAGTCGCGACGGTTCAGACGAGAGTACGGAGCGGGCATCGCATCCTCCTTCACCGCCGGATCCTGCGTCGAGTGGTCGGCACATTGCCCGAGGCCGCCAACCAAGTCAAGGCACACCGCACGGGAGTATCATCCCCGGCATGAACTACACACGGATCTCCGCCGACTGCCACATCGACATGCCGTGGATTCCGGCCGACCTCTTCACCGCCAACGCCTCGGCGGCCATGCGCGAGCGCATGCCCTACGTGGTGGATGGCCCGGACGGCCCCCACTGGACGTGCAAGAACGGAACGTCGTTCGGGCTGGTCGGGGGCGTCGGCCCGTCGGGGCAAAAGCTCGTCCCCGGACAGAACTAGGCGCCTGAAAGACATGGAGATGGACGGCGTGCAGGCGGAGGTCATCTTCGGCATCCTCGGCGCGGCCACGCGGCTGAACGACCACGAGGCCGCGAAGGAAATGTTTCGCATCTACAACGACTGGCTCGTCGATTTCTGCCGGCACTATCCGGATCGCCAGATCGGTCTCGCCTGCCTGCCGTACGGCGACATCGACGCCGCCGTCGCGGAAATCCATCGCGTCGCCAAGATGGGCCTGCGCGGACTCGAGCTCTCGTGCTCGTGGGACATGGAGCCGATGTGGCATCCGGTGTGGGAGCCGCTGTGGAAGGCCGTCAACGACGTCAACCTGCCGCTGCACTTCCACACGTTCCCGAGCGTGCCGGCCAGCGTGCGCGAAAAGGCGCCCACGCCGCTGGCGAAGCGCGCCGCGCTGTTCACCGGCGTGTCGGCGTTCCAGATGAACCTGATCAACATCCTGGCGGCGCTCATCGGTGCCGCCGTGCTCGAGCGCTATCCGAATCTGCGTGTCGTCTTCGGCGAGAGCGGCATCGGCTGGATCCCCTACGCGCTCGATCGCATGGACTTCGAGTGGGAGGACCGCTTCCGCGACCTCGGTCTGACGATGAAGCCGAGCGATTACTGGCGCCGGCAGTGCAAGGCCACCTTCCAGTTCGACCGCATCGGCACCCGGATGATCGACGAGATGGGCGCGGAGACGCTGATGTGGGCCTCCGACTATCCGCACACCGACGGCGTGTGGCCGGAGTCGTCGAAGTACATCGAGGAGCAGTTCGGCCACCTGCCGGCCGACGTCGTGCGGAAGATCACCTGCGAGAACGCCGGGAAGTTTTACGGTCTGATGAAATAGTGCCAACGGCGCGATGACGTAGTCGACGCCGGAACCGCCGCCGCGCCTCCCGCGTTTACGGAGCGTTTCGCCAACGAGCTTTCCGTCCACGACACACCGGGAGGATGTCATGAAGCTCATCGCGCCCTCGCTCCTCAGCGTCCTCGTTCTGCTCACGTCGTCCGCGCTCGCCGACAACACGCTGGCGAAGTTCAAGGGCGGCATCGGCGTCATTCCCGTCTCGAGTGGCGTCGGCATGGCGCCGACGGCCGCGGTCGTGAACCGCAACATCGTCCGCGGCGTGCAGCCGGCTGGCCAGCCCTGGGTCATCCGCGACCTCGACGCCACCGTGAAGACGGACGGCAGCATCGGCGTGAAGGGTCGAGGCTTGCTGCTGGCCGGCGGTGACAGCATCGGCTTCAACGCGGGCGCCAGCGTCTTCGTGACGCTGCTGTGCGCACTCAACACCACCCCCATCACGTTCAGCGCGCATAGCACACCCACCACCGGGGTGCCGCTCGCCCCAGACGGCGACTTCGAGATCCACGATCTGCTTTCGCCCGCGCCGACGGCGTGTCCGAGCCCCGTGCTCCTGATCCGCAACGCCGGGAACCTCGCCTGGTTCGCCGCGGGCATTCCGGATCTCAAGTAGCCGCAGCGCCACGGCTCCGTGGCGAGACATAGCGCTTGCCACGGAGCCGGTCGCTGCGATACTCAGGGGCACCATGGCCGACCTCCTCGCCACGCTCCTGGAATCGCCGAAGGCCGAGCGCGTCGCAACGGGCTTTGTGTTCACCGAGGGTCCCCTGTGGCATCCCGACGACTTCTTCTACTTCGTCGACATCCGCCAGAGCCACCTGCATCGCATCCGACTCGGTAAGCCGGCGGAGCTGGTCCGCGCCGACACCGGCGAGGGCAACGGCACCACGTTCGACCTGCAGGGCCGGCTCGTGATCTGCGAGGGAGGCAATCGCCGCGTGACGCGCTGGTCCGCCGACGGCCGCAGCGAGGTGCTCGTCGACCGCTACGAGGGCAAGCGGCTGAACCGGCCCAACGACGTCGTGTGCAAGTCGGACGGCAGTCTCTGGTTCACCGACCCCGGTCTTCGCGTGCCGCTCGCCGAGCGCGAGCTGCCGTACGCCGGCGTGTACCGCATCGGCACCGACGGCGCCGTGACGCTGGTCGCGGACTGCGAATATCCCAATGGCCTGGCGTTCTCACCCGACGAACGCACGCTCTATGTCGCCAACACACGCTGGACGGCATACATCCACGCGTTCGAGCTCGACGCGCAGGGCAACGTGCTCCGCCGTCGGATTTTCGCCGACATGTCGTCGGACGAGAAAGATGGCGTGCCCGACGGCATGAAGGTGGACGTCGAGGGGCGCATCTACTGCACCGGCCCCGGCGGTACGTGGGTCTTCACGCCCGACGGCACGCGCCTGGGAATCATCCGCACGCCGGAGATTCCGGCGAACGTCGCGTTCGGCGGTCCGGACTTGAAGACGCTGTTCCTCACCGCGCGCACGTCGGTCTACACGCTGCGCGTGACGACGTCGGGCCAGCCGCATCCGTGGTATCGCGTCCGGAAGGGATCACGATGAAATTCGGCACGTTCCTCCTCATGCAGTCGCCGTCGGCGCGCTCGTCGGAGGAGATCTACCGCCGCGGCGTCGACGTCGCGCAGGCCGCCGAGGCGCTGGGCTTTCGCAGCGTGTGGCTCGCCGAGCACCATTTCTCGACATACGGCTATCTCTCGCGCCCGGCGCAGCTGGCCACCCACATCGCCGCGAAGACGACGCGCCTGCGCGTCGGCACCGCCGTCATCGTGGTGCCGCTGCACCATCCGCTCGTCGTCGCCGAGGAGATTGCCACGCTCGACCTGCTCGCCGGCGGGCGCGTCGACATCGGGCTGGGGCGCGGCTACCAGCACTACGAGTTCGAGCGCCTGGGCCTCGAGCTCGAGAGCGGGCGCGCGCGCTGGGACGAGGCCGTCGACATAATATTGAAGGCGTTCGAGGGCAAGCCGTTCTCGTACGACGGCAAGATCTTCAAGATTCCCGAGACGACGATCTTCCCCCAGCCGCTGCAGAAGCCGCGCCCGCCCATCTGGATCACCGCGCAGAGTCCCGACTCCGTCGAGGGTGCAGTACGCCGCGGCTTCAACGTCCTCACCGGCGGGTTCGGGGTGCCGCTCGAGCGCATGGCGGAATTCCGCAGGCTCTTCGACCGCGTCGTTGCCGAAGTCAAGCCGTCCGAGCCGCTGCAGGTGGGCGTGCAACGCGCCGTCTACGTCGCCGACAACGACGCCGACGCGCGCGAAGCCGCCGAGCAGGCGCGCTGGAACATGCGCGTGACGCTGAGCCTGCGCAACAACTACCAGCGCGTCGAAAAGGGTCGTGCCATCGCGGTGCCGGCGCCGAAGGAACCGACCGTCGACGAGCTGCTCGACCGCTATCTGGTGATCGGGACGCCGGACACGTGCGTCCGCCAGATCAAGCGCATCGAGGCGGCCGTGGGGATCACGCACTTCAACTGCTCGTTCTGGTTTGGCGACCTCGAGCACGCGCGCGTGCTGCGCTCGATGGAGACGTTCGCGCGCGAGGTCATGCCGGCCTTCGCGTGATCTCGTAGGGGACGCGCCATGACGCGCACACGCATCGTCGCTCTCGGTCTCGTGGTGCTCTTGCTCGTCGCCGCGCTCGGCAGCTCGGCGCGGGCGCAGGCCAGGCCTGAGGGCGAGA
>QHSO01000103.1 GCA_003220475.1 Candidatus Rokuibacteriota bacterium | reverse complement strand
TCGAAGATCACGTCGTCCATCCGGCTGCCCGTATCGACGATGGCCGTGGCCATGATCGTCAGCGAGCCGCCCTCCTCGATGTTGCGCGCCTGCGCGAAGAAGCGCCGCGGGCGCTGGAGGGCGTTGGCGTCCAGACCGCCGGAGAGCACCTTGCCGGACGACGGGATGACGGCGTTGTGGGCGCGCGCGAAGCGCGTGAGCGAGTCGAGCAGGATCACCACGTCGCGCTTGTGCTCCACCAGCCGCTTGGCCTTCTCGATGACCATGTCGGCGACCTGGATGTGGCGCTGCGGCGGCTCGTCGAAGGTGGACGAGATGACCTCGCCCTTCACCGAGCGCTGCATGTCGGTGACTTCCTCGGGCCGCTCGTCGATCAGCAGCACGATCAGATAGACCTCGGGGTGGTTCTTGGCGATCGCGTTGGCCAGCTTCTGCAGCATCATCGTCTTACCGGTGCGCGGCGCGGCCACGATCATGCCCCGCTGGCCCTTGCCGATGGGGACCAGCAGGTCCATCACCCGCGTGGTGAGGTCCTCGGCGTCGTACTCCAGGCGCAGTCGCTCCATCGGATAGAGCGGCGTGAGGTTGTCGAAGAAGATCTTCTCGCGCGCCTGCTCGGGCGTCTCGAAGTTGATCGCCTCGACCTTGAGCAGCGCGAAGTAGCGCTCGGTGTCCTTCGGAGGCCGAACCTGCCCCGAGATGGTGTCGCCGGTACGGAGGTCGAAGCGCCGGATCTGCGACGGCGAGACATAGATGTCGTCCGGGCCGGGCAGATAGTTGTAATCGGGCGCGCGCAGGAAGCCGAAGCCGTCCGGCAGGACCTCGAGCACGCCCTCGGCGTAGATCAGCCCGTCCTTCTCGGCCTGCGCCTGGAGGATCTTGAAGATCAGCTCCTGCTTGCGCAGCCCGCCCACGCTCTGGACGTTGAGCTCACGGGCGATGGTGTTGAGATCGGAGATCGACTTCTCTTTGAGCTCGGACAGGTTCATGCCGTTGGACGGCAGCTGGGGATCCTGCTGGGTCGGGTTTGGTTGACCTCGTTCTCGGCGGGCGCTCATCAACGGGCTCCGGGCGCGGCGCTCAGGCCGCATGGCGTTAGGTTTTGCGCGTTTCTGCAGAGTTTCTACGGGGTTGGAGATAAGATATTACGTGCCATCCTCGCATCGCGAGGGGGCCGCTGTCAACGTATTTCACATACGGACCTCGATGATCGCCCGTTGCTTGATCTCCTTCAGCCAGGCCTCGAGGCGGGCTTCGTACTTCTGGCGGAACAGGATCTCGCGCACCTGCTGCTTGATCCGGACGAGCCCGTCGCCCTCCAGCGACTCTTTGGATTCCAGCCGGAAGACGTGATAGCCGAGCGATGAGCGATAGGGCGCCGATACCTGGTTCGGCTCGAGCTTCAGGATCTCGCTCTCGATGTCCTGCGCCAGCTCGCCGCGCTTGAGAGTGCCCAGGTCGCCACCGTCCTTGCCGCTGGCGTCCTGCGAGGACTGGCGGGCGATCGTCGCGAAGTCGGCGCCGTCGACGATCTGTGAGCGCAGGATCTCCGCCTTGATCCGCGCCGCCTCCCATCCCTTGTCGTCCGGGCTCTCCGGGACGACCAGCAGGTGCCGCGCGTGATAGGACAGGCCGGTCTCGAGCTTCGGCCGGTTCTCCTCCACGTACTGCACGATCTCGGTGTCGGTGACCGACACGCGCAGCGCGACCTTGCGCCGGATCACCTTCTGGACGCGTAGGGCCTCGCGCACGCGCTTGCGGACGGCGTCCATCGTGATGCCCTGCTCCTTGATCAGCTTCTCGAACTCCTCGACCGACTTCGTGTTGTACATCTTGATACGCTCGGCGATCTCGTCGGTGACCTCGTGATCCTCGACCGTGATCCTCTCGCGCTCGGCCTCCTGCAGCTGCAGCCGGCCATCGATCAGCTTGGGCAGGAACTGCTTGGCCAGCTCGTCGTCGCTGGGGCCGCCGCCGCGCCCCTGGCGGTTCTCTGCGCGGTACGCAACGATCGTCTCCTGCAGCTCGCTCAGCGTGATCGCGTCGTTGTTGACGACGGCGACGACGCGGTCGGCGACGCCATCGTCGTGCTCGGTCGGACGGATGCGCACGTCGCCGGGCATCGGCATATCGGGCGACAGCGGCTTGCCGGCAACGGGCGCCGGGGGGAGCGGGCCTTTCCGGCCGAGCAGTGGCATCCAGGATGGAACCGCGCAGCCACCCAGGACGACGGCCAGGGCGACGACGCGGGCCGCCCGCATCATGCGCGCGCGAGCTCGGCGAGCGCGTTCAGGATCGAGTCGCGGACCGCCGGCCACGAGCCCTTGGCGATCGAGGCCTCGATGGTGAACTCGCGCTTCATTTTCAGCCGTCCGCGGCTGGCCTGGATGGCGTGCACGAGCCGCGCGGGCTCGACGTCCGTGGACGGCGCAAACGTGATCAGGGCGCGGCCCTCACCGGCCTCGATCTTCTCGATGCGCAGCGCGCGGGCGGCGACACGGATCCGCACGATGTCGAGGAGCCGCCGCGTGGGCTCCGGCAGCGGGCCGAAGCGGTCGACCAGCTCGGCGCGGATGTCCTCGATCTCTGTGTCGCCGGTGGCGCCGGCGAGACGCTTGTAGAACGCGAGCCGCTGATTGACCTCGGGCACATAGTCTTCGGGAACGAAGCCTTCCTCCGCGACGCTGATCACGGGCTCGACGCTCGCGGCCGTCCGTTCGCCGCCCAATTCTCGCACGGCTTCGGCGAGAAGCTTCGCGTAAAGATCGTAGCCCACGGCCGCGATGTGCCCGTGCTGCTGGGCCCCCAGCAGGTTGCCGGCGCCGCGGATCTCGAGGTCGCGCATGGCGAGCTTGAAGCCCGAGCCCAGCTCCGTCAGCTCTTGCAGCGCGCGCAGCCGCCGCTGCGCCTGGTCGTCGACGCGTCCGTCGGCCGGCACCAGCAGATAGGCGTAGGCCTGCTGGCGCTCGCGGCCCACGCGGCCACGCAGCTGATAGAGCTGCGCCAAACCGAAGCGGTCCGCGCGGTTGACGATGATCGTGTTCGACGCCGGGATGTCGAGCCCCGACTCCACGATCGCCGTCGAAACGAGCACGTCCGCCTGGCCGTCGATGAACTTCACCATCGCCGCTTCGAGCTCGCGCTCCGGCATCTGGCCGTGGGCCATGATCACGCGCGCGTCGGGCACGAGCTCCTGGACGAAGCGCGTCATCGAGGGCAGCGATTGCACGCGGTTGTGGACGAAGAACACCTGGCCGCCCCGCTCGAGCTCGCGGTCCAGCGCGTCCTTGATGACGGCGCGGCTGAAGCGGCGCACGACGGTCTCGATGGGTAGGCGGTCCACCGGCGGCGTCTCGATCACCGACATGTCGCGCACCCCGGAGAGCGACATATAAAGGGTGCGCGGAATGGGCGTGGCGGTCATCGCCAGCACGTCCACCGAGGCGCGCAGCTGCTTGACGCGCTCCTTGTGGGCCACGCCGAAACGATGTTCCTCGTCCACGATCAGCAGGCCGAGGTTCTTGAACTCGACGTCCTTGCCGAGCAGCCGATGCGTGCCGATCACGACGTCCACGGTGCCCGTACGCATGCCCGCGACGATCGCCTTCTGCTCCTTCGGCGAACGGAAGCGCGAGAGCAATTCGACCTCCGGCCACGAGCCGGTCCATCGGGCGCAGGCTCTCCATGTCGCGCTTCACGTCCTTGATCGCGCGCAGCTGGTCCGGCGTCTCCTCGAAGCGGAACGCCGCCTCGAACTCGCGCTGCCACGGCGTGTCGGGCGCGAACCCGTGTCCCTCGGCGACCGAGCGCCGCGCGTAGAGCTTCAGCAGCTCCTCGGCCATCTCGCGCAACGCCGCCCGCACCGATTCCTTGACGCGCTGCCAGGAGGCGCCGCCCAGGCGATCGAGCCGCGCGGCGCCGGAGTCGGCGCCGAGGTACTTGGACACGAGATCGAGCCGGTCGACGGGCACGTACAGCTGGTTGTTGTCCGCGTACTCGAGCAGCAGGAAGTCGGCGTCCTTGTCGCCGATGCGCATCGTGCGCAGCCCGAGATACTTGCCGATCCCGTGGTCTTCGTGCACGACGAGATCGCCGACGGCGAGGTCGGTAAACGCCGTGAGCGCCGCGCCGCGCTGGTACTTGGGCCGGCGCAGCGTCCGCCGCCGCGCGCCGAAGATCTCCGTCTCGGCGAGAACCACGAGGCCGACGGCGGGGATCGCGAAGCCGCCCGACAGCTCGCCCACCACGATCGCGATCGCGTCGGGCGACTCGAGGCCCTCGGCCACGCGGGTGTCCAGGCCGTGGTCGTGCAGGATCTCGCGCAGGTGCTCTGCCTGACCGGCGTCGGCGGCGACGAGGCGCACGCTGAAGCCCTCGCCGCGCCAGCGCTCGAGGTCGGCCACGAGGCGCTCGAACTTGCCCGAATACGGATCGACGGACAGCGCCTCGAGCGTGACGTCCGCGTCCTCCGCGGCCAGGACTTCGAGCTCGACGCGCGGCCGCCCCGCGATGATGTCGGCGAGCGGTCGGCGGCCCGGCGCGTCTTCGGACGTCTCGTCGAGCAGGCGCGGCGCGTCCACGATCACCGGCGCGCCGGCGGGCAGGTACTGCAGCAGGCGTGTGCCCGCGTCGCCCGGCGTGTCCGCGACCGCGACCAACGGCAGGACGAGCAGCTCGTCGAGCGTCCCGGTCGAGCGCTGGGTCGTCGGGTCGAAGAGCCGGATCGACTCGACGTCGTCGCCATCGAACTCGAGCCGCGCGGGACTCGGATGCATCGGCGAGAACACGTCGACGATGCCGCCGCGCGCGCTCCACTGCCCGACCTCGACCACCGTGTCCACGCGCTCGTAGCCGGCCTTCTCGAGCGCCTCCAGCAGCAGCTCGCGATCCAGGCTGTCATTCGTCGCCAGCCGCAGCGTGCCCTCCCGAAAGTCGGTGGGCGCCGGCAGCGGCGTATCCAGCGCGGCGGGCGTGACGACGACGGCGATCGGCTCACCGGCCGTGAGCCGCCGCACGATCAGCGCGCGCTCGGCTTCGGCCTCTCGGTGATGGCCGCCCTTCCACAATTGCGGCTCGCGCTCGGGAAACTCGAAGGCCGCGGCGCCGAAGAATCTCAGGTCCTGCGTGAAGCGATGCGCGTCGGCGAGCGAGGCGACGACGACGAGCAGCGGGCGCGGATGGCTCTGGAGCAGCTCGGCGACAACGAGCGCGCGCGCCGATCCGGCGAGCCCGCCCGCGCGCAGACGGACGTCTCCCTCGGCGAACCTCTTCGCCAGGTCGACAAACGCCTGCCAGTCCTTCAACATCGCGATCGGCTTACGGTACCACGGGCGGCCGGTCTCACCGCCGCCGCGCGAGTCGTCTAGCGCGAGCCCTGCGCGAGATAAAAGGAGAGCGTCTCCAGCTCGATCGAGAGGTCGACGTTCTGCAGTCGCACCTCGCGCGGAACTTTGAGACGCGCCGGCGCGAAATTGAGGATGGCGCGGATACCCGCGCCGACGAGCTGATCGGTGACGGGCTGCGCGGCGTCGGCCGGAACGGCGACGATGGCGATCTGAATGCCGCGTGCGCGCACCTCGCGCGCGAGATCGCGGCTGGCCACCACGGGCACCGACTCGACCTCGCGCGCCACCTTGCCCGGATCGTCGTCGACGATCGCCGCGATGCGAAAGCCCTGGCGACCGAAGCCTTTGTAGTGGAACAGCGCCGAGCCCAGGTTGCCGAAGCCGATGAGGACGACCGGCCACTGGCGGTCGAGCCCGAGAATGCGCTGCAGCTCGGCCTTGAGCCCGGCGACGTAGTAGCCGATGCCGCGCACCCCGAACTCGCCGAAGTAGGCGAGGTCCTTGCGCACCTGCGCGGAGTTGAGGTTGAAGCGGTCGGCCATCTCCTGCGACGAGATCGTCTTCACGCCGTCCTCTTCGAGCTGCAGCAGGCAGCGTGTGTAGACCGAGAGACGATGGATCGTCATCTCCGGGATCTTCGAGGCTCGGGAGGCAGAGCGCCGTGGCATGGAAAACGGGCCGGGCGCCGCCGCGAGGACGGCGTCCGGCCCAATGAGCCCTACGCGAGTGACATCACGCGAAGTTGATGCCTTTCACGAACAACAGGATCAGCGCGATGACCAGCGTATAGATGGCCAGCGACTCGATCAGCGCCAGACCGATGATCATCGCGGTCTGGATGCGCGCCGCCGCGCCCGGCTGCCGCCCCATGGCCTCGACGGCGGCCGCCACCGCTCTTCCCTGTCCCAGGCCGCACAGTCCGGCCGCGATCGCCATGCCGATGCCGGCCGCGATGACGGTGAACGGCCCGACCCAACCGCCGGTCGCGGCGCCGGGGGCCTGCGCGAGCGCCACGCCCGGGAACGCGAGAACGAACAGACTTGCCAACCTGAGTGAACGTCGCACGACCGTCCTCCTCTGTACGTGTGCTGTGCTAGTGATGGCCGGAATCGTGGTGCTCGGCGCCGTGACCGCCGTGACCGTCCTCGGCGTGCTCGATGGCCCCCGCGATGTAGAGCATCGTGAGCATCACGAAGATGAAGGCCTGAAGGAACGAGACCAGCAGCTTGAGCGGATAGAGGAAGCCCACGGTGAAGGCGATGGCGATCAGACCGCTGATGCCGCCCACCACCGCGCCCGCCGCGCTGCCGGACAGCGCCCAGCCGATCAGGCCGTTGAGGCCCATGAGGAAGAAAATGACCGCCAGCAGGATGTGACCGCCCACCATGTTGCCGAACAGCCGCAGCGTCAGCGACAGCGGCCGCGCGAGATGGCTGATGATCTCGATCGGCATCATCAGCGGCGCGAGCCACACCACCGGGCCCATGAAGTGCTTGATGTAGGTGACCGCGCCCTGCTCTTTGAAGCCGATCGCGTGGTACGCGACGAAGACGACGATCGCGCACGCGGCGGTGGTGTTGAGGTTCGTGGTGGGACCGGCGAGGCCGGGGACGAGACTCATGAGGTTCGCCGCCAAGATGAACAGGCCCAGGGTGGCGATCAGCGGCAGATAGGGGCGGCCCTGCGGCCCCATGACATCGTCGATCATGCCGCGGATCTGCTCGAGCACGATCTCCATGAGGTTCTGCGTGCCGTGCGGCACGAGCTCGAGCCGGCGCGACGCGAAGAACGCGAGCGCCGCCAGCACGATCATCACGACCCACGTGTAGGTGACATGATCGGGGATCCCGGGCAGGTGGAAGATCGGCGGATGCTCGATCGCTTCCATCAGGCGTCCTCGCGCACGGTCCGCAGGCCTTCGGCGATGACGGTGACGGGAATCACGCTGAGTCCGCCGACGATGGCGATGGGATCGGCGTGACCGCTGGCCAGGAGCAGCGCGACCACCGCCGCCAACGCCGCCAGTCGCAGCACCCCCCCGAGTGCTCGGCCCGGCCGCCCCGCCGACGCTGCGGCGAGCGTGATGCTCACGCGCGAGGCCAGCCAGCGGAAGTTCGCCACCGCGATGCCGGCGCCGGCGGCCGCGCCGAGGGCGCCGTCCACGCCGCCGAGCCAGGCGGCGGGCGCCGTCAGCGCCACGCCGAGCACGCACGCATCGCGCGAGACGCGCGAGGTCAGATCACTTCGGCCCATCGAGCTCCCGATTCGCCCTGTTGACCGAGCGAAAGAAAATCACGAATCCCGCCACGATGCCGAAGCCGAGCCCGAGCAGCAAGAGCCACGGCGAAGTCCCGAGCCATCGATCCAAGTAGTATCCGCCGGCCAGCCCGATCACGGTGGCGAGCACCATCGCGAAGCCGACCGAGGACAGCTCAGCGAGCGCGGACCAGGCCGATTTCTCCCCGGGCTGCGCCATGCGAGGCAAAACACTAACACAGGCCCCGGAGCTTGTGAAGCGAGAGCACAACCTATCCGAACATGCCACCCATCCGCGCGCCCGCGAGACGGTTGATGGCCAGCACGCTGACGGCGGCGACGACGATGAGGATCACGCCGAGCGCTGCCGCCTCGTTCGCGCTGCCCGCGATGTAGAAGGCGAAGATGCCGACGGGAATCGTTTCCCAGCCGCCGAGCGACAAGAACAGCACGGCCGACGCCTCCTGCAGCGACGTCACGAACGAGAACAGCGAGCCGACGAGCACGCCGCGCCAGATGAGCGGCAGCGTGACGTCACGGAACGAGCGCGCGCCCGTGGCGCCCACGCTGGCCGCCGCCTCTTCCATCGAGCGGTGCACGAGCAGCAGCGAGGCGTACGAGCCGCGCACGGTGTACGGCAGCCGCCGCACGGCGAGCACGATCGGCAGGACGATCCAGAGGCTCGTGAGCGGCACCGCGAGCCATGGCAGCTCGACGTGAAAGGCACGGATGTACGCGATGCCGATGGCGGTGCCGGGCACGGCGAGGATGAGCGTGTTGAGTCCGTCGAGCGTGTCGCGGCCGGGCAGCCGCGTGCGCGCGAGGATCCAAGCGATCGGCACGCCGATCGCGATGCACAGCACGACCGCCAACGCCGAGTAGAGGAAGCTGTTCGCGATGTACTTCGGCGTCTCGACGATGACGCGCTCGAAGAAAATCCACGTGTAGCGCACGGGGAACGGCGTCATCGACCAGCCTTTGCCGACGGAGGCGAAAGCGACGCCGACGTACGGGATGAAGGAGCACAGCATCACGGCCGACAGGAATGTCACCGCACCGGTCGCGCCCACCGGCCCCAGTCGCCGCCGGGGCACGCGTGCGTACGCGAGCGACGAGTAGTCCTTGATGGCGACATAGCGTCGCGCGGCGATCAGGAAGACGATCGCGAGCGCGACCATGAGCGCCGAGATCACCAGGCCCATCCGGAAGAGGCGCCGGTCGACGAACTGCACGATGTTCAGGTACGCCTGGGAGGCGAGCAGGTCGTGGACGCCGAGCACGAGCGGTGTGGCGAAGTCCGAGAACGTCCAGATGAAGACGAGCAGCGCGCCCGCGACGTACCCCGGCGTGGTGAGCGGCAGCGTGATCGTGGCCAGCTTGCGCCAGCCGCGCGCGCCCACGCTCTCGGCCGCCTCCTCGAGCGACGGATCGATCCGGCTCAGGGCGTCCACCACGTTGAGCGTGATCATCGGAAAGAGATGCAGGGTCTCGACCAGCAGCACGCCGTGAACGCCGTAGACGAAGTTGATCGGCGTCGCGAGGCCCAGCCAGTCCTCGAGCAGGATGTTGACGGTGCCGGCCTTGCCCATGATGAACGTGAAGCCGAGGACGCCGACGAGTGGCGGCGAAATGATCGGGATCAGCGTGAGATAGCCGAAGAGGTCGCGCCCCGGGAAGTCGTAGCGCACCAGCAAAAGCGCGATGGCGATGCCGAGCACCGACGTGGCGGCGACGGTGCCGAGTCCCAGCAGCAGCGAATTCCAGAGCGAGCGCCGGTAGAACGCGTCCCCCGCGAACGCGACGAAGTTCTGGAGCGTCAGACGCCCGCTCTCGTCGCTGAAGGCGTCGTAGAAGACGCGCAGCAGCGGGTACACGACGAAGACGACCACGAAGATCCAGATCAGCGCGACGCCCAGTGCCGGCAGTGCCGTCGCCACGACGGCGCGCGCGGGCGCGATGCCGGCCGTGCGTGCGATCATTGCCCGCGACGCGTATCGTCCACGACGAGCCGCCGCGTCATCGCGCCGGCGTCAGTCGTGGCTCAGCACGAGCGTCGCCGACGCGGGAAAGGCGACGCGCACGGCGTGTCCCGCCGGCAGCACCTCGTGCTGCCACGGGTCGCCCACGTCGACCTTGAGCACGAGCCCGGCCGCCGTCTCGACGTCGTAGCGCAGCGTGTTGCCGAGATACGAGGCCAGTCGCACGCGCCCGGCGACGACGTTTTCTCCGGCGCCGTCCAGCGTGACGTTCTCCGGGCGCACGGCGAGCACGCAGGGCGCGCCGGGCCCGGGCGCGCCGGGACGCGCGCAGAGTGCCCCCAGCGCCGTCTCGACCACTGCAACACCGTCGGCACGCTCCTTGACCACGCCGGGAATGAAATTGTTCGTGCCGACGAAGTCGGCGACGAAGCGGTTCACCGGCCGCTCGTACAGCGCCTTGGGCGTCGCCACCTGCTGCACGCGCCCCTCGCGCATGACCGCGACGCGATCGGACAGCGAGAGCGCCTCCTCCTGATCGTGGGTGACGTAGACCGTCGTGATGCCGAGATCCTGCTGGAGCGCACGGATCTCGCCGCGGACCTGCACGCGGATCTTCGCGTCCAGGTTGGAGAGCGGCTCGTCCAGCAGCAGGATGTCCGGATTGAGCACGAGCGCACGCGCCAGCGCCACGCGCTGCTGCTGGCCGCCCGAGAGCTGTCCGGGATAGCGATCCTCGAGGCCGGTCAGGTTCACTTTCGCCAGCCCGGCGGCCAGCCGCCGGGCGATCTCCGCGCCGGTCAGCTTGCGCAGGCGCAGCCCGTACGTCACGTTGCCGCGCACGGTCATGTGCGGCCAGAGCGCGTAATTCTGGAACACCATGCCGATGTTGCGCGCGTACGGCGGCAGCCGCTCGACGCGACGCTCGCCGAAGCGGATCTCGCCCGCATCGACCTCGGCGAAGCCCGCGATCAGCCGCAGCAGTGTGGTCTTGCCGCAGCCCGACGGGCCGAGCAGCGTGAACAGCTCACCGTCGGCGATCTCGAGCGAGATGCGGTCGACGGCGGTGGTGCTGGCGAAGCGCTTGGTGACTTCGCTGAGCGCTATTTTCATTATGTCGAGGGGGGACCCTCGACGGTCCCCCCTCGAACTCCCCTATTCACGTTGCGCCTGACATCGTCGCGGTCCCCCCTCGAACTCCCCGTTATGGCTTCTTCCAGGTGGCCTCGATGTCGGAGCGGAATTTGGCCTTGAGTGCTTCGGAGCGCTTGGCGGCGATGGCCTCGTCGTAGACGTTCGAGAGCTCGCGGTCGAAGTAGGAGCGCACGCCGCCGGTGAACTCCACGGCCATCTCCGCCGTGGAGCCCGGCGGACCCTGCACCTTGTACTTCGGCGTGATGGGGAAGAGCCCGCGCTCCATGAAGACCTTCTGCCCGCGCTCGGTCAACAAGAACTCGATGAACGCGCGCGCCGCCCTGGGGTTGCGCGCGCCGGCCAGGATGGCCATCGGCTCCGGCGTGACGAAGGCGTTCTTCGGCGCCACGAACTTGAGATCGAAGCCCGCGAGCTTCTCCTCGAAGGCCATGTACGACGGCACGGCGAAGCCCGCCGTGTACTCGCCCTTCGCGACGACCGTCGGCACGTCGCGGCTGCGCGCGGTGAAATGCCCCGTATTGGCGGCGAGCTTTTTGAGCCAATCCCAGCCCTTGTCCTCGCCGTGCATCGAGAGGATCACTTCGTACGTCGCGTTCGACGACGACGAGCGCGTGGGCGCGCACTGCGCGACCTCGCCCTTGAGCTTGGGCTGCAGCAGATCGTCCCAGTCCTTCGGCTCGGGGATGCCGAGGCGGTGGATCTTCTTGGGGTGATAGACCAGGCCATACGGCTCGAGCGCGGTGCCGATCCAGTAGCCTTCCGGGTCCTTGAGCGGGATCGGTTTGGGCTTGCCGATCGACGCGGGAATCGACTCCCACGCCTCGCGCGAGATGTCGACCTTCTGCAGGAGCTTTTGCTCCGCGAGCTTTTCGAACAGCGCCGATTCGCCGCCCCAGAAGATGTCGACCTCGGGTTTGCCCTTCCACTCGACGATGCGCCCATACGCGATCGGCGTGCCCGCCGGGATCGCGTTCACCTTCACCGTCACGTTCCACTTCTCCTTCGCGTACTCCGCGAAGGCCTTCAGCGCCGCGTCGTGGATGAACTTCGAGACCGGCGTGATGAAGTTCAGCTCGCTCTCGATCGGCGCCTGGGCGGAAGCCATGCTCGCCGCGAGCAGCGCCACCGCCGCCATCGCCAGCGTCAACGTTCGTCGCATCATCGTGCGCTCCTTCTCCGTCGATGCCCCGAGCCGACTCAGCTCCGGGCCCACTCGCGCGACCGTTCGACGGCGCGCTTCCAGTTCGCGTAGCGCTCGGCGCGCTCCGCCGCCGCCATCGCCGGCCGGAACGTCCGCTCGACCGCGTGACGCTCCGCCACCGCGTCGGCCGACCGCCAGAGCCCGGCGCCCAGCCCGGCGAGATACGCCGCGCCGAGCGCCGTCGTCTCGATGACGACCGGTCGATCCACGGCCGCGTCGAGCATGTCGGCCTGGAACTGGCACAAGAAGTCGTTGGCGACGGCGCCGCCATCGACCTTCAGCCGTCCGACGCTCGACTTCGCATCCGCGGCCATCGCGTCCAGGACGTCGCGGCTCTGAAACGCGATCGCCTCGAGCGCGGCGCGAACGATGTGAGCGCGCGTGGTGCCGCGCGTGATGCCGACGATGGTGCCGCGCGCGTGCTGATCCCAGTACGGCGCGCCGAGGCCGACGAAGGCCGGCACGAAGACGACTCCGCCCGTGTCGGGCACCGACCGCGCCAGCGCGTCGGTCTCCGCGGCATTCGCGATGATCGCGAGGCCGTCGCGCAGCCATTGCACGGCGGCGCCCGCGACGAACACGGCGCCTTCGAGCGCGTACGTGGTGTGCCCGCGGATGCGCCAGGCGATCGTCGTCAGCAGCCCGTGCGACGAGACGACGGGCCGCTCGCCGGTGTTGACCAGCGCGAAGCAGCCCGTGCCGTACGTGTTCTTCGCGGTGCCCGGCTCGAAGCACGCCTGGCCGAACAGCGCGGCCTGCTGGTCTCCCGCGATGCCGGCGATCGGCACGCCGCGCGGCAGCCAGCCGAGATCCGCCGTCTCGCCACACGGCCCGGACGAATCGACGATCTCGGGCAGCACCTCGCGCGGCACGTCGAACAGCGCGCACATCGCATCGTCCCAGTCGACGGTCGAGAGGTTCAGGCAGAGCGTCCGCGAGGCGTTGCTGACGTCGGTGGCGTGCACCCGACCGCGCGTGAGCTTCCAGAGCAGCCAGCTGTCCACGGTGCCGAACGCGAGCTGGCCGCGCGCGGCGCGGCGGCGCGCGTCGGGGACGTAGTTGAGGAGCCAGGCGATCTTCGTTCCCGAGAAGTAGGCGTCGAGCACCAGCCCGGTGCGCTGCCGCACGGCCGGCTCGTGCCCCTGGGCGCGGAGTCGGTCGCAGGTGGCGGCGGTGCGGCGGCATTGCCAGACGATCGCGCGATGGATGGGCGCGCTCGTGGCCCGATCCCAGACGATCGTGGTCTCTCGCTGGTTGGTGATGCCGATGGCGCCGACGTCGTCGCCGCGCAGCCCCGCGGCCTCGAGCGCCTGCGCGGCCGCGCGCTCGACGCTGGTCCACAGCTCCTCGGGATCGTGCTCCACCCAGCCCGGCCGTGGATAGTGCTGCGGCACCTCCGCGTAGCCGCGGGCGCGGACGCCGCCCTCGGGATCGACGACCAGCGCCGTCGAACCGGTCGTCCCCTGATCCAGCGCGAGCACGAAGCCCGGCGGCATCGTCGGGAGGCTATCACACAGCCGCGCGCCGCCGACGTCTCACGCGCGGCCGAGCGTGCGCAGCGCGAGGTCGGGACGGTCGCTCGTCAGCACGTCCACGCCGAGCGCGATGAGCCGGCGCATCTCCGGCTCGTCGTTGACGGTCCACGCGCCGACGCTCACGCCCGCCGCGCGCGCGGCATCGATCACGCTGGCGTCGATCAGCGTGTGCTTGAGGCCGACGTCGGTGGCGCCGAAGCGCAGCGCCCACGTCACCGTGTCGGCGGGGCGCGCCCGGGCGAGCCGCACGTGCATCGTGGACACGAGCAGCGTCGTGCGCAGCCGCGGCACCAGCTCGCGCGCGCGCTCCACGACGGCGGGGTTGAACGACATGACGTTGGCGCGTTCGAGCACGCCGGCGTGCGAGAGCGCCGCGATCACGCGCTCCTCGATGCCCTTGTAGCGCGCGCCAGGCCGGATGCGCGAGCGCGGGAAATAGCGCACCCCGAGGCCGCGTCCCGGCACCTTGACCTCGACCAGCACGCCGCCATTGGCGGCGGCCACCACGGCGAGCACCTCGTCGAGCATCGGGACGTGCTCCGTCGTCAGGCGTCGATCCGGGCCGCGCAGTCGCGCGCGCCGCAGCTCGGCGGCGGTGCGCGTGCGCACGCGGCCACGCCGGTCGGTGGTGCGACGCAGCGTTGCGTCGTGGATGACCACCAGCGCGCCGTCGGTGGCGAGGTGCACGTCCAGCTCCACGAGATCGGCACCGAGCGCCAGCGACTCGCGGAAGCCGCGCAGGCTGTTCTCGGGCCACAGCCGCCCGCCGCCGCGGTGCGCGGCGATCAAGGTCGCCGGTCTCACTTCTCGGTCTCGATGAGACCTTTCACGAACCAGCGCTGCATGGCCACGATCACGGCCACGGGGGGCAGGAGCACCATCATCGCGGCGGCCATCGCGATGTTCCACTCCGGCAGCTGCGAGGTGCGCGGCACGAGTATCTCGATCCCGATCACCGCGGTGCGCATGTCGGGCGTATTCGTGATCATCAGCGGCCAGAGGTAATCGTTCCAGCCGTAGACGAAGAGGATCACGAACAGGGCGGCCATGTTGGCCTTCGAGAGCGGCAGCAGGATCGTCCACAGGAAGCGCAGCGGTCCGGCGCCGTCCAGCTGCGCGGCCTCGGCGAGCGAATCGGGGATCGTGCGGAAGAACTGGCGGAAGAGGAACGTGCCGGTGGCCGAGGCCATCAGCGGGACCGTGAGCCCCCAGTACGTGTTGACCCAGCCGAGCACGCTCACGACCTGGTAGGTAGACACGATACGCACGGGCACGGGCAGCATGAGCGTGACGAAGATCATCCAGAAGACAACGTGCTTGCCCCGAAAGTCGAAGTACACGATGGCGAAGGCCGAGAGCAGCGAGATGGCGATCTTCCCGGCGGCGACGCCGAGCGCGACGATCGCGCTGTTGATGAGCATCCGGCCCATCTGCGCGCGTTGCCAGGCCTCGGCGTAATTGGCGAAGAGCGCCGTGGACGGCCACGGCGTCGGCGGCATCGTGGTGACCTGCGCCAGCGTCTGCGTGCTGATGACGACAGTAGGTCACCCTCTTTTCGGCGAACCGGAACTGGACGGCCGTCAGCGCGATCACGAGCGCCATCAGCACGACGGACTGCGCCGCCGAGTAGCCGAGCTGCAGCCCCTCGAAGCCGTCTTTCCACGCGCGGTAAACCATGATCGACGTCGCGTCGCCGGGACCGCCCTGCGTCACGGCGTGCACGAGGCCGAAGGTGTCGAAGAACGAGAACGTCATGTTGAGCGTGAACAGGAAGAACGTCACCGGCGAGAGCAGCGGGAACACGATCGCAAAAAAGCGGCGGATCGGCCCGGCGCCGTCCACGCTCGCCGCTTCGAGCACGGACGTCTCGAGGGCCTGCAGCCCTGCCAGATAGAAGGCGAGGTTGTAGCCGAACTGCTTCCAGATGGCGGCCACGATGAGCAGTGACATGGCGACCCAACCTTTGAGGAACCAGTTGAACTGGTACGTGGTCGCGAACGACAGCAGCCACGGCAGGATCCCGTACGACGGGTGGAAGACGAACAGCCAGATGATGCCCGCGATGGCGGGCGCGATGCCGTACGGCCACAGCAGCAACGAGCGGTAGATGGCCAGCCCGCGAATTTTGGCGTTGGCGAGCGAGGCGAGCAGCAAGGCCAGCGCCAGTCCGACGAACGTCACCACGAACGAGAACACGAAGCTCGTGAGCGCCGAGCGCAGGTACGCGTCGTCGCGGAAGAGACGCTCGAAATTCGTGAGCCCGACGTAGATCAGGCGATCACCGAACGGTGACGCGCGATAGAGCGACAGCCGCAGCGAGTCGAAGGCGGGCCAGAAGAAGAAGACGACGGTGATGAGCACTTGAGGCGCGACGAGCAGGTAGGGCAGCCACCGGTTGGGAAAGACGCTGCGCTTCATGCGGTGGCCGCCCCGCGCACCTCTATTTATAGAGCGCGGCGAACTCCTTCAGGATGTCGGTCGACTTCGCCGCCGCGTCGTCCAGACCCTGCTTCGCCGTCTTCTTGCCGCTGAAGATATTCTCCATCTGCTCTTCGATCGCATCACGGACGGAGGGGAAGTTGCCGAGCCGGATCCCCTGGCTGTTCGGCGTCACCTTGCCCGCCTGCATCTGTCGGATCGCCGTGCGCTGCTCGGGGTGCTTGGTGAAGTGGCCGGCCGCGTCCATCGCCTTCACCGCGCTGTTCGAGATCGGCAGGTAGCCGGTCACGCCCGCCCACCACGCCTGGTTCTCGGTGGACGCGAGGTACTTGAAGAACTGCGCGACGCCCTTGTACTCCTCGGGCTTCGCGCCCTTGAGCACCCACAGCGTGGCGCCGCCGATGATCGAGGAGCCCTGCGGATATCCGGCCAGACGCGGCAGCGGCCCCGTCGCCCACGTGAACTTGCCCTCGGAGGCGCGCGTGAGATTGCCGATGTAGGCGGAGGACGACAGAAACACGCCGCACTCGCCGTTGCCCATGTTGGCCTCGGCCTTGTTGAGGCGACCGTTATAGGTGAACCACCCTTCCTTCGCGCCGCGCTGCAGCAGCTCCATCATCTTCACGCCGAAGGGCCCGTTGATCTTCAGCGCCGTCGCCAACCCCTCGAAGCCGTTCGCGTGGTCGGCGAAGGGCTGGTCGTGCAGCGCGTGCATGTTCTCCACGAGCGTCCACGAGGGCCACGCCGCGCTGAATCCGCACTTGGCCCCCGAGGCCACGAGCTTCTTGGCGGCGGCCTCGACCTCGTCCCACGTCACGGGCGCCTTGTCGGCGAGGCCGGCCTTCTTGAAGAGATCCTTGTTGTAGAACAGGATCGGCGTGGACGAGTTGAAGGCCATCGAATAGAGGTTGCCGCCCTGCGAGTAGTAACTCTTCACCGATGCGATGACGTCGTTCCAGTCGATCGTCACGCCGTGATCCTTCACGAGCTGAAACACGGGGTACACGGCGCCCGACGAGAGCATCGTCTGCGTGCCGACCTCGTACACCTGCACGATGTGCGGCGGCTGCTTGGCGCGATACGCGGCGATGGCCGCGTTGAGCGTGTCGGGATACGAGCCCTTGTAGACCGCCTTGACCTCGTAGTCGTTCTGGGAGGCGTTGAACTTCGTGGCGATGTCGTTGACCCGCTCGCCGAGCACCGCCGTCATCGCGTGCCACCACTGGAGCTCGGTCTTGGCGAGCGCGGCCGACGGACTGACGAGGACGGCAGCCGCGACGAGCGCGACGGTGCGCGCGAGGAGCGACATCATGCGTGCCTCCAGGCTCGGAGTTCTCGAACGGCGGTGCCGCACTATAGCACAGCGCGTGGGGCGCGCCGGCGACGCGCGGACTACGGTTTGGCGGCGCTGATCCAGGCCGTGATCGCGTCGATGACGCGCTCCTCGATGCCGAAGTAGCCGTGCGGAGCGAGCGGCTCGCACGCCTCGGACTGCGGCGCGTCGCCGCCGGAGAACGTCAACAGCTCGCGCTTCGGCGCCGCCGACAGCCGCCGCATCGCCCAGCTCGTGTCGGCGTAGCGGCTCACGCGGCAGGCGTCGTCGCGATGGTGGACCATCAGGACGGGAACGCGGATACGGTCGAGCGCCACGTCCTGCAGCGACTCGCCCATCTCGCGGCTGACGCCCGTGACGCTGGACGTGAGCACGATGCCGTCGGGCCCGCCCTCGCTGAGCCGCGCGGCGACCGCCGCGGCCGACACGCTGCCCATACTCGTGCCGACGAGCCACACCGGCACGTCGGCCTCGGCGCGCAGCGTGGCGATGAGCGCTCGCACGTCGGTCGCGTGCTCGGCGCTGGTGCGGAAGCGCACGAGCGCCTCGCTC
This sequence comes from Candidatus Rokuibacteriota bacterium, assembly GCA_003220475.1. Lineage (GTDB taxonomy): Bacteria > Methylomirabilota > Methylomirabilia > Rokubacteriales > CSP1-6 > AR12. The sequence continues at coordinate 5,310 of QHSO01000103.1, read as the reverse complement.
GTGCGGTCGGAGGGCACGTCGGGCACCGCGACCAGAAAGCCGCGCTCGGCGAACCGCTGACGACTGCGGACGAGGAAGTTGGTGTTGCGCGGGCTCACTGCGCCGCGCTGCAGGCCGAGGGCGCCGCGGCCGCCCATGAAGAGGATGAGGCTCGCTGCGGGCGCGCGCGAGGGACGAATCAGCACGAACGATTCGGTCACGGGTGGGCGACTCGCGATCGTTCGGATGGTTTCGTCGAGCGCGCCGGCGGGGGCCGGCACGAGCAGCAGCAGGACGAGGACGAGGCCGCGGATCACGCCAGCGCGCGGCGCGAGCGGGCCACGTGCGTGTGATAGGCCTCGAGCTCGGCGTCGAGACGCCGCGATGACCAGCCGAGGAGCGCGGCCATGCGGCGCCCGATGGCGTCCGCGCAGTCGTCGCCCTGACAGCGGCTCGTCCCGATGCCGGTGCGGCGCAGCAGGAAGTCCTGGAGCGACACCGTCAGCTCCTCGTGGACGGCGTGGTACAGCTCGGCGACGATGTCCGCGTTGTGCGGGCAGAGGCGGTCGGTGCCGCCAGGCACCTTGCCGGCCAGCTCGACGACGCGCGGATAGACGCGCCCATAGGTGGTGACCAGCGTTTCCAGCGTCGCGCGATCGAGCTCGGTGCCCGCCATCTCACCGGAGACGTCGAGCCAGGCGCGCGCCTCGACCTGTCCCACCTCCTGGTCGACGCCGTCGAGCGTGCGCTCTCCCGTCAGACCCGGGCGCGGCCGGCCCAGCGCGCTCGACACGCGGTCGCCCAGCTGCTCGGCGAGGCTACGGAAGCACGTGAGCTTCGTACCGGTGATCGAGAGAAAACGCCCGCCCTCCTCCTCCACGATCCGGTGCGCCCGCGAGACCTTCGTCGCGGCCTTGCCGGGCTCGTACGACAGCGGGCGCACCCCCGCGTACGTGTAGCGCACCTCCTCGCGGCGCACGCGCGGATCCGGCAGCGCCTTTCGCGCCTCGGCGAGCAGGTAGTCCACCTCGTCACGCGTGGCGTGCACGCGATCGAGATCGCCGTCGAAGTCCGTGTCGGTGGTGCCGACCAGCGAGAACTCCCGCCACGGAATGATGAAGATCATGCGGTCGTCGCTGGTCGACTGGTAGACCGCCCGCTCGGTCATCCGCGGCAACAGGCAATGGATGCCCTTGGTGCGGCGCAACAGGCGCTCCCCTCGCTCGGCCACGCCGGCCACGGCGCGCACGGCATCCACCCAGGGGCCCGAGGCATTGACCAGCACGCGCGCACCGAGGCGCGCCGTCGTGCCCGTCAGCAGATCTCGGGCGATGACACCGACGATCGTGCCGCCGGCGTCGCGCGTGACCTCTTCGACCTGGCAGTAGTTGAACGCGCGCGCGCCGTGGCGGCAGGCGGACAGCACGTTCTCGAGGCACAGGCGCTCGGGCGACAGCAGCAGATCGTCGAAGTAATAGCCCGCGCCGCGCAGATCGTCGGGCCGCAGCCCGGGCTCGAGGCTGAGCGCGTCGATCGGCGGCAACACGCGGTAGCGCTCGCGGTCGCGGCCCGGCGTGAGCCAGTCGTACAGCGTCAGCCCGATGCGTACCTTGATGACACCGCGCGTGGAATCCCGATAGATCGGCACGAGGAACGGCAACGGCCGCACGAGATGCGGGGCGAGGCGGCGCAACCGCTCGCGCTCCGCCAGCGACTCGCGCACGAGCGCGAAATCGAAGAGCTCGAGATAGCGCAGCCCGCCGTGCACGAGCTTGGAGGAGCGCGACGTGGTGCCGGCGCCGAAGTCGCCGCGATCGACGAGCGCCACGGCGAGGCCACGCATGGCCAGGTCGCGCGCGACGCCGGCGCCCGCCATGCCGCCGCCGATGATGACGACGTCGTACTCGGCGTCGAGGAGCGGCTGGGGACGCGCCGTCATCGGATCAAATCTCGAATCGATGGTAGCACGAGGTCCGGCGCGATCTCGGCCACGCGCGGGTCGTCGGCGCGCGTCACGCCGGACAGCACGAGCACGGTGGCGAGTCCGAGCCGCTTGCCCATCACGATGTCGGTCTCGATGCGATCACCGACGATCACCGCGTCGCGCGCGTCCACGCCGAGCCGCGCGAGCGCGACCTCGAGGATGATCGGCGACGGCTTGCCGACGATCACGCTCACCGTCTCGCCGGTCACGGCCTCCACGGCCGCCATCATTCCGGCGCAGTCGGGGATCTCGCCGCCCTCGACGGGACACGTGCGATCGGGATTGGTGGCGATGAGCCGCGCGCCGCGCCGCACGGCCTGCAGCGCCGTGTTGAGCTTGGCGTAGTCGAACGTGCGATCGAAGGCGATGACGACCCAGCGCACGCGCTCGTCCCGGCGCACCTCGAATCCGTGCGCGGTCAGCTCCGCCACCAGCGGTGGCTCGCCGATCACGAACACCGGCGCGCCGACATCGAGCGTGGCCAGATGCCGCGCCAACACCAGCGAGGAATTGATCACGTCCTCCGCCGCCGCCGGCACGCCGAGCCGCGTGAGCTTGGCGGCGTAATCAGCGCGCGTCTGCAGCGGCTTGTTCGACAAGAACACGACGCGGCGCCCGTCGCCGCGCAGCGCCGCGATCGTCTCCACCGCCCCCGGCACCAGCGCCTCCCCGACATAGATGGTCCCGTCCAGATCCAACAACCACCCCCGATGCGGCAGTCGCACCATCAGGTATAGCGACCGGTGGCTACGGTGACGCCTGCGCCGGCGGTGCGGGTGCCGTGCGCACGCCGTATGGCGAGAATCACCGCCGCGCCGTCCGAGCGCCGGCTTTGCCGGCGCAATCGAATTCTGGGGGAGGTATCGGAGGGGGCCGTCGAGGCCCCCTCCGAAGATCGATGGGGGCTCGCGCGAATCGAGCCCGAGCGAGCGAGCGGCGTACCGGCGAGCCATCCCGGCGACAGCGCGGCAGCCGCCCGCCCGCAGCGCGCACCGCCATACGCGGCACCGCCACTACCGGAGCAGCGGCGCGACGGCGACCTGCGCGAGATCCGCAAACGGCGCCGGCATCACGCCGAGCAACACGATGCCGATGAGGGCGATGGCGAGCGCGACGCCCCCCGCGAACGAGGGCACGATCCGCACGTCGGCGCCCTCCGGCTCGCGCATGTACATGTAGACGATCACGCGCAGGTAGTAGTAGGCGGCGACGGCGGAGTTCAGCACGCCGAGAACGGTGAGCCACACGTACCCGGCGCGGACGGCGGAGCCGAAGAGATAGAACTTCGCGACGAAGCCGGCGAGCGGCGGGATGCCGATCAGCGAGAGCAGGAAGACGCCGAGCGTGGCCGCCAGCACGGGATGGCGTCGCGCCAATCCCGCGTAGTCCCCGACCTCGACCGCCTCGCCATCGGAGCGCTCCACCAGCAAGATGGCGCCGAACGCGCCGGCCGTGGTGAACGTGTACGCGAGCAAGTAGAAGAGCACGGCGCCCGCGCCGGGCACGCCGCCGGCCACCAACCCCACGAGCATGTAGCCGACGTGCGCGATCGAGGAGTACGCGAGCATCCGCTTGAGGTTCGACTGGGCGATGGCGATGACGTTGCCCGCCGTCATGCTGACGACGGCGATCGCCCACAACAGCACGCTCCAGTCGGGCTGCGCGGCCTTGAGCGCGACCGTGAGCACGCGGATCAGCGCGGCGAACGCCGCCGCCTTCGAGCCGGTGGCGATGAGCGCGGTCACCGACGTCGGCGCGCCCTCGTACACGTCGGGCGCCCACATGTGGAACGGCACCGACGAGATCTTGAACCCGAAGCCGACCAGCAGCAGGCCGAGTCCGATCGTGATCAGCGTGTCGCGCGGTCGCGTCGCGGCGGCGGCCGCGATCCGGTCGAAGTTGGTCGAGCCGGTCGCGCCGTAGATCAGCGCGACGCCATAGAGCAGAAAGCTCGTCGCGAAGGCACCGAGCAAGAAGTACTTCATCGACGCCTCGCCCGACGCCAGGCGCTGCTTGAAGAGGCCGGCCATGACGTAGAGCGAGAGCGACATGAGCTCGATGCCGAGGAAGACGACGAGCAGGTCGCCCGCGGAGGCCAGCAGCATCATGCCGGACGTCGAGAACAGCAGCAGCGCGTAGTACTCGCCCGACTCGATGCCGTTGCGCCGCAGGTAATCGATCGAGAGCAGCACGGCGAGCGCGGCGGCGTAGCCGATCACCACGTGGAAGAAGAGCGCGTAGTTGTCGAGCAGCACCATGTCGCGAAACGCGCGGGTCTCGTGATTCCAGAGCGCGATCGACGCCACCAGCGCGCCCACGAGGCCGGCCAGCGCCACGCCTCCCAGATGGTCCTTGGTGCGCGGGGGCAGCAGGTCCAGCAGGAGCACGAGCACGCCGGCGCCGAAGACGATCAGCGACGGCAGCAGCGCGCCGAGGTCGACGGGCGGCGCCGGGATCATTGTAGCGAAAGCCGCGAGGCCGGCTTGGGGCGTGGGTGGCCTGCTCTAGATGGTTCTCGGCTGCGTTCTACTTCCGCGACTCGGGGCGCGGTTTTGTTTTGCGCGACGCTCGCCTTGCTCTCCACCAGGGCGATCAGCGCCTGCACGGAGACTTCGGTCTTCGACGTGAACGCCTTCGGGTAGACACCGATCCAGACGATGAGAATGAGCACGGGCACCAGCACCGCCCACTCGCGCGGTGTGAGGTCGGTCAGGCGCCGGTTGGCGTCGTGCCGGATCTCACCGAAGACCACGCGCTGGTACATCCACAACAGATAGACGGCCGCGAAGATGATGCCGGTCGTCGCCACGGCGGCGAGCCACTTGTTGACGGTGAAGGCGCCGAGCAGAACGAGGAACTCACCGACGAAGCCGTTCAAGCCGGGCAGGCCGAGCGAGGACAGCGACACGATCAGGAACAGCGCCGAGAAGGCCGGGATCACCGCCCAGAGACCGCCGAACTCCGAGATCAGCCGCGTGTGCCGCCGCTCGTAGATCATCCCGACCATCAGGAAGAGCGCGCCCGTGGACAGCCCGTGGTTCACCATCTGGATCACGCCGCCCACCAGGCCCTGCGGCGTGAGGGTGAAGAGCCCGAGCATCACGAACCCGAGGTGGCTCACGCTCGAATAGGCGACGAGCTTCTTGAGATCCGGCTGCACGGTCGAGACGAGCGCGCCGTACACGATGCCGATCACGGCCAGCGCGAACACCCACGGACCGTAGTCGACGCTCGCGTCCGGGAAGAGCGGTAAGCAAAACCGCAGGAAGCCGTACGTGCCCATCTTGAGCAGCACGCCGGCGAGGATCACCGAGCCGGCCGTGGGCGCCTCGACGTGGGCGTCGGGC